>NZ_BAAHCB010000010.1:3518-49106 GCF_054776215.1 Glycomyces tarimensis
GCCCTGAACGTTTGGTCGGGCAGTTTCGAGCGAGGCATACTCGTCCGGTGCTCACGACCCTCCTCCGGCGCATCGGTCCGGACCTCCTGCGCGACGTCGGCGCCCTCGCCGCCGGCATCTTCATAGCCGGCGCCTCCTTCGGCGCCATCGCTTCCGCCCAAGGCGTCCCGTGGTGGCAGTCGAGCGCCATGTCGGTGTTCGTCTTCGCCGGGGCCTCGCAGTTCGCCACGATGGGCATCATGACCACCGGCGGCGGCCTCCTCGCCGGGGTCGCGGCCGGGCTCGTGCTCAATATGCGGCACGTCCCCTACGGCATGGCCGTCGGCGGCATCTACTGGACCAGCCTGCGCTCGAAGCTGCTGGGCACGCACGTGCTGATCGATCAGACCACCGCCTTCGCGCTCGCCGCCGGGCACGACCGGCGCCGCGCGAAGACCGCGTTCTGGACCGTCGGCGCCGCGCTGTTCCTCAGCTGGAACATCGGGACTATCGTCGGGGCGCTGGCCGGGCAGTTCATCGCCGACCCCGAGACGCTCGGGCTCGACGCGGCCCTCCCGGCGATCCTGCTGGCGCTCGTCATCCCGGCGCTGCGCGACAAGGAGACGCTGCTGGCCGGCCTCGTCGGATCGGTGATCGCGCTCGCCTCCAGCTTCGTCCTGCCCGCGGGCGTCCCGGTGCTGCTGGCGCTCATGGGGCTGGTCGTCATGTGGCGCCGGCCCTCACGCGAGGAGGCGGCGGCATGATGATGCTCGTGGGGATCATCGCCTTGGCGGTGGGCACGTACCTCATCCGGCTCTCCGGTCCCCTGCTGCGAAACCGCATCACACTCTCGGACCACACCGAGAAGGTCGTCAAGGCCGGCGCGACCGTGGTGCTGCTGGCGCTCACGGTCACCTCGACATTCCTGATCGACGGCGCCTTCGCCGGCTGGGCGCTCCCCGCCGGGGTGCTGGTCGGCGGCGTCCTGGCGTGGAGGAAGGCGCCGTTGGCGATCGTCGTGGTCGCCGCCGCGGCGACCACCGCGCTGCTGCGGCTCGCCGGGATCGCCTGAACGCAGGTGTAGCGGCGGCCGTTTCGGGCAACACTGCCGCGGTGTCGTCCAGATTCGCGAAGCTCGTCGGCCCGGGACTGCTGCGTGACACGGCGGCATACAGCGTCGGCATCGGCGTAGCCGGTGCCGCCTTCGCCGCACTCTCCACCGCTCACGGCGTTCCATGGGCGATCACCATGGGCATGTCGGTCTTCGTCTACGCCGGGGCCGCGCAGTTCGCCGCGCTGGGCGTCGCCACCGCCGGAGGCGGCGCGCTGGCCGTCATCGCGACCGGGCTCATCCTCAATCTCCGGCACATCCCCTATGGGATGGCGGTCGGTCACCTGTACTGGGACCGCTGGTGGACCCGCCTCCTCGGGACGCAGAACCTGCTCGACACGACCGCGGCCTTCGCGCTGGCGGTGGGCGACGACCTTCGGCGGGCCAAGATCGTCTACTGGACCACCGGCGCCGGGAACGCCATCGCGTGGGTGATCGGCAATGTCGCCGGCATCCTCGCGGGGCGCAGCATCGGCGATCCCGAAGCGCTCGGTATGGACGCGGCGCTGCCCGCGATCATCTTGGCGTTGGTGCTGCCGAGCCTGCGTCATTCCCGAACACTGCTGGCCTCGCTCACCGGTGCGGCGATCGCGCTGGCGACAAGCCCGTTCCTGCCTGCCGGGCTGCCGGTGATGCTGGCGCTGCTCGGGCTGGTCGTCGCGTGGCCCGAACCGGAGGAGGTGAGACGGTGACCTGGTTCGAGGTGGCCGTGCTGGCGGTCGGCACGTTTCTGATCCGGCTCTCGGGGCCCATGCTGCGCAACCGCATCACCCTGAACGAGCAGACCGAGGAGTTCCTCAAACGCGCCGCGACCGTCGTGCTCGTGGCGCTGGTCGCGACGACGACGATCGTGGTGAACGGCGGCTGGGGCGGGTGGGCGCTCGCCGCCGGGGTGGCGGTCGGCGGCGTGCTCGCGTGGTGGAAGGCGCCGCTGGCGGCGGTGGTCGTGGCGGCGGCGGCCACGACGGCGCTGCTGCGGCTCGTCGGCGTCGCCTGAGCGGCGGTGTTGTGTTCGAAGGACGTGAAAGGGGCCGCGCAGTCGAGCTGCGCGGCCCCTCATTTCAGATCAGCCGATAGCCGTGTCCCACAGACGGGATCGGTCTACCAGTCGGCGGCCGCACGACGGCGACGCGCGATGAAGAACAGCACGGCAGCCGCGAGAACCAACGCGGAGGCGGCACCGATCATGATCGTCATGGACGAACCGGTGGTCGGCAGCTGAGGAGCAGCGGACGGAGTCTCGGACTCGACCGGGGCCTCTTCGCAACCCTCAGGCTTGGTCCAGGGGACCTCGCCCTCGTAGAAGTTCTTGTCGTCCTCGATCAGGTAGGCCACGGTGAGCTCGTCGCCGGTGGCCACGAAGGTCACCGTTTCGGTCTCGCCGGGAGCCAGGGTCACGACGACCTCGTCACCCTCGGACGGGGTCAGCGTGTAGGTGGTCTCAACGCCGTCCTCGGGGATGGACAACTCGAACTCGAGACCTTCACAGGTGTCGTAGATGACGCCCCACTCGCAGTTTCCGCCGCCGTCCCAGGTGTAAGTCTCGAACTCTTCGCCGTCGACGTACACGGTGACGGACAAGCCGGCCTCAGCGTCTTCCACTGCGAAGTACTCGGTGTAGGCGTTGTCCTCACCGGCCTCCGGGGCCACGGTGACAGGCTCGCCGGTGCTCGGCTCGAGGGTGAACTCGGCCAGCGCATCGGGGTTGTGGTTGGCGACGACGACGTTCAGGCCGAAGCAATCGCTCCAAGCGGTCGCGCCGGCCTCCGGCGTAGGAGTCTGGCCGGGCGCACAGTCGGTCGGAGCGGAGACCGTAGCGGTTCCCTTGTCCTTCTTACCGTTGGGCCACTCGGCCCAGATCTCGAGCGTCACCTGCGTGACGTCGGCGCCGAACGTCTGCGTGCCGGTGAGCAGCGTGCCGCTGTTCAGCGGAGGGAGCGGAGTGCCCTCCGCGATGTCACCGACGATTTCGGCGTCGGGGGTGGAGATGATGTCGAAGATGACACCGGGGCCCATGTGCGACTGTTCGAACCAGTCCTGCACTTCCCAGTTCGCGACCCAGCCGTCGTCGGCGCAATCTGAAGAGCCTTCGATCTCGACGTGGTGGGCTTGGGCGGCCGAAGCGAAAGTGACTGCACCGGCGAGCCCGAGGGCGACGCTCCCGGTCAGTCCCAGCACCCGCTTGAGGGTACGGTTCATGATTCTCCTAAATGGTGGTATTGCTCAAAATGGGGGATTGGAGGGGCCTTGCGCGATCGGGGGCAGAGAACCGATCCGCTCAGGCACCGTACCAATCAAACACGCGGCAACCCGAAGGAAGGTCGCATAACGGTTTGATAACGGCGCAAGCTTGAAGCTCAAGGGTCTCAGGGAGCACTTCTGAGACCGGCCGCGCGCTGCCGCAACTGCTCTTTTTCGCGCGCATTGTCGGTCAGCTCAGCGGCGTGTTCGAACTCACTGCACGCCTCCTCGAACCGGCCCATGCGCTCGAGCATCTCACCGCGCACGGCAGGCACGAACTGGTAATCCTTCAGCGCGGGAAGGTCGGCGATCTCCTCGACCAAGGCCAGCCCGCGCTCGGGTCCGAACGCCATGCCGAAGGCCATCGCGCGGTTGAGCGCCACCACCGGGGACGGCTGCACGGTCAGCAGCCGCGAGTACAAGCCCGCGATGCGCACCCAGTCGGTGTCCTCGGGCCGAGTGGCACGCGCGTGAGAGGCGGCGATCGCGGCCTGGAGGACGTAGGGCCCCGCGTCCTCGCCCCACGCGCTGGCGCGGTGCAGCGTGGCCTGCCCGCGCCGGATGAGCAGCCGGTCCCATTTGGACCGGTCCTGCTCGGGCAGCGGCACCGGGTCGCCGTTCGCGTCGGTGCGGGCCCGCGAGCGGGACGCCTGGAAGTCGAGCAGCGCGGCGAGGCCCAAGACCTCGGGCTGGTCGGGCAGCAGCACCGTGAGGCGCTGCGCGAGCCGCATCGCGTCCTCGCACAGCTGCGGACGCATGAGGTCGTCGCCGCCGGTCGCGGTGTACCCCTCGTTGAAGATCAGGTAGACCACCTCGAGCACCGCATCCAGCCGCTCGCCGAACTCGTCGGCCGACGGCGCCTCGAACGTCACGCCCGCCTGCTCGAGTTTCCGCTTGGCGCGCACGATGCGCTGGGCGACGGTGGGCTCGGTGGTGAGATAGGCGCGCGCGATCTCACCGGTGGTGAGGCCCGCGGCGACCTTGAGGGTCAGGGCGGCGCGCGCTTCCAGGGAGAGCACGGGGTGGCAGGCGCAGAAGACGACGCGCAGCAGTTCGTCGCCGATGTCGTCGTCGAGTTCGGCGTCGGCCTCGGCGATGGGGTCCTCGGACTGGCCGGAGACCTCCAGTTGGCGGGCGATGTGCTCGTACTTGCCCTTGAGGTTCTGGTCGCGGCGAATGCGGTCGACCGCGCGCCGCTTGGCGGTGACCATGAGCCAGGCGGCGGGCCGGTCGGGCACGCCTTCCTGGGGCCACTGCTCGAGGGCCGCGACGACGGCGTCGGTCGCGAGGTCCTCGGCGAGGCCGACGTCGTTCACGGTCCGGGCAAGCACGGCGATGATCTTGGCGGACTCCATCCGCCATACCGTCTCCACCGCTTCGTGAACTCCGTCGGCCTTCACACCGCCAAGCTAAGCACATCGGCGCGGGATCAGTCCTCGCCGTCTTCGATCTTGCGGACCTCGTGGACGACGTCGAAGCCCGGGAAGTACTTCTGGTGCAGCTCGACCGACTGCCGGGCGTACTCGACGGCCTCGGCCTCGGACCGGACCTGGAGGACGAAGAATCCTCCGACCCACTCCTTCGATTCGGCGAACGGGCCGTCGATGACCTTGATCTTGCCGTCGTGCAGGTCGACCCGCTTGGCCTGCTCCATGCGGGACAGGCCGGCGGCGTCGACGAGGACGCCGTCAGCGGCGAGCTTGGCGACGAAGTTCCCCATCGCCTCGTGGAGCTCCTTGGGGACGGTCTCGGGGTCGGGCTCCGGTCGGTCGTGGACGACGTTGATGAGGTAGCGCATGGCCTTGCTCCTTCTTTGCTGTATTCGGCCCTCAAGGCGGTGCTTGCGAGCCTTGCCTTGGCCTTGATACCTCTGCGTCGATCGGGGCGACGCCGATTCGACACCTTCACCGAGAAAAATCTGGGGAATCTCCGAAGGCGGTTCCTAGGCCTCGTCCACGTCCTCCATGGTGAGGTAATCGCTCTCGATGAGCACTTCCTCCCAGTTCGACTGGTCGACGGCCACCGGTTCCAGGAGATAGGCGGGAACGAACTTGAAGCCGTTGTTGTAAGTGCCGAGGTCGTTGACCTCCGGCGAGCCGCCGTCCATGATCGCGGTGACCATGTTGAGGGCGACGTCGGCGAGGTTGCGGGTGTCCTTGAAGACCGTCTGGGTCTGCCCGGTCTCATCCCGGATGGCCTTGACGGAGGCCGCCTCGGCGTCCTGGCCGGTGACGATCGGGAAGTCGTCCGAGCCGGGAGTGTAGTCGGCGTCGACGAGGGCCTCGACGATGCCGCGGCTGATGCCGTCGTACGGCGACAGGACGGCGTGAAGCTCCACCTCGTCGTCGGAGTAGTAGTCGTCGAGCAGCTTGGCCATGCGCTCCTTGGCGATCTCGCCGTCCCAGCCGGCGGTGGAGGTCTCCTGCTGCTCGGTCTGCTCGGAGACGATCTGCACCCGACCCTCGTAGGTGTAGCGCTCCAGGGTGTCGAGGCCGCCCAGGAAGAAGTACTCGGAGTTGCTGTCCGCGGGGTCGCCGGAGAACAACTCGACGTTGAACGGCCCGGCGTCCGGATCGTCCTCGAGGCCGAGCCGGCTGATGATGTGCTCCGCCTGGAGCACGCCGACCTGGTAGTTGTCGAAGGAGGCGTAGTAGTCCACGTCAGGGGTCTGGAGGATGAGCCGGTCGTAGGCGATGATCGTGACGCCGTTGTCCTTCGCATCGGCGAGCACCGCCCCGAGGGAGCGGTTGTCGACCGCGGAGATGATGAGGAACTCGACGCCGGCGTCGATCATTCCCTGGATCTGGTCGACCTGGGTCTCGGCCTCGTTCTCGGCGTACTCGAGGAGGGTGCGGTAGCCGAGATCCTCGAAATGGTCCCTGAGGTACTCGCCCTCGATCACCCAACGCTCGGACGTGGTCATGGGCATCGAGATCCCGGTGAAACCGGTGCGTTCGACAGACTCCTCGCCCGCCGAGCATCCGGCCACTGATACGGCTGCGACACCTGCCGATCCATACAGCAGGCGGCGGCGACTGAGGTGCATGGGAGATGGACTCCTTCGTACAGAAAGGGGCGACAATTCACCTGGAAACTTACACGAGCCGAATTAACTGGAAGTGACACATTCCGTGATCAAATCGTTGCCGTATAGCGGGCGTAAGCAATACAACCCGGACAGCGACGAAAGGACGACATGCGGCGCTCCAACCGACCGTAGAGCGTCATGGAAGCGCGTTCAACTCCGCCCCCTGTGATTCGTATCCGACAGCGCTCTCGGCGAAGGGGCGAGAGGCGAGCGAATACCATTGCGCGCATGGGTGATCACTGGGTGGAGTTGGCCGACCGGGTGTGGGCGCGACGCTGCGAGGAGCTGGACCTGTCGCTCGGGCTCGTCGTCGGCGACGACTACTGCCTGGTGGTCGACACCGGCGTCGACGCCGATCACGGCTACGACTTCGCCACCGCGATCCGCGAGCTCACGCCCCTGCCGTGGCAGATCGCCTACACCCACGACCACTTCGACCACTGGTTCGGGACCTCCGCATTCGGCGAGTCCGCGATCTGGGCCGTCGCCGACGGCGCCCATTACCTCTCCACGGGCGACGAACAGCGCAAACGCTGGGCCTCGAAGTACCGGCTCCAGCAACGCGAGGAGGCGGCGCGGCGCATCGGGCGCTCCCGGCTCGTGCCGCCGAACTGCCGGGTGAGCGGCGCCCTCGGCCTGAACCTGGGCGGGCGGACCGTGGTGCTGCGGCAGGTCGGCCTCGCGCACAGCGACAACGACATGGTCGTCGAGGTACCCGACGCAGGAGTGCTCTTCGCCGGCGACCTGCTGGAGAACGGTGCCCCACCGTCGTACGACGCCGCCTTCCCGTACCACTGGCCGCAGGCGGTGGAGTACCTCCTGAGCTGGAAGCCGACGACCGTCGTCCCAGGGCACGGCGAACCGGCCGACTACTGGTGGGCCAGGAGCCAGGCGCGGGACCTCACCGAGGTCGCGAGGCTGTGCGGCGAGGTGGCGCAAGGGCTGGTGGCGGACGACGAGGCCGCCGAGCACTCGCCGTTCGGCCCCGAGACCATGCGCACCGCGATCGAGCGCAGCCGGGTGCTCGCGCCGCCGCCTCCCCCGCCGCCGGTCCCCGAGCCGCCCGCCGCGCAGGCGTCCAGGATGGGAGACCCGGCGTTCGACGTGGCCCCGTGGGCGCCGATCTACATCTACGACGCCATCGACTACACGGTGGACGACGACGGCCAATAGCCGATATGGACTTCCGCGCCGCTTGCGGGCTTCCGGCATACTGAGACCAGTCAATGTCGACGTGAAGGCCCCGACTGGAGCACCAGTGCCCGCAAATGCGAAGGACGACGAGACATCCGCAGCTGACGATCCCGAACCGAACCGACGCCGGCGCACCCCCGCCCTGCTCATCACCTTCAGCAGCGCGGCACTCACGATCTTGGCCAACATCGTCAACTACCTGGGCATCCTCGCCGAAGGCCGCACCCGCAGCGAACTGGAGACCTTCCACTGGCTCGCCTTCGGACTGTCGTTCCTCGCCGCCGTCTCGGGCGGCGTGCTCGTCTTCGGGATCTGGCTGAACCGCGAACACCACGCCAAGGCTCCCGGTGAGGAGACGAAACCGCGCCGCTGGCTGCGCCCCACCGTCATCGCTACCACCGCGGTCGGCATCCTGGCGCTGGTGGTCGCCCTGTTCCAGCCCCAGATCCGCAACATCTTCGATCCGCCCTGCGGCGACCCCATCGAGCTCACCGTGGCCGTCCCCCAGGAGGGCGCCGCCGGCTTCGCCGAGGCGGTGGAGGCCTTCGCGTCGGATCAACGGGGCGACCACGACTGCCGCAGCGTCGACGCCACCGCCCTCCCGGTCTCATGGGCGCAGGCGCAGCAGGCGTTCGAGGACGACTGGGGCGCCGCGACGATGCGCGAACTCGGCGCACGCCCCGACGTGTGGATCGCGGAGTCGGCCGCGCAGATCGAATCCGCCAAGGCGCTCACGGGCGGGGGCCGCTCGCCGTTGACCGGGGAACGGGTCCCGATCGGCTCGACTCCCCTGGTCTTGGCGGTTCCCGAAGCCCATCAGGATCTCGGGGCGACCGCCGAAGACGTCTTCACGTCGCTCGCGGCCCCGGAAGGGCCGAGCGTGGTGCGCGCCGACCCGGAGTTGTCGTTCGCCGCGCTCTACCACCTCCAGTGGCTCTACGGCCTCGACATGAGCCCCAGCGCGGCCGAACGGTCCATCGCCGACGGCCTGGAGTCACACGGGGTCGGCAAGCTCGACGAGACCGAGCTGCTGTGCCTGCTCCACAATGGTGACGCGTCGGCGACGGGCGTGCTCACCACCGAGCGCGCCATGGCCGTCTACAACAACGGCGACATGGGCGCGGACTGCCCGCAGACCGACCGGCCCGAGACGCCGCTGCGGGCGATGTATCCGGCCGGGGCCGCGAGTCTGGACTACACCGCCGTCGATCTCGGCTGGCCCGATCCCGAGGGAGCCGACGACGCCGTCGAGGCCGACCGTGACCGGGCGTCGGCGGACCTCATCGGCTGGCTGACCGAGCCGGCCGGCGCCGCCGCGCTGGCCGAGATCGGCGTGCGCACCGAGGGACGGGCCACGCTCTTGGCCGCCGATCCGGGCGTCGACATCACGGCGACGCCGAGCACCTACCTGCCGCAGGCGAGTCGTATCGCGGAGCTCGAGGCCGCGTTCGGCGACGCGCGCATGCCGGCGCGAGTGCTGCTGGCGGTCGACAACTCCGGATCGATGGACGAGGCGTCCGGCACCGGCGACCAGACCCTCGCCGATCTCGCGCGGGCGGGCGCGGAGGAGGCGCTCGGCGCGTTCGGCCGTGCCGACGAGTTCGGACTGTGGGTCTTCCCCGACGGCGAGCGCCTGGAGCCGGTCGAGCTGGTGCCGATCGGTCCCGCCGACCCCGAGCACCACCGGCAGGCGGTCGAACTGCTCGAAGCCCGGGCGCCCGAGGGCGACACGCCGCTTTACCATACGATCGCTTCGGGTGTGTCCGCATTGGAGGGACTCGACGACGGTGCGGCGCAGTCGGTCATGGTCGTCCTCACCGACGGCGAGAACGACGACGCCGTGCACCGGATCGGCCTCGACGAGCTGACCGAACAGGTCACCGCGACCGACGTGCAGTTGTACGTCATCACCGTCGCGGGCGCGTCATGCGAGTCGACCGGGCTGGGCGAACTCGCCACCGCCTCGCGAGGCCGCTGCGAGAGCGTGCAGGCCCGGTCGATCGAGTCGGCCTTCGCCGAGGTGTTCGATCAGATCTGGGGCGGGAATGACTGAGTCGGCCGACAGGTTCAAGCGCCTTGCCCGGAGCGGCCGGCGTCGTCGCGATGTGTTGAGCGCGATGGGCGCCGCCTTGGTGGGCGGCGTGGCCGGCGGCTTCCTGTGGCGGCACCTGATCGACGGGCGGCCGGACATGGAGGTGCTGCCGCGAGGCGAGCGGCTGGTGATCCTGAGCGGCCTCGACGTGAGCTTCGGCGCGCAACGCGCCTCGCTGGTGCGGCAGTGGAACCAGCTGCACCCCGATCAACCCGCCACGGTGCTCGAACTGCCGCCCAACGCGGACGTCGAATACAACGCGATGCACGCCCGGCTCCAGGCGAAGGACGAGGGCATCGACCTCGTCAACCTCGACATCCCGTGGATCGCCGGCTTCGCCGAGCAGGGGCACCTCCGGAAACTGAGCGAGCTGGCCGACGACGACTTCCTGCCGGCGCCGTACGCCGCGGGCAGGTTCGACGGCGACGTCTACGCGCTGCCGTTCAACACCGATGTCGGACTGCTCTACTACCGCAAGGACGTGGTGCGCGGCGATCCGCCGACCGACAGCTGGGAGCAGTACGTCCAGACCGCCGAGTCGCTGCTGCGCGACGAGGCGGTGCGCGAGCGCGCGCCCGAGCTGCGGGCCGGGATCGCGATGCAGCTGGGGCCGTACGAGGGCTTCACCGTCAATGTCTGGGAGGTCCTGCTGTCGAACGGCGCCGAACCGGTCCGCGAGGACTTGATCCAGGTCGCCGACGACCACGCCACGATCGCCGCGCTCAGCCGCTTGAACGGGCTGATCGAGGGCGGCACGATCCTGCCCGACTCGCTGGAGCACGACGAGGAGGGCTCGCTGGAGGCGTTCAAGGAGGGCCGCACGATCTTCCTGCGGCATTGGCCGAACGCCTATTTCCAGCTCTTGACATGCGAGGCGATCGACTTCGAGGTGGGCGTGGCCCCCCTGCCCGGCTCGGGGCTCCTCGGGGGCCAGAGTCTGGCGGTGACCGCCTACTCGCGCTACCCGGTGGCCGCGCAGCGCCTCGCGGAGTTCCTGACGAACGGCCGCAGCCAGCAGCTCTTGTTCGAGCGCGGCGGCTTCGGAGCCACCCGCGAGGAGCCGTACGAGGACGCCTACATTCGCGGAGCCACGCCCGGGGCCTCGGCCGACCAGGCGGCCGTCGAGGTCCCGTGCGTCGAACCGGGCGCCGCACGGGGCTTCCCGGTGGCGGGCGTGCGGGCCCTGGAGCACGGGCTCGAGCAGGCCGGGCAGCGCCCGGGAGTGGACCGCTACAACCGCTTCAGCGAGGTGTTCCGCGACCACGTCCACACCGCCTTCTCCAGCGGTGAGGACGTGGATCCCGATCGCCTTCAGCAGGAGCTGGAGGCGGCCGTCGAGGGGCGGTGACCGGCGATCGCCTACGAGAATCCGGCGATCTCGTGCGGAACGTACATCTCCTCCAGCAGCATGACCTCTTCGTCGGTCAGGTCGATGTCGAGCGCGGCGAGCGCGTCGGTCAGGTGGCCGGGCTTGGTGACGCCGACGATCGGGGCGGTCACCGCGGGGTTGCGCAGCAGCCACGCCAGTGCGACCTGGGCGCGCGGTACGCCGCGTGCCTCGGCGACGCGGCCGAGACGTTCGATGACCTGCCGGTCGGCCTCCTCGGAGCCGCCGTAGAGCCGGTCGCCGAAGGCGTCGTCGGCGGAGCGTTCGGTGGCGATCTCCGGATCGCGGGCCAGCAGGCCCCGCGCGAGCGGGCTCCACGGGATCGATCCCACCCCTTGGTCGAGGCACAGCGGGAGCATCTCGCGCTCCTCTTCGCGGTTGATGAGGTTGTAGTGGTTCTGCATGGTCGCGAAGCGGGTCCAGCCGTTGAGGTCCGCGGTGAACAGGGCCTTGGCGAACTGCCAGGCGTACATCGAGGAGGCCCCGATGTACCGGGCCTTCCCGGCCTTGACCACGTCGTGGAGGGCCTCCATGGTCTCCTCGATCGGCGTGGCCCCGTCCCAGCGGTGGATCTGGTAGAGATCGACGTAGTCCGTGCCGAGCCTGCGGAGGCTGGCGTCGATCTCGGTCATGATGGCCTTGCGGGAGAGCCCGGCGCCGTTGGGGCCCGGACGCATGGTGCCGAAGACCTTGGTGGCGATGACGACCTCGTCGCGGCGGGCCATGTCGGCCAGGGCGCCGCCGACGATCTCCTCACTGGATCCGTCGCTATAGACGTTGGCGGTGTCGAAGAAGTTGATCCCGGCGTCGAGCGCGGCGCGGATGACGTCGCGGGCGGCGGCCTCACCGAGCGTCCACGAGTGGGTTCCGCGGTCGGGTTCCCCGAAGCTCATGCAGCCGATGCACAACCGTGAAACCTGGGTTCCCGTGGTGCCGAGACGGGTGTATCGCATGGTGTCGCCTCCATCGGTTCCGCGGACGCCGCTTCGCGGCGTCCGCATCGTTGATCGGGCGGGCCGGCGGGTGAAGCCGCCCGCGGACGCTTGGACTACCCGAACGGCTGGTCCTCGAACGTCGTGTGCAGTTTGCGCAGGAGCGCACCGAACTGCCGGCGTTCTCCGGCGTCAAGGGCCGAGAGCAGTTCCTCCTGGACCTCCAGGCCTTCGCGGACGGCGGTCTCGATGGCGCTCTTGCCTTCGGCGGTCATGCGGACCTTGAGGCCGCGGCGGTCGTCCGGGTCCGGGAGCCGCTCGATGAATCCGGCGCTCTCGAGCTTGTCGAGGCGTCCGGTGAGGCCGCCGGAGGAGAGCATGAGGGTGGCGCTGATCTGCTTGGGCGAGAGGACGAACGGCGCTCCGGAGCGGCGAATGCTGGCCAGGACGTCGAACTCGCCGCGCCCGATGCCGTGCGCGACGTAGACGCCGTGGAGCCTCGCGCCGACCTTCTGGGAGATGCGGTGGATGCGCCCGAAGACGGCCATGGGATCGAGCTCGAGCTCGGGCATCTCGCGGTGCCACTGCTCGACGATGCGGTCGACCGCGTCTGGTTCAGCCATGCGGACATTCTCGCCCACCAGAGGGGACGCCGCGGAAGTACCTCACGGTGATCCAACTCAAGTCCAAGTATCTTGACTTAAAGCATCTTGATACTAAGCTACTTGTATACAAGCTACTTGGAGGCGACCCCATGACCGCCCGCGCCCGCGACATCGCCATCACCGCCCTCGCACCCGCCATGTGGGGCACCACCTACCTGGTGACCACCGAGTTCCTGCCGCCCGACCGACCCATGCTCACCGCGCTCCTCCGGGCGCTCCCGGCCGGACTGCTGCTCATACTCATCGCGCGAAGGCTGCCGAGCGGCGAATGGTGGTGGAAGGCGAGCGTCATCGGCGCGCTCAATATCGCCGCGTTCTTCGCCCTGCTGTTCCTGGCCGCCTACCGGCTCCCCGGAGGCGTGGCGGCGGTGGCCGGCGCGGTCGGGCCGCTCGCGACGGCCGCGGCGACAATCCTCGTGCTGCACCAGCGGGTGCGGCTGCGCACCTGGCTGCTGGGCCTGGCCGGGGTCGCGGGCGTGGCGCTGGTGGTGCTCACCGCCGAGGCGCGGCTGGACCTGATCGGTGGGGCCGCCGCGGTGGGCGGGGCGGCGTCGATGGCCACCGCAACGGTGCTCACCAAGCGGTGGGGACTGCCGAAGGGCGCCGGGCCGGCGGCGCTCGCCGGATGGCAGCTGACGGCCGGGGGCGTCCTGCTCATCCCCGTGGCCTTCCTCCTCGAAGGCGGCCCGCCGCACTTCACGACGGTCAACATCGCCGGCTACGCCTACCTGGGGCTGGTGAACACGGCGCTGGGCTACTGGCTGTGGTTCCGTGGCATCGGCAGGCTATCGGTGGTGCCGCTGAGCTTCCTGGGCCTGTTCTCGCCGCTCACGGCGGCGTTCCTCGGCTGGCTGGTGCTGGGCGAGTCCTTCACGGCCTGGCAGGTCACCGGCTTCGCCGTGGCGCTGGCGGCGACACTGGCGAGCCAGCTCCCCGCCAGACCGAAGGCGGCCCCGCCGACAGAGCCGGCCGGCATCCCCGAGCTCGCCCGAGCGTGAACCAGAGCCGTTCGCGGCCCAAGCGGCCGCGAACGGCTCATGCGAAGCAGCCGACACGCTCGCGCGTCGGTGTCAGATCATCTTCTTCTTGTAGGCGCGCATGGCCAGTGGGGCCGTCACCAGGAAGAGCGCCGCCGCCCAGACCGTCGTCCACATCAGCGGCTCGGCCACGGGGCCTTCCGCGAGCAGGCCGCGCATGGTGCGGGCCAGGTGGCTCACCGGGTTGACCTCGGCCCAGGTTTCGAGCGGCCCCGGAAGAGTCTCGACGCGCACGAACGCGTCCGAGGTGAAGGTCAGCGGCATGACCACCACGAACGCGTAGATCTGCACCTTCTCTTCGGAGTCGGCGAGGACGCCCACCAGCACCGAGAACCACGAGATCGCCAGCGCGAACATCACCAGCACCGCAGTGGCCAGCAGCGCACCGCTGAGGCTGCGCAGCTCGAAGCCCATGAGCACGCCGAGGCCCAGCATGATCGCGACCGACCACACCTGCTTGAACATGTCGGCGAAGATCTTGCCGGCCAGCGGCGCCGAGCGCGCGATCGGCAGCGACCGGAATCGGTCGTAGACGCCCTTGCGCAGGTCGGCGTTGATGCCGGTGCCGGTGTACATGGTCAGGAAGATCGCGTTCTGCGCGATCAGGCCGCCGAGCACGTACTGGAGGTACTCGCTGGTCGAGCCGGCCATCTGCCCACCGAAGACGTAGACGAACAGCAGCAGGAACATCACCGGCGACAGCGACAGGTCCACCAGTTCGAACGGATTGTGCTTGATGCGGACCATCTGCCGCCAAGCCATCGACATGATCTGGCCGAGGGTCGCGCCCGGCCCGGGCCGCCCCGCCACTTCCGCCGGGGCGTCGAGTGTCGCGGTCGTCATTGCGCCGTCTCCTCTTCGGGCTCGTTCTCGTTCTCGTCGTCGGTCCGGTGCCCGGTCAGCGTCAGGAACACTTCGTCCAGGCTCGACAGGCCGAGATGGAAGTCGCTGAGCGCGATGCCCCGCGATTGCAGCGCCGCGGCGATGACCGGCATGATCCGGTCGTCGTTGACGCCGACGGTGACCGCCGTGCCCTCGACGACCGGCTCCAGGTCGGCGTAGCTCTCGGCGATGAGCGCCCGCACGGTCGCCGAGTGCGCGGGGTCCTCGGGCTGGATCCGCAGTGTCTGGCCGCCGATCTTGGCCTTGAGCTGGTTCGGCGTGCCGGTGGCGATGACTTTGCCGCGGTCGATGACCGCGATGTCGTCGGCCAGCTGGTCGGCCTCCTCCAGGTACTGGGTGGTCAGCAGGACCGTGGTCCCGCCGCCGACCAGGTTCCGCACGATCTCCCACAGTTCGCCGCGCGCCCGCGGGTCGAGCCCGGTGGTGGGCTCGTCGAGGAAGAGGATCGGCGGCTCTCCGACGAGACTGGCCGCGAGGTCGAGGCGCCGCCGCATGCCGCCGGAGTAGGTCTTGACGGCGCGGTCGGCGGCGTCGTCGAGGTGGAACTGGACGAGCAGTTCGCGGGCCCGACGGCGGGCCTCGGCGCGCGGTCTGCCGAGGAGCCGGCCGATGAACAGCAGGTTCTCCTCGCCGGTGAGCAGCTCGTCGACCCCCGCGAACTGTCCGGTCAAGCCGATGAGGGAGCGTACGCGTGCGGCGTCGCGCACGATGTCGAAGCCGCCGACGCGGGCGTTTCCGGCGGTGGGCGCGGAGAGGGTGGCGAGCATCCGCACCACCGTGGTCTTCCCGGCCCCGTTCGGGCCGAGGACGCCGAGCACCGAGCCGGTGCGGGCGGTGAGGTCGATGCTGTCGACGGCGACGAGCGCGCCGAAACGCTTCGTCAGTCCCTCGGTTTCAATGGCGTTGTCGTGCGACACGTCGTCCTCCTTGCTGGATACGTCCGCAGTGCCGGTCAGAACTCGGTGAACCTGGTTTCCGGGAGCCGGGACGGCTCTCGAGTCGATCATGCCCCGCCGGTCTGACACTCGCGAACGAGTTTTCGGGGAGACGGCGCTTCGAACCCCGAAATCGCGGCTTTCGCCCTCTGCAGGCTAGAGGGTCTGGAGGAGCTTGCGGACGCGCTTCTCGCTGACCTGGTATCGGGTGCCGAGCTGCTGGGCGAAGAAGCTGATGCGCAGTTCCTCGATCATCCAGCGCAGTTCCTGGCCCTCGGCGGTGCGCATCGCCGTCGGGCGGGCGCGCGCGAGGGCGTCGCGCTCGGCCTGGAGCGCCCGCACGATGTCCATTTTGGCCTTGTCGCCGGCGACGTCGTCCCGGACCCGCCTCGCGCGGTAGACGACGCCCTTGACGTATCGGGTCAGGTCGTCCAGGCGCCACCATCCGGTGGCGCCCACGAAACCTTCGGCGCCGACCAGGTCGTCGAGCTGGGCGCGCATGTCGCTCATCGCGGGCAGCATCGAGAAGTCGAACTTGCCTTCCAGGAGCCTGGACGCCTCGCGGGCCTCGGTCAGGGTCGCGGCGACCTTCCGCGCCACGGCCGGGGACTCGCCGGCGACCGCGGGGCGGGCCCTGGAGAGCAGCCGCTCGAATCCGGCGCGATCCCACGCCGGTCCCCCGCCCTCGATGAGGACCTTGTCGAGCACGACCCGGACGCAGTCGTCCAGCAGCGCCCCGACGCTCGGGTACGGGCCGGTGGCGAGGACCAGCAGTTCGTTGCGGGTCAGCGCCTCCTTGACGTGCGGATCGGGGGCGCCCAGCTTGAGCAGGCGGCGGGTGCCGGCCCACATGTTCGCCGACTGCGCGCCGGGGTCGGCGAAGGCCTTGACGCCGGCGCTCGCGCCCTCGTCGAACAGGGCCGGGTAGGCCTTGGCGACGTAGCCCTTGCGAGGGGTCTCCTGGACCTTCGGCAGCGCGTCGAAGTCCCAGGCGGTCAGGCCGGTGCGTTCGAGGTCCGGCGCGGCCTCGGCCGCCGCGGCCTGGACCTTGGGCGCGAGCTGCCGCTGGAGCGCGCCGAGCTCCTTGCCCTCGGCCAGGACCGAGCCGTCCTCGTCCTTGACCTGGAAGGTGATGAGCAGGTGGCCGGGGATCTTGGTGAGGTCGAAGGCGTCCTCGGGGACGTTGACGCCCGTCATGACGCGGAGCGTCTCGGCCAGCGCGGCGGTCATCGGGCGGCCCTCGGCCGGCTCCATGCGGGCGACGGCGGCCCGGGCGAAGTCGGGGGCGGGCACGAAGTTGCGGCGCAGGCTCTTGGGCAGGCTCTTGATGAGCGATTCGGCGAAGTCGGCGCGCAGGCCGGGGACCTGCCAGGTGAAGGCGTCCTGGTCGAGCTGCTGGAGCGCGGCGAGGGGCACCTCGACGGTGACGCCGTCGTTCGCCGAGCCGGGCTCGAACTCGTAGTCGAGTCCGAGGTCGACGCCTTCGGAGGTCCACACCTCGGGGTAGGCGTCCGCTCGGACCTCCTCGGCGCGGTCGCCGAGGAGGAGGGCTTCGTCGAAGTCGAGCTGGTGCTTGTCCTGCTGCCGCTTCCACCACGAGTCGAAGTGGCGGCCGGAGACGATGTCGGCGGGGATGCGCTCGTCGTAGAACTCGAACAGGGTCTGCTCGTCGGCGAGCAGACCGCGCTGCCGCACGCGGTTCTCCAGGTCCTCGACCTCGCCGATCTTGTCGCGGTTGCGCTGGAAGAACGGGTGGTGGGTCTCCCATTCGCCCTCGACGAGGGCGTGTCGGATGAACAGTTCGCGGCTGGTGGCCGGGTCCAGCGATCCGAAGTTGACCTGGCGGCGCGGCACGATCGGCACGCCGTAGAGGGTGACGCGCTCGAACGCGAGGACCGCGCCGGACTTCTTGGACCAGTGCGGCTCGGAGTAGGTGCGCTTGACGAGGTGGGCGGCGAGCGGCTCGACCCATTCGGGCTCGATCTTGGCGCAGATGCGGCCCCACAGGCGGCTGGTCTCGACCAGTTCGCCGGCGACGACCCAGCGCGGCTGCTTTTTGAACAGACCCGATCCGGGGAAGATCGCGAATTTGGCGCCTCGGCCGCCGAGGTACTCGCGCTTGTCGGCCTCTTTGACGCCGATGTGCGAGAGGAGCCCGGCGAGCAGCGCGGTGTGGATGCGCCGGGTGTCGGGGGCGGGCGTGGTCGGCGCGGTGGGCATCTTGAGGCTCTTGAGGACGCTCGTGATCTGGCGGACGAGGTCCTGCCATTCGCGGATGCGCAGGTAGTGCAGGTACTCCTGTTTGCACATCCGCCGGAAGGCACTCGAGGATCGCGAGCGGCGCTCACCTTCGAGGTATTTCCAGAGGTTGAGGAACGCGGAGAAGTCCGACTCGGGATCGTTGAAGCGGGCGTGCGCCTGGTCGGACTGGGCCTTCTTGTCGGCCGGGCGCTCCCGCGGGTCCTGGATCGACAGGGCGGCGGCGATGACGGCGACCTCGTAGACGCAGCCTTCGGTCTGGGCCTGGAGGATCATCCGGGCCAGGCGCGGGTCGATCGGCAGGCGGGCGAGGTCGCGGCCGGTCTTCGTGAGCCGCTGGACGGCGCCGCGCTCGGACTCGATGGCGCCGAGCTCGACCAGCAGGTCGAGGCCGTCCTTGATGTTGCGTGCGTCGGGGGCGTCGACGAACGGGAATTCCTCGACCTTGCCGAGCTTGGCGGCGGTCATCTGGAGGATCACGCTGGCGAGGTTGGTGCGCAGGATCTCGGGGTCGGTGAACTCCGGGCGGGCGAGGTAGTCCTCTTCGGAGTACAGGCGGATGCAGACGCCCTCGGCGACGCGGCCGCAGCGGCCGGCGCGCTGGTTGGCGCTCGCCTGGCTGACCGGCTCGATCGGCAGGCGCTGGACCTTGGTGCGGGCCGAGTAGCGGGAGATGCGGGCGTAGCCGGCGTCGATGACGTAGCGGATGCCCGGCACGGTCAGGGAGGTCTCGGCGACGTTGGTCGACAGGACGATGCGCCTGCCGGTGTGCGAGGAGAACACGCGGTGCTGCTCGGCCGCCGAGAGCCTCGCGTAGAGCGGGACGATCTCGGTGTGGCGGAGCTTCGCCTTCTCCAAGGCGTCGGCGGTGTCGCGGATCTCCTGCTCACCGGAGAGGAACACGAGGATGTCGCCGTCGCCTTCGCGGCCGAGCTCGTTCACGGCGTCGAGGATGCCGTCGATCTGGTCGCGCTGCTCGTCCTCGTCCACGAGCGGGCGGTAGCGGATCTCGACCGGGTAGGTGCGTCCGGAGACCTCGAGGATCGGCGCCCGCTGCCCTCGGCCGTCGCGGAAGTGCTCGGCGAAGCGCTCGGGGTCGATGGTCGCGGAGGTGACGATGACCTTGAGATCGGGCCGCTTGGGGAGGATCTGCCGGAGGCACCCGAGGATGAAGTCGATGTTGAGGCTGCGCTCGTGGGCCTCGTCGATGATGATCGTGTCGTAGGCGCTGAGCAGCCGGTCGTGCTGGATCTCGGTGAGCAGGATGCCGTCGGTCATCAGCTTGACGTAGCTGGAGTCGGAGACCTGGTCGGTGAACCGCACCTTCCAGCCGACCGCCTCCCCCAGCGGCGAGCCGAGCTCGTCGGCGATGCGCTCAGCGACGGCGCGGGCGGCGATCCGGCGGGGCTGGGTGTGCCCGATCATGCCCCGAACGCCGCGGCCCAACTCGAGGCAGATCTTCGGGATCTGCGTGGTCTTGCCCGAGCCGGTCTCGCCGGCGATGATGACGACCTGATGGTCCCGGATGGCCTCGGCGATGTCGTCCTTGCGCTGCGAGACGGGCAGCTCTTCGGGGTAGACGATCTTCGGCACGTTCGCGGCGCGGGCGGCCAGGCGCGTTTCACGGGCCTCGATGTCGGCTTCAAGGGCGTCGAAGGCGGCCTTGCGGGCCGGACCTTCGAGCTCGCGGGCCTCGCGGAGGCGCCTGCGCAGCGCACGCTGATCGGCCGTGCGCAGGGCGAAGACGCGTTCGCGCAGGCTGGTGCGGGATTTCGAGGTGCTGCTGGGCATGACGATCGTCAAGGATACGCGACCGCCATGCCTTCAGGCCACGGGTTTTCCCGTGGCTCCGGTCGGCTACTGCGGCTCCAGGTCGCCGCACAGGATGCGGTCGGAACCTGCCTCTTGGAGCAGCTCGTTCGAACCGCTGGCGTGGACGACGATGCTCAGGGCACGGTCATCGACGGCCAGGTCCGATCCGTCGGTCATCGCGCCGTGCCCGTCCTCGTTGGTGATCACGTACGTGTGGAAGTGGGTCGGTCCGCTCGGCTCGAGTTCGGAATCAGGACTGGACGACCAGTGCTCTCCTCCGGGCGGATCGGCGTCGCAGGTGCCGGCGTGGACGTGCGCGGGATACTCGGTATTGGGTTGCAGACCTTCGACGATCAGCTCCACGGTCGTGCCCTCGCCGACCGTGCCCTGATCGGTCGTGACGTCCGCGTCGCCGCCCGCGTCAGGGAGTACGTCGGCCCACTCGGCGAGGACTTGGAGGTCGGCGTACCGGACCTGCCCCGTGGCGTCTTCGTCGGCGTCGGGCTCTTCATCGGGGTCGTCTCCGCACGCGGCGGTCAGTCCGAGGAGGACGACGGTGGCGGCGGCGGCCAGCGGCCTGCGCGTTCGTGAATCCATGGTGGCTCCGATCATGGGCGGTCGAGTACCCAGTATCGGCCCGGCCTCACCCGTCCGCGGGTATCCCGCGGGCCGTGTCGTCCACAATCCCCTCGCCGCGTTCGAGGCGGATGCGGCGGCTCAGACCGATCGCGTCGAGGAAGGCCTCGTCGTGGCTGACGACGATCAGCGCGCCGCGGTAGGCGGTGAGGGCCTGCTGGAGCTGCCTGATCGAGGTCATGTCGAGGTTGTTCGTCGGCTCGTCGAGCAGCAGCAGGTGCGGCGCGGGCCGCGCGGACAGGACCGTGGCCAGCGCGACGCGCAGCCGCTCGCCGCCCGAGAGCGTGCCGACCGGGTGGAAGACCGCGTCGCCGCGCAGGAGGAACCGGGCCAGGCGGGTCCGCAGGAGCGACTGTTCGGCCTCGGGCGCGTGGCGGCGGACGTTGTCGAGCACGGAGGCCTCGTCGTCGAGGAACTCCAGGCGCTGGGTGAGGAAGCCGTGCGGGACGCGCGCGGCTTCGGCGATCGCACGCAGGAGGGTGGTCTTGCCCGAACCGTTGTCGCCGGTCAGTCCGATCCGCTCGGGTCCGCGGAGGTGCAGGTCGACGCCGTCGCCGTAGAGGTCGGCGGCCCGCAGGCCCTCGATGTGGACGATCTCCCGGTGGGCGCTCACCGAGGTCTCCGGCAGGTCGATGCTGATGCTCGCGTCCTGGCGGACCTCCGACCGGGCGACCTCGAACTCCTCCTTGGCATCGGCCACGTCGTCGGCCATCGCGGTCTTGACGCGCCCGGCGGTCGCCTCACCCTGGTGCTTCTTGGCGTTGCGGACGATCGCGGGCGCGTTGGCGAACTTCTTCTTTCCGGCCTTCTCGCGCCTGGCGAGCTTGGTCTGCATCTCGATGAACTCGCGCTTCTGCCGGTCGAGTTCGGCCTTGGCCTCGCGCACGGCCCGCTCGGCGGCCTCCTGCTCGATCGCGATGGCCCGCTCGTAGGCGGCGTAGTCGCCCTCGAAGGTGCGCACGCGTCCGGCGTAGAGCTCGGCGACGGCGTCGACCTGGTCGAGCAGGGCCCGGTCGTGGCTGACGATCAGGAGCGTACCCGGGAAGCGGCGTATGGCCTCGTACAGGCGGGCGCGGGCCGCGCCGTCGAGGTTGTTCGACGGCTCGTCGAGCAGCAGCACGTCGGGCCTGGCCATGAGGCGCCCGGCGAGGCCGACCAGCATGGACTCGCCGCCGGAGAGCGTCCCGACGGTGCGTTCGAGTCCGATGTGGTCGAGTCCGAGCTCGTCGAGGGTGACGCGGGCGCGGTCGAGGAAGTCCCAGTCCTCGCCGATGACGCCGAAGTGGGCCTCGTCGACGTCGCCGGACTCGATGGCCTCCAGGGCCTGGCGCTTGCCGGTGATGCCGAGCAGGTCGGAGACGGTGTCGCCCAGGCGCAGCGGCAGGTCCTGGGGCATGTAGGCGACGAGACCCGCGACGGCGATGGCGCCCGCGTCCGGCCGCAGGCGCCCGTCGATGAGGCGCAGCAGCGTGGACTTGCCGGTGCCGTTGTCGCCGACCAGGGCGGTGTGGCCGTCGGAGAAGACGGCGTCGAGGCCGTCGAAGAGGCGGTCGCCGTCCGGCCAGGAGAATCGCAGCTTGTTGACGGTGATGTGGCTTGACATGCGCGGCATCCTTCTCAGGTTCGATGCGGAACGGAATCGAATGAGATGACACCGCGCCCGTTCGGTCCTGAGTGGAGACGGCGCTCGATCGTCGGGAATGTGGCCCCCTGCATCGCAGACGCTCGACATGTGCACAGAGACATGTGAAGCGCGGTGTCTGCGATTACAGCTTCAATGGAGGTCCTGACGTCGACTGCAAGGCCGCGTCGATGGTAGCGGTTCGGATGGCCGCCGTCAAGCGGCCATCCGAACTCGCATCAGCAGTTCCTGACGGACCTCCACACGCCCCACTCGCCGGTGGTGCCGGGCTCCTCGCCCCGCGTCCACCATTCGGCGCGGTACTCCACGCCGCCGTGGGTCACCTGGTCGCCGCCGCTGTAGGCGGTCGAGGGGTTCCAGGCCGGAGCGGTGCAGTCGCCCGTGGGCGGCGGATCGTCGTCACCGCCGCCGCCACCGTTACCGCCGCCGAAGTTGACGTCGATGCACGAGTAGAAGGCGTTGGCGGTGTCGGCGATGGTCCACACGGCCAGGATGAGGTGGCGCCCGGACTTGTTGGGCAGGTTGACGCTGTGCGTCACGGACCAGTCGGGGCGGGCCCCGTTGTCGTAGTCGGTGTAGAACGGCGCGGGCTCCAGGGCTGCGCGGGTCAGGGTCTGGGACGGGTTCCAGCCGTCGCGGGTGATGAAGTACTCCCACTTGTCGGTGGCGTGCGCGGCCGTGAGCGTCCACGTGAACGTGCGCGAGCCGGGCGAGACGGTGGTGGCGGGCCAGTTGCCGCCGCGCGGGTCGTCGAGTTCGGAGAACCTGCCGTTGCCGCCGGCGCAGATCGAGCCGTCGGCGGGCCCGGCGCCGGGGAAGCCCTTGGGGCCCTCGACGCTGTGCGGCTCCCATTGGATCGCTCCGCAGTTGGAGACGGCGCCGCTGTTGCAAAGCGCGCTGCGGCTGGGCGGATCGGAGGTGTAGCCGTGGCCCCAGGCCGGGCCCGCCATCGTCACGGACAGGATTGCCGCGGTGGCGATGCCGAGCACGGCCAGCAGGCGTTTCATTCGGCGCATCAGTCGCTCCTCTCAGGGGGAATTGGAGGCGGTGGCCTGGAATCTTATTGGGCCACCTTGTTAACTAAAAACTAACCTAACAGTTCTTGAACACGCAGCACAAGGGGTCAGATCCATCAATTCATGTCAATACACAGAAAACCGGCCGCACCTGTGGCGGGTGCGGCCGGTGAGGCTCGGGTGGAAGCGGGGAGCGAGTTCAGTCCCGATCGAGCGCGGCCTCCTCGCGCCGCTCGGACGGGAGCGGGCGGCGGCGCATGACCACGCCCATGACGAGGCCGAACACGACCGCCGTGCCTCCGACGATCCAGTTGATGACGATGAGCGGATCGACCGTCCCGTCGTCGCCGTACAGGCCGCGGCCCTGGTCGATGAGGTTCGAGACGACCGTCCACACGAGCGCCAGGACCGTCAGGCCGAGACAGGCGTACCAGAGCCGGCCGAGCTTGAACACCGACGTGCGGTTCGCGTCCGCCGCCAGCGCGGACACGCGCCCCGTGGCGAACGCGGTGACGATCGTCGCCAGCCCGGCCAGGATGAGGCCGTAACCGGAGACCGCGAAGTCGACCGCGTCGAGCATGTACGAGCCGTTGGCGGTGGGGTAGATCAGGATCGAGAACAGCGCCATGGGAACGCCGATGAACGCCACGGTCTTGCGGCGGGTCCAGCCGAACCGGTCCTCGATGGACGAGAACGGCACGATCACCATCGACACGATCGAGGTGATGCCGGCGACCACGAGACTGGAGAAGAACAGGACGCCGATGAGGGCGCCACCGGGCATCTCGTTGAGGATGGTCGGGAAGGTCACGAACGCGACGCCGCCGCCGACGTCGACCAGATCGCCGATCGGGACGCCGGTCTGGGCGGCCATGAATCCGAGCACCGAGAACACGCCGATGCCGGCCAGCAGCTCGAACGAGGAGTTCGCGAAGCCGACGGTGAACGCGGTGGTCGACAGGTCCGAGGTGCGGCGCAGGTAGGAGGCGTAGGCGATCATGGTGCCGACGCCGATCGAGAGCGAGAAGAACACCTGGCCGTAGGCGGCGATCCAGATTTCGTAGTCGCCGAGCGTGTCCCATCGGGGCGTGAAGAAGGCGTCGAGGCCGTCGGCCGCGCCCTCGAGGGTGAGCGCGCGGACGACGATGGCGCCGAACAGGACCAGCAGCAGCGGGATGCAGATCCGGTTGGCCAGCTCGACGCCCTTGCGAATGCCGCCGGACATGATGAGCAGCACCAGGACCCACACGACGACCAGCGCGAGAAGGATGTTCGGCCGGTAGTGCCCGAAGTCGAGCGGGTCCTCGGAGGCGCCGAGGAACTGGCCGCCGAAGAAGGCCGCGGCGTCCTCGCCCCACGCACGGGTGAACGAGAACCAGACGTAGCTCAGGGCCCAGGCGATGATGAGGGCGTAGAAGGTCGCCAGGAAGAAGGCCACGGCCGCCTGCCACCAGCCGATGCCCTCGCTCGGCTTGGACAGCCGGCGGAAGGCCACGGCCGGTCCGCCGCGGTACTTGCGTCCGATGGAGTATTCGAGCAGCAGCAGCGGGAGCCCCGCGGTGAGGATGGCGAACAGGTAGGGCAGCAGGAACGCGCCGCCGCCGAACTGGTAGGCCTCGCCCGGGAAGCGCCAGATGTTGCCCAGCCCGACGGCCGATCCGGCCGCGGCCAGGATGAAGCCGGCGCGCGTTCCCCAGGTCTCTCGTGTCTTCATGCGGGTTCCTCGAATTCGATAGACGAAGCAGAAGGGACCGATCCGAAGATCGGCCCCCTCCTGCGGTCAGTCCTCCGAGTCGGGCTGCTCGGGGTGGGTCATGAGGGTGATCGCCGAGACGACCAGTCCTCCGAAGATGACGACGATGGCGATGATCATCATCGCGACGGCGCTTCCACTCATCGGGTGTCCTCCTTCCCGCCGGTCAGCGTGGCCTCGGCCCCGACCTCGTCCTCGTCGACGAGTTCGGGGACGTTCTTGCGGCGCAGGATGAGCGCCATGATGATGCCGAAGGCCAGGGCGCCGACCGCCACGGACCATCCGAAGGCCTGGTACTCGTTGTAGGCCGCGAGCGGGTCGTCAGGGCCGGCGGTGACCAGGTCACGGATGTTGAAGTAGACGATGAACGCGAGCGCGATCGGCGTGATGACGCCGAGGCAGACGAGCCAGACCGGGCCGATCTTGAACGTCGAGGTGGCGTTCGCGTTCTCGCGCAGCTCCTTCCACTTCCAGGCCAGCCAGATGACGGCGACGATGCTGACCGGGGCGGCCACGGCGATGCCGAACTGGTTGATGAAGTGGTCGGAGATGTCGAGCAGCATCAGGCCGTTGACCGTGGGCAGCAGCAGGATCGAGGCGAGGGCCATGGTGCCGCCGACGATGATCGTGGACCACAGGCGGCTGATGCCGAAGCGGTCCTCGACGGCCGCGACCGGCACCTGGACGATGCTGATGAGCGAGGTCCAGCCGGCGATCACCAGCGAGGCGAAGAACAGGAACCCGAACAGCCCCGGAGTGATCGGCAAGGTGTTGATGATGGTCGGGAAGGCGATGAACGCCAGGCCCACGCCCGAGTGGGTCTGGTCGGCGATCGCGACGCCCGATTCGACGGCCATGAAGCCGAGGACCGAGAAGACGCCGATGCCGGCCAGGATCTCGAACGAGGAGTTCGCGAAGCCGACGGTGAACGCCGAGGTGGTGATGTCGGACCTGCGCTTGAGGTACGAGGCGTAGGTGATCATGATGCCGAAGCCGATCGACAGCGAGAAGAAGATCTGGCCGTAGGCGGCGAGCCAGACTCTCGGTTCCTGGATGGCCTCCCAGTCGGGCGTGAAGAAGGCGGACAGGCCTTCCGTGGCGCCGTCGAGGGTCAGGGCTTGGACCACGAGGATGCCGAACATGAGCAGCAGCAGGGGGATGAAGATCTTGCTGGCGACCTCGATGCCCTTGCGGACGCCGGCACCGATGATGAAGAGCGTCGCCGCCCAGACGATGATCATGGCGATGCCGATATTGGGCAGCCACGTGCCGAAGTCGTAGATGTCACCGGCCTGCAGGAAGTCGCCGGTCAGATAGGTGGCGGGGTCGTCGCCCCACTGCTGGTTGAGCGCGAAGTAGCCGTACCAGGCGGCCCAGGCGATGACGGCCGCGTAGTAGATCGCGATCACGATCGAGATGGCGACCTGCCACCAGCCGATGGCCTCGGCGTTCTTGTTCAGGCGCCGGAACGCCACGGGCGCGGAGCCCTTGTAGCGGCGGCCGAGCGTGAACTCCATGATGAGCAGCGGGATGCCCGCCGTCAGCAGGGCCACGAGGTAGGGCACCATGAAGGCGCCGCCACCACTCTCGAAGGCCACTCCGGGGAAGCGCCAGATGTTGCCGAGTCCGACCGCCGAGCCGATGGCGGCCAGGATGAACCCGACTCTGGTCCCCCAATTCTCTCTTATCATTATGCATCTCTCCAGTCACGCACTGTGAAGGCACTCACACTTGGCTTTACCGTAGCGATCTTGTTCGGGCACAGTCAAGCCAGTGTTACGAGCGCGTTATGAATGTCCACATTCCAGACAAAGCCCACGATATGGGAACCCTCCGCCGGGCGGCAGTGCGGCCCACGCTTTTGTCCACCCCATCGAGCATCGGGACCTCAGCGTAACGAATGTCCAGATCGTAAGAAGACGATCGTGGTTCCTAGCGCTATCCTTTCTCTTTGGTGCGTGCGAGCCGCCATTCGGCACAGCCGTCGCCACCGTCGATACCCGAAAACTCTGCGCATGTTACGCGTACCCATGCATCCGGTTTTTCACCCGAGGAGTCCTGTGTCCGCTGCCATCATTCCTGCGCTCGTATCGGAGCAAACGCGTCTCGACCGGCTGTACGCCCGACTCGACGAGCTCCGGGACCGTGCGGAAGGCCGCCTCGACGACTCGCGGCGCAAGCACGTCGAGAACGAGCAGGAGCTGTCGCAGCGGGACGCCGAGACGCACTTCCACCGCCGGCGCATCGCCCAGCTCGACGCCGTCGAGGAGGGCCTGTGCTTCGGCAGGCTCGACTACATCGACGACGACCACCCCATGTACCTCGGGCGCATCGGGCTCCACGACGAGAACGGCGAGCAGCTCCAGGTCGACTGGCGCTCGGAGGCCGGCCGGCGCTTCTACCTCGCCACCGCCGCCTCGCCCTCGGGCGTGCGCCGCCGCCGCCACCTCCACACCAAGGGCCGGCGCCTCGCCTCGCTCAACGACGAGATCCTCGACCTCGACGCCGCCGACGGCTCGGAGTCCACCATCGGCTCCGAAGGCGCCCTCATGGCCGCGCTGAGCGCGGCCCGCACCGGCCGCATGCGCGACATCGTCGCCACCATCCAGGCCGAGCAGGACCGCATCATCCGCGCACCGCTCGAGGGCATCATGATCGTCGACGGCGCGCCCGGCACCGGCAAGACCGCCGTCGCCCTCCACCGGGCCGCCTACCTCCTCTACGAGCACCGCGAGCAGCTCCAGCGCCGCGGCGTGCTCATCATCGGGCCCGGCAAGCAGTTCCTGCGCTACATCTCCGAGGTCCTCCCCGGTCTGGCCGAGACCGACGTGCTGCTGCGCACCCCCGCGCAGTTGTTCCCCGGCATCGACCCCGAGCGGCCCGAATCCGAGGCCGTCGCCGCCGTCAAGGGCCGCGCCGTCATGGCCGGCGTCATCGCCAGCGCCGTCGCCGACCGCCAGGTCGTGCCCAGGGAGGCACAGCCGGTGGAATACGAGGGACACACCCTGTGGCTGCGCCCCGAGAAGATCACCGGCGCCCGCGACGCCGCCCGCGAGACCGGGCTGCCCCACAACGAGGCCCGCGAGACCTTCCACAAACGCGTCATCGCCGACCTGGCCACGCAGTACGCCGACATCATCGGCGAAGATCCGCTCGGCGGGGAGAACCTGCTCGGCCTCGAGGACCGCGCCACGTTCGCCGCCGAGATCGCCACCAACCCGGTCATTCGCGGCCAGATCGAGCACCTGTGGCCCAGGCTGACGCCCACCGAGCTGCTCGAGGACCTCTTCGCCTCCCCCGCACTGCTCGCCTCGGCCGCGGCCGCCCTCACCAAGGAGGAGCGCCGCCTGCTCCAGCGCGAGCCCGGCGGCTGGAGCGAGGCGGACATCGCGCTGCTCGACGAGGCCGCCGAGCACCTCGGCGAGGTCGAACGCGACCGGGGCGACCTGCTCGACGCCGAGCAGATCGCCTACGCCGAGGACGTCCTGTCCATCGCCTCCGGTTCGGCCTCCTTCGACTTCGAGGACGAGGAGTCCGAGATCCTCCAGGCCACCGACGTGATCGACGCGGCTTGGCTCGGCGAGCGGCAAGTCGACCAGAAGTTCGTCTCGGTGGCCGAGCGGGCCGCCGCCGACCGGCGCTGGATCTTCGGGCACGTCATCGTCGACGAGGCCCAGGAGCTCTCGCCGATGGTGTGGCGCGCGCTCCTGCGACGCTGCGTCGCCCGGTCCTTCACCGTCGCCGGCGACCTGGCGCAGTCCGGGAACGCCGCCGCCCCCGCCAGTTGGGCCGAGGTCTTCGACTCCTCCGAGCTGGCCTGGCGCGCCGAGCAGCTCACCGTCTCCTACCGCACCCCGGCCGAGATCATGGCCGTCGCGCTGCGGGTGCTCGACGCCATCGACGCCGAGGCCCCGCGACCGCGCTCGGTGCGCGCCTCCGGGCACGAACCGTGGCTCGAGATCGCGTCCGAGCACCTCACGGAACGGGTCGCCGCGCTCGCCACGGGCGAGGCGCGGGCCGTCGAGGACGGCAGTGTCGCCATCATCACCACGCCCGAGCTGGCCGCCGAGCTCTCGTGGATCGACACCGCCTCGGTCCTGACCGTGAAACAGGCCAAGGGCCTGGAGTTCGACAGCGTGATCGTCGTCGATCCCGACGCGATCGCCGCCTCGAATATGAGGAACCTCTACGTTGCGCTCACGCGCGCCACGAAGCGCCTGGGCGTCGTCGCCCCCGACAAACCCGCCTTTCCCGGCGCAGAGGTCCTTTAGTCGTCGCTCCCGCCTTTTACACTGGTCTTTCCACGAGTGATCACACAGAAGGCGGTGCGGGTTGACGACCACCACTGGGGACCTGACCGGTGCGCTGATCGACGGGCGCTACCGGCTCCAGCGGCTGATCGCGAACGGCGGCATGGCGTCGGTCTACGAAGCGCACGACGATCGGCTCGACCGTCCCGTCGCCGTGAAGATGATCACGGCCACCGGCATCGCCGGCTTCGACCTCGACGCGTTCACGCACGAGGCGCGCACCATCGCCCGCCTGTCGCATCCGAACATCGTCGCGGTCTTCGACCAGGGCATCCACGACGGGCTTCCCTACATCGTCATGGAGTACGTGCCGGGCACCACCCTGCGGGACCTGCTCAACCGGCGCCGGCGCCTGCGCATCGAAGAGGCCGCGGAACTGGGCGGCCAGATCCTCGACGGCCTCCAGGCCGCTCACGACGCCGGGCTCGTCCACCGCGACATCAAGCCCGAGAACATCCTGCTCAAGAACGGCGGCCGCGGCGACCGCGTCAAGGTCGTCGACTTCGGGCTCGCCGAGGCCGTCCACGGCGAGAACCGCCGCGGCGGACCGCTGCTGGCCACCGCCGCCTACGTCGCCCCCGAACTGGTGCGAGGCGAGCCCGCGAGCCCCGCCAGCGACGTCTACTCCACCGCGATCCTGCTCTACGAGCTGCTCACCGGCGAGGTCCCCTTCGACGGACCCGACCCGGCCGAGGTCGCCCAGCGGCACCTCACCGAGGAGGTCCCCTCCCCCAGGCTCATCGCCCAAGATGTCCCCGACGGCCTGGCGCAACTGGTCATGCTCGCGGCCAGCCGCGACCCGTCCGCGCGCCCGGTCGACGCCGGGGCCTTCGCGCGCCGACTCGGCGCCGTCGACGCGCGCGCCGACGCCACCGCCGCCGGACAACTCCCGCGCCCCACCAGGGCGGTCCAGACCACGATGGTGGTGCCCTCGGCGAAGCCGCGGCGGTCGTGGAAGGCGCTCATCACACTCATCGCGATCGTCGCCATGCTCGCGGGCGTGGCGGTCGCCGGATGGTGGATCGGCGTCGGCCGCTACACCTCGGCGCCGTCGCTGCTCGACCAGGACGCCTCGTCCGTGGCCGCCTTCGCCGAGGAGCGGGGCTTCACGGTCGAGTTCACCGACGGCCGGTACAGCGAGAGCGTCCCCGAAGAACAGGTGCTCGCCCAAGACCCCGGCGTGGGCGAGCGCATCCGCTCGGGCGGCACCATCACCGTCACGCTCTCGCTCGGGCCCGAGCGGTACACGGTCCCCGAGCTCGCCGGCGTCGACGAAGACGAGGCACACGCCGAGCTCGAGGCGTTCGCGGAGGTGACGGTCGAACGCGACTACAGCACCGAGCACGACAGCGGCGAGGTCATCGGCACCTCCCCGGCGGCCGGAACGGAGATCAAGGCCGGCGGCGTGGTGACCCTCATCGTCTCCGACGGCGCGCCGCCGCTGACCGTGCCGGATCTGGTCGGCCTCGACGAGGACCAGGCCGAGGAACGCATCGAGGCCGAAGGGCTCGACGTCGGCGACGTGACCGAGCGCTACAGCGACACCATCCCCGAGGGCGCGGTCATCGAGCACTCGCCCGGCTCGGGCGAGCCCGCCGCGCCGGACCAGGAGATCGATCTGGTCGTCTCCGGGGGCCGCGAGCCCGTCGAGGTCCCCGACGTGGTCGGCATGAACCTCGACGACGCCCGCGAGCAGCTCGAATCGCTCGGTTTCGTGGTCAAGACCGGTCAGATCTGGTTCACCGGCACGGTCTTCGACCAGTCGAAGGATCCCGGCGACGAGATCCCCAAGGGCTCCGAGATCTGGCTCTGGGCCCGCTGACGCCGGGCCGCTTACGCGGTCGGCTCTCCGGCGGCCTTGAGCTCGGTCATCGTGAACAGGGACTTCAGCTCGATCCCGCCGTCAGCGAGGTGCTTCGCCCCGCCGGCCTCGCGGTCGATCACGCACACGGCCTGCTCGACCGTCGCGCCGCGCTGACGCAGCTCCTCCACCGCTTCGAGCACCGCCCCGCCGGAGGTCACGACGTCCTCCACGATGAACAGCCGCCGCCCTTCGACCTCGCCGCCCTCGGCGAGCCGGCACGTGCCGTACGTCTTGGCCTGCTTGCGGACGAACAGCGCCGGCAGACCGGTCACCTGCGAGAGCATCACGGCCAGCGGAATGCCGCCGGTCTCCAGCCCCGCCAGCGCGTCCACCCCGTGGGCGGGGACGAACGGCGTCAGGGCCTCGGCGACGCGCCGCAGCATCACCGGATCGGACTCGAACAGGTACTTGTCGAAGTACTCGTGCGCCACCACCCCGGACCGGAGCGTGAACTCACCGGTCAGGTGGGATCGGCGGTAGATGTCGCGAGCGAGCTCGGTGTCGGTGGTCATGGGCCACAGCCTGCCATGTGCGGAGGTCAGGGCTTCGGCGGCCGGTGTTCGGGGTCGAGGAGATCACGGTCCGCGAGCCACCGGCGCACCGGTGTTTCCCGAGCGTAGCGGCCCGGGCCGTGGTGCCGCGTCAACCGAACAACCCGGTGAACCAGTCGATCGGGTTGAAGTCGAAGTCCAGCCACTCCCACCGCAACTGGTCGAGGTAGCTCATGCCGACCACGAACAGGAACACGCCCGTCAACAGGTGCGTGAGTCTGGCGGTGCGGCGCTTGGCCCCGAGCATGCGGCCCCAGAACATGCCGCCGAGGACGCGGATCAGGAAGAACAGGCCCACGGCGACGCCGAGGACCAGCAGGTAGCTGATCACCTGGGTGCGAATGTTGTCGGTACCCTGCTGGATCGCCAGCATCAGCCACATGATCAGCGAGAACAGCCCGCCGATGATGCTCAGCTCGAAGCCCTTGGACAGGCTCCCGGGCGGACCGAGCAGCGGGTGCAGCGGCTCGTCGCGCCCGTGGCGCTCGTCGACGCCGTCCTCGGGCGGGTCGTTCGCCAGACGCAGACGCGGGAGCTGACCCTTGTTGTTCGCCCGGCCGTGCAGGTAGTCGCCGCTGCCCTGGTCGGGCACGCGGACGCGCCCGGCGATCCGCTGCTCCGGCGCGGGCGGGGACGCACCGACGTCGGCGGACTCCATGACGCGGGTGCCGCCCGCGTCGGCGGCCGAAGGCGCGTGGACGGCCGTGGCCATCGGCGCGGCGACCGGACCGCCGAGGACCCTCGTGGCGGCCGTGCCGTTCACCCCGTGACCGTTCGGACCGCCCCAATCGACGCCGAGGTCGGGCACGTTGGACTGGCGGACGACGGTGGTCAGCTCGGCGATCCAGCGCGAGAGCTCTTCGGTGCGGGGCCGGTTCTCCGGGTTGTCGTCCAGCGGGGCGGTGAGCAGCTCGCGCAGGCGCGGGTTCGACTCGAGGATCGGGTGGCGGCGCAGCCGCGCCCACGGCACCGAGTTCGTGTGTCCCGGCGAGTCGGTCCGGGCGCTGGCGCCGGTGACGAGGAAGAACGCGATGGAACCGAAGCCGTGGACGTCGTAGGCCGGGCCGACACGGCCCTCGTGGGCCTCCGGGCCGGCCGTCTCGCGCGTGTAGGCGATGGTCGTCAGGTGGGCCGGCGTGTAGTAGCGGGCACCGGTGAAGTCGATGACCTTCGCATTGCCGTCCGGGCCGATGATGACGTTGGCCGGTTTGAGGTCCATGTGCAGGACCGGATGCGCGCCGGTCGGCGGGTGATGCATGGCGAGCATGACGTTGACGACCGCTTGGAGGGTGCGGGCGGCGTCGACGCGGCCGAGGCGCTGGGTCAGCAGCTGGCGCAGGTCGTGGCCCGGCAGGTATTCGAGGACCTGGAACGGGACGGGCTCGCCGCTGGGCGGCTGGCTCACGTGGTGCGGCATGCGCCCGTAGAAGGCGTCGATGCGCCGGCAGATGGCGCCGACGCCTCGGCTGTGGAGGTCCATCAGGACCGCGTCGCCCTTGTCCCAGGACCGGAACTGCTGCTCGCGCGGCTCGGCGGGGTTGAGGCGGAAGACCTTGACGGTCAGCGGCGCGGAGGAGATGCCTGCGGACATGCGGACGGCCTGGTAGACGTCGGCCTGGCCGCCCGAGCCGAGCATGCCGGTGAGCCGGTAGCTCTGCTCTGACCCCGGCAGGGGGTCGGCCGGGCCGCAGACGAGGTCGACGGTGGCGTTCGTCATGGGGCGCGGTTCCTTCACGAATGGGTGGTGATCGCACTAGCCTAACGCCAGCGCCCCACCCCGCGCGGTCCACGCGGTGCGCGTTGTTCGCATCGTCTCAAAGGGCAACCCGGCGGCGTGTCGCCTCGTCACCGAGGGTCAACGCGCGTTTCGGCGTGCGCTGCGGGCACCGCGGCGGCGTCGCCGACGGTTACCGTTCCGGAACCGTCTCGCGTCGCTCTCGTGCCCTTTGGGACGGCTGGTTCCTACCTGCCGCCCCATGGGGAGGCGGCCGGTGGCGGCGAGGTGGGCGGCATGCCGCCGGAGGACGGTTGCGCGCCGAACGCCGGTCCCGAGGGTTGGCCGTAGGAGCTGGCCGGCGGCGCGGGCGCGCGCTCGGCAGTGATCGGCTCGAAGCCGCTGCCCGGACGCGGTGAGGCCTGCGGTTGCTCGCCGACTCGGTCGAAGCCGCCGGCGGACGGGGGCGGGGCGGAGGCGCCGCCGCGGTGCAGCGACCACAGCGCCGGCGAGAACGCGATGGCGAGGACGCCGAAGCCGATGACCCAGGTGCCGACGAAGTGCTCTTCGCGAGCGGTGCCTTCGAGGTCGAGGTAGGTCATCAAGAACGTGAAGGCCATGAAGAGCAGGGTCGCCAGCAGGCTGAGCACCTGGAGAATCTGAAGCAGTACGCGAAATCCCTTGGACATGTGTTGACGCTACCAACACGTGTCCATGAGCTCCAGATTCGAGCACTTGAATTCGAGTCGTTGTCGCGAACGGTGAAGGCCCGGAAGGGACTCCGGGCCTTCACCGTTCGTCGTCTAGAGCTCCGGCAACTCGCGGGTCCGCTCGTACTCCGCGAGCTGGTCGATGCGGCGCTGGTGGCGCTCGGCGCCCGAGAAGTCCTCCTCGACGAACGCGTCGACGAAACTCGTGGCGTCCTCGATGCTGTGCATCCGACCGCCGATGGCGATGACGTTCGCGTCGTTGTGCTGGCGCCCGAGCTTGGCGGTCTCGACGCTCCAGGCGAGTGCGGCACGGCAGCCTTCGACCTTGTTGGCCGCGATCTGCTCGCCGTTGCCAGAGCCGCCGACGACGACTCCGAGGCTGCCGGGGTCGGCCACGACCTTGGCGGCGGCGTTCAGGCAGTACGGCGGGTAGTCGTCCTCGGCGTCGTAGGCGAACGGGCCGACGTCGACCACGTCGAAGCCGCGGCCACTCAGATGCTTCACCAGGTGGTCCTTGAGTTCGAGACCGGCGTGGTCGGAACCGAGATAGATGCGCACGGATACCTACCCTATCGCTTCGGGAGCTCGGAGATGGTGAGGCCGGCGCGGGCCTTGGGCACGAACCACGTCGACTTGCGGGGCATCTTGAGCCGCTGGAGGTTCACGTCGATGAAGTCGTCCACGGTGACCGGCGCGATGAGGATCGCCAGGTCGGCTTTGCCGGCGTCGACCTGCTCGGCCAGCCAGGAGGCCGGGTAGTCGCCGCCCACGTAGGTGATGCGCTTGTCGCCGGCGTCCCAGCCGAGGAGGCCGCCGAAGACCTCCTGCTCGACGCGGGTGTGGTCGAGCCGGTCGATGACGGTGCCCTCAACGTCCCCGAAGGAGACCTCCCAGGTGCGGCCGGAGCCGTAGAGCACCACGGTGCCGCCTTCGGCGGGGGTCTGGGGCGGGCCGTCGACCTCGGTCACGGTCGCGCCGATCTGAGCGATCTGCTGCACCAGCTGCGCGGCCGAGCCGGGCAGTCCCGCCACGAGGCGGTGGTAGGGGCGGATCGTGACCGACTGCGGGGTGGTCACGACCGCGAGGAAGCGGTCGAGCCCGCCGACCTGCGCGGCCAGGGAGCGGTGGTTGCCGTCGGCGACGATGAGGTCGCCGTCGCCGGCGAGGTCGGTGAGGGCGACGCCGGCGTCGCCGCCGATCGCCCAGATCTCGTGGGTCCTGCCGGACTCGTCGACGTCGGAGGCGACCGGATCGCCCGCCCGCGCGATCGCGTCGGCGATGGCGGCGTGGAGGTCCTCGCCGCGGCCCGACTGCAACAGCAGGACGGGGCTGAGGAGGTGGCGCAGCTGCTGGTTGAGCTCGTTGCGCTGCTTGACCTTCTCGATGAAGACGTCCTCATTGCGGATGACCTTGCCCGGCTCCTCGGCAGAGGAGGAGATCTCGGAGGTGTCGACCATGCAGAACACGCCGTAGGCGACCGGTTCGGCACCGCCGGAGATGCGGTAGGCGACCGCGACGTCGCCGAAGGAGGCGAAGCGTCCGGCCTCCTTGAGGGCGGCGAGGCGCTCGGCCGCGTACGGCAGAGCCTGCTCGAAGCTCAGCCCCGAAGACACCGCCTCGGGCGTGTGGGCGGGCATCTCGACGCCCAGGACACTCGCCGGGTTGGCCTCGATGATGCGGGTGATCTCGGTTTCGTCGGGGAACTCGTCGTAGTTCTTCGCACCGGTCTGACCAGTGGAAAGCCACGCCTGCTGGATCGGGTGTGCTGCACTCACGCCGTCAGCGTAATCGAGCTGCCGGCTCCGGCCGCAGCCGCCGAGCGGACTCCCGGGATGTGACACACCGTTGCGGACGACCGGGCTTCGCGCCGCGGCCCGCCTCGGCCTCGAATCGGTGTGCGCCCCTGATCATTGGCAAAAGCACATGCCTGTTCGAGTCGTAGGGCCGGACCGAAGGCGCCTTGTGCAATGCGGAACGTTCGTCTCGAGCGGCGTGACTGTAATCTCGGAAATCCGACCGCCGCACCCTTCCGAGGCCCTTGCTCGGAATTCCCCGCAAGAATGCGAAGCATCGCATGCGTCGGCGATTCCATAGGCGTATAACTCTTCGGCATGCTCAGCCTGCCACGCGGGTCGAGCGGGCTTGAACGCCTCGTATACCGGCGTCGCACCGCGCGCTGTCGAAGGATCCCGCGCATTCGGTGAATGACACTCCCGACGACTCACGGCCCTGATATGACCTCGCCTCCCCGCATGGCCGGCAAGTAGCATCACTGCAGAAGTAGACCGCATTCATCCTCGCGCGGATATCGAGCGATGAACGGTTCCACCCGCATAGAGACCGGAGGCATTGTGGCGGCAACGCACACGCTCACGCGAGACGAGGCCCGGCGACGAGCCGAGCTGCTGACCGTCGACTCCTACCACGTGGAGCTCGACCTGACCGGCCACGCCGAAGGCGACACCTTCTCCTCCCGTACATCGGTGACCTTCTCCTGCTCCGAACCGGGCGCGGAGACCTTCATCGAGATCGCCGCCGAACGCATCGAAGACGCCTACCTCAACGGCGAGCCGGTCGACATCAGCGCCTTCGACTCGAAGGACGGCCTGAAGATCGCGAACCTGGCCGCCGACAACACCCTCGTGGTGAACGCGATCTGCGCCTACTCGACCGACGGTCAGGGCCTCCACCGCATGACCGACCCGGTCGACGAGGAGACGTACCTGTACTCGCAGTTCGAGGTGGCCGACGCCCAGCGCGTCTACGCCTGCTTCGACCAGCCCGACCTGAAAGCGGCCTTCACCTTCCAGGCCCGCACCCCCGAGCACTGGAAGGTGATCTCGAACATGCCGGCGGCCGCCGAGACGGTCGTCGACGAGCTGCGCCTCAAGGTCACGCTGTTCGAGACCTCGCCGCGCATGAGCCCGTACATCACGGCGATCTGCGCCGGTCCCTACGTCGGGATCCACGAGACGCACGACGGCATCGACCTGGGCATCTACTGCCGACAGTCCATGAAGGAGTATCTCGACCCGGAAGGGGTCTTCGAGATCACCCGCCAAGGCTTCGACCACTTCCACGAGCACTTCGGCGTGCGCTACCCGCTGCCGAAGTACGACCAGGTCTTCGCCCCCGAGTACAACTTCGGCGCGATGGAGAACTTCGGCTGCATCACGATCGCCGAGGCCTCGTTCCTGTTCCGCAGCCAGGTCACCGACTTCGAGCTCGAACAGCGCGCCAACGTGATCCTCCACGAGATGGCGCACATGTGGTTCGGCGACCTGGTCACCATGCGCTGGTGGGACGACCTGTGGCTCAACGAGTCCTTCGCCGAATGGGCCAGCCACTGGGCCAACGTCGAGGCCACCCGATTCAACGGCGCGTGGACGACGTTCCTCTCGGCCCGCAAGAACTGGGGCTACGGCCAGGACCAGCAGCCGACGACGCACCCGGTGTACACCGACATGGACGACACCGACGCGGTCCAGGCGAACTTCGACGGCATCACCTACGCCAAGGGCGCCTCGATCCTCAAGCAGTTGGTCGCCTACGTCGGCATCGACCCGTTCCTGGAGGGCCTGCGCAGCTACTTCCAGAAGCACCAGTTCGGCAACGCGATCTTCTCCGACCTGCTCACCGAGCTGGAGGCCGCCTGCGGCAAGCCGCTCGCCGACTTCGCCGACACCTGGCTGCGCACCGCCGGCGTCTCCACGCTGCGCCCGGAGATCGATGTCGACGCGAGCGGCGTCTACCGGCGCGTCGCGGTCCTCCAGGAGGTCCCGGACGAGCACCCGACCACGCGCACCCACCGCATCGCCGTGGGCCTGTACGACCTCGACGGGGCATCGCTGGTGCGCCGCGACCGCATCGAGGCCGACGTCACCGGCGAGTCCACCGAGATCGCCGAGCTCGCCGGGGTCCGCCGGCCGGATCTGCTGCTGCTCAACGACGACGACCTGACCTACGCGAAGATCCGCCTGGACCCGCGGAGCCTGGCGACCACCGTCGAGCACACCTCGGCGCTGGACGACTCCCTGCCGCGCGCGCTGATCTGGTCGGCAGCCTGGGACATGCTCCGCGACGCCGAGCTGCCCGCCCGCCGGTACGTCGCACAGGGCGCGACCAGCCTGCCGTCCGAGACCGACATCAACATCGTCACCGTCGCCCAGCGGCAGGTCGCCGCCTCGCTGGCCTACGCCGACCCGGCCGTCCGCGCCGAACTGCGCGAGCGGTGGGCGCAGGCCGCCCGCCAGGCGATGGAATCCGCCGACACCGGCAGCGACATGCAGCGTTCCTGGGCCAAGGCGTACGCCTCGGCCTCGCGCTCCGAAGCCGACCTGGCCCGCATCCGCGGATGGCTGGCGGGAGAGGACGTGCCCGAGGGCCTGGCCGTCGACGCGGACCTGCGCTGGGCGCTGCTGACCGGCCTGGTCGCCTGCGGCGCGGTCGACGAATCCGCGATCGACCGCGAGCTCGAGCGCGACGACACCGCGGACGGCAAACGCCTGTCGTTCATCGCCCGCGCCGCGGTGCCGACCGAGGCCGCCAAGGAGCGCGCCTGGGAGCGGATCGCCGACCCGAGTACCGAGAACTACATCCGGCGCTCCTCGATGATGGGCTTCTCCCCGCTCGACCAGGCCGACCTGGTGCGCCCCTATCTGGGCCGCTACCTGGAGGCCGTGCCGGTGCTGTGGGAGAAGCTCGGCGCACAGCAGGCCGTGGAGTTCTCGAAGATGGCCTTCCCGTCCAACCTGATCGAGACCGAGACGCTCGAGGTGCTCGACGCCTGGCTCGCCGAGGACCGGCCCGCGCCGGTCAAGCGCGGGGTCGCCGAGGGGCGTGCCGACGTGGCGCGCGCGCTCGCCGGCCGCGCCTGCGACAGGAACGCCGTCTGACGACGCAGTACATCACCCCTCGGGGCTCCGGGATGCCGCTCCCGGAGCCCCGAGGGTTTTTGGGGCCATTGGTAAGCTCTGGCGAACCCGCCCCTCGGCTCCGTTCAGTCCAAAAGGAGAAAGCAGTCTTGTCTGCGCTTTTGCCGGTGGTCACCGTCAGCGCCACCCTGGTCGCGTTGTTCGGGATCGTCCTTCCGCTGCTGCTACTCGGTCCCGTCGTGGCTTCGCGCACCCGGCCGCAGCCGCAGCAGCTCCTGTTCGCGGTCGTACTGCTCATCCCCGCCGTCACGATCAGCGCGGTCTTCCTGTCGTGGTGGGCCGTCTCCTGGCTTGAGCGGACCGCAGCGCCGGCGCCGACGCTCGTCGGGATCTCGCTCGTCGTGGCGGGCACGGTCGGGCTCATGGCGCCGCTGCGCATGCCCGGCGCCGGCGGCCCGTTCTGGCTCAAGCCGCTGCTCGGCTTCAGCTCGGGCGTCCTCGTGCCGGTCGCGGTCATGGAGAGCATCCTGCTCGGTCTGCACGAGGTCGCCGCCGCGGCGATCGGCGTGGTCGTGCTGGGCGCGCTCGTCGCGGTGTTCCGCCTGGTCGCGAAGCCGCTGGCCGAGCGCCGCCTGGCCAAGCAGGTCCGCTCCTCGATCGAGCGGTTCCAGGGGCAGCTGGTCGACGTCACCGACGAGGCGTGGCGCCTCGTCAGCGCCCGGGGGGACGCGAACCGCCTGCTGCTCCAGTACGACGGCGAGCAGGAGGGCCGCAAGCTCGGGGCCGCGCTGCTGCTGAAGCGGGACATGGACTGGGTGCCGGTGGCCAAGGAGAACGAGGCGGCGGTCTTCGAGCTCGCCCGCGGCCTCAACGGCCAGCCGACCGAGGCGGTGCTGGCGCAGAAGCAGCTGGGGACGCCGGCGACGTTGACGATGCGGATTCCGGGAACGACCGTGCTCTCCATCAGGGAGAGCGTCCCCGACTCCCTGTCGTGGGTCGAGTTCATCGACAAGCTGGAGATGACCGACGCCGAGGGACTGCTCGACCGCCAGATGCCCCAAGAGCGCCGCTGAGGCGAGGACGACGAAGGCGGGCCCGGAATCCTGATTCCGGGCCCGCCTTGGCGTTGTCTAAGCGTTCGCGGCCGTCTCGGCCAGCATCCGCAGACCGGTGATGACGCCGCCGGCGAGCTGCCCGGCGCCGAAGGCGGCCTCCATGGAGAAGACCACCAGGGCCGCCGAGCGGTCCGGGATCTTCTCCTGGGCGAGTTTGCCGGTCACGATCTCCAGCTGCCGCTGCTCGGGCGCGACCGCGATGAGGACCGAGCGGTCCGGGTCCGCCAGTCGGTCGTGCAGGTTCTCGGCCGCGCCCCGCACCGGGTCGTGCAACGGTCCCACGTAGACGCTGTAATGCAGGCCGCCGCCTTCGCGCTCGGCCGCGCTCAGCGCCTGGTCGAGGTGCAGCAGCTGCTTGACGTCGAACGGGCCGTCGAGGACGGCGGGATGGAGGTGCTCGAGGCTCTGATCGGTCACGGTCCTGACCTCGACGCTGCTACCACTGGCCATGTGCGCCTCCTTTGGGTCCGCTGGCGATAGGCTCGCCGCTGGAGTCCGGCGAGTCGCCGGACTCGATCTCGGCCGCCGCGCCCGGGTGGGACCGCGGGCCGATGTCGCCGTCGCGGGCGACGAACCAGACCGGCTTGAAGTCGTACGGCTCGCCGGGGCGGTAGCGGGACTGCGGGCGCGGATGGCGCAGGAAGATCGCGGCGTAGACCGCGACCACAACCAGGATCGGGGCGCCGAAGAGAATCAGCAGCTCCTGGAAGACCGTCATGTTGCTCCCCAAAATCAGGTACAGGGTGACCTCGGCCCTCAGACTAATCCAGATACGGCTCGGGCATCACCGCAGGTGGTAACGAGGTGCGACCTGTCGCACCGCGGCACTGCCGCGAGCGCGGGGCCGTTGGGCGAACGCGTAAGGCCCGCCGGCGGGTTTCGCGGCGCCGCCGGCGAGCCTGCCGATGTCCTGTTGCGGGGTCAGCGTCTCAGGGCGCGTTCGCGCTCGTGGTGGCGGCGGGGCAGCCACGCCTCCCAGGCGGGGTCGGGGCGGCGCTGGCCGCGGAAGCCGCGCAGCTGCCAGCCCGAAGGGGGCCTCGGGGCGCGAGGGAGCCGCCAGCCGAGCTCGGCCAGGGTCTTGTCGCTCTTGCGGTGATTGCAGGGGGCGCAGGCGGCGACGACGTTGTCCCACGTGTGGGTGCCGCCTCTCGAACGGGGGACGACGTGGTCGATCGTCTCTGCCGACGAGCCGCAGTACACGCAGCGCCACTCGTCGCGGACGAACACGCCGCGCCGCGACGGGCTCGCGCCGACCTGTCTGGGGATGGCGACGTAGCGGTTCAGCCGGACGACGGCGGGGACCGGGATGTTCATCGTCTCACTGCGAAGAAAACCGTCACCCGGGGTGACGGTCTCGGCCTTGCGAGTGAGGAGCAGCACTGCCGCTCGTTTCACTGGCACCACGCACAGCGGTTCGTAACTCTGGTTCAGGACGAGGGCGGAACCGAGCGTGACCGCATTGTGGTTGAAGAGATGCGCATGAGCACTTGGGGAAGGGTCATCGCTGTCCAGCGTGCTCCTATGTCGAGGACCTATCACGGTGTCATACCTCCAAGCCATCAGTCCCGTCAAGTTTGACCTAAATCTCAAGAAATTGCACCCCAGATCTCTGGGATCTTTGGTGACGAGCGAATATCGTCTGGTCGAACAGCCGCCCACGACGGATCCGAAGGGCCCGAGCGACACGGCGGGGGCCCCTGCAGGTGTCGCGGCGTCCGAGGTGCAGAAGGATGAACTTGGAACTGCTTGCCGCCACCGGAGACTCCCCCTGCGAGACGGGGCTCAACTCGTGCTCGCTGCTGTGGCGGGTCACCGAGAGCGAGGGCTTCGCCGTCGACGGCGGGGCCGTGCTCGACAAGATCGTCCACGTCCTGCTGATCGTCCTCGCGGCGCTCGTGCTGCGCTGGATCGTCAATCGGACCATTGCCAGGATCATCAAGCAGGTCACGTCGGTCCGCGGACCGCAGCCGATCTCCGATCTGGCCGAGCGGCTGGCCTCAGGGTCCTCACGGCGCGAAGGGATCGTCGGCGACCGCTCCAGGCAGCGCGCCGAGACCTTGACCGGAGTGCTCCAGCACGTCAGCGGCATCGTGATCTGGTCGATCGCGTTCATGCTGATCCTGAGCGCCTTCAGCGTCAATCTGGCGCCGATCCTCGCCAGCGCCGGCATCGCGGGCATCGCGATCGGCTTCGGCGCGCAGAACCTCGTGCAGGACTACCTCGCCGGGATATTCATCCTGCTCGAGGACCAGTACGGCGTCGGGGACATCGTAGACGTCGGCGACGCGATCGGCGAGATCGTCGACATGGGGCTGCGCGTGACCACGATCCGATCGCTCGACGGGACACTGTGGTACGTGCGCAACGGCCAGATCCTGCGGGTCGGCAACATGAGCCAGAGCTGGGCGTACGTCATCATCGAGACGCCGCTGCCGCCGAACACGGACCTGGAGCTCGTCGGCGAGAAGATCACCGCGATCGCCGAGGAGTTCGCCGAGGACGACGAGTGGCGGGCGCACGTGCTCGCGGAGCCCGAGTACGTCGGGGTCACGGAGATGACCATCGACGAGATCAAGGTGCGCCTGGGCGTGCGGACCACCAGCGACGAGCAGTGGGCCGCCGGGCGGGAGCTGCGCCGGCGCATCTCGGAGGCGCTGCGGGAGGCGGGGATCACCACCTCGGGGTCACGGGTGTACGTTCCACGCGGCAGTGGCGACGGCGCGCAGGCCTAGTTTGCGGTGATTTGCGGCGCACCTGGTGTGACTCGCATCGTGTTGGGTTCCCAGGGGCTCCCGAGGTCGGCAAGATGGGTATATGTCGACCTCCAACAGCCCGCGTGGCGTCGTGGCGCTCACACCGACCGGCCAGCCCGCGCCCACCCAGTCCTTCTATGAGGCGGTGGGCGGCGCCGAGACGTTCGAGCGGTTGACCGACGCCTTCTACGAGCAGGTCGCCGACGACGCGATCCTGCGCCCGCTCTATCCCGAGGAGGACCTCGCCCCGGCCGCCCGCCGTCTCCAGATGTTCCTCGAGCAGTACTGGGGCGGCCCGAAGACCTACTCCGAGGAGCGCGGTCATCCGCGCCTTCGGATGCGCCATGCGCCCTATGTGATCGGCGAGGCCGAGCGCGACGCCTGGCTGCGGTGCATGCGCCGCGCCATGGACGAGGTCGCGCTCGCTCCCGAGTACGACCAGGTCATGTGGGAGTACATGGAGCGCGCGGCGGACTTCATGCGGAACGCGTGAAGCAGGTAATACTGCATGCGGAACGCGTGAAGCAGGCAGTACTGCCTGCGGAACCGCTGACGACGAACGAGACCGGGGCCGGGATGCCAAAGCATCCCGGCCCCGGATCGCTATCCGGATCTTCCCACGGCTGCTGTAGTACCGGGGCCCATTCGTTCCCCCGCGACGGCACTCGCTCAAGTTACGAGAGGTTCGTCGTCCTCAAATCGCTGTATACGGGCGAGAACTCCCTCTGCGGCCACCGCAGCGCCTACGCTAGAAAAAATCGAGACCGCCTTGCGCCAATAGTCAAGAGCAGCTTCCTGGTCCTGACTTTGAAGAGCTGCATCTCCCAATGATGTCAGCGCATTCGCACGCCCGCTCTCATTGCCGATTCCCTCGCAGATGTCAAGAGCCGCCTGAAATCGCCCGGCCGCGACATCGGAGCTGCCGTTTGATAGCGCGATTCGACCAAGTCCCAGCATCGCGTTTACTCGCCCAATCTGATCGCCGCATTCCTCCGAGACATCAACCGCATCCTGAAAGCATTTGATCGCCTTGTCCTCGTGACCATGTGCCATCGCCATGCGACCAAGACCAAGCAATGCAGTAGCGTGCCCGATTTTGTCGCCGATATCCTTACAGATATCGACAGCGGCCAGAAAATTGCTCATCGCGTCGTCTACCTTGTCGAGCAGCAGCGCAGCACTCCCCGACCCTACCAGTACGGCCGCATGTCCACGGAGATTTCCGATCGAGCTGTATAGCGCTGCGGCCGATTTGTAGCGATTGGCGGCTGTTTCTATCTCATCGCGCGCCAATGCCACATCGCCGAGTCCGGCTTGCGCGGTCGCATAGCCGACCTTGTTGCCCGCCTTCTGGCAGATCGTGGCGGAGAAACTGTAACACGTGAAGGCCTCACTGTATCGACTGATCTGCATTGCGCGAAAAGCCGCAGCTTCGGCGAGAATGGCATTACGGTGGCTGGAACCAGCAAGTACGCAATCACTGATATTGCCGAGCTCGATGCTGATCCAACGAAGATCATCGTCTGAATAGCTGTTGAGTCTGCGCAGGTAGTAATCCAGCAGTCGGTTCTGGATGACATTGTAATCATTCTCGACCTTGGCTTGGTGGACGGCATAGGCGCGGAGACTGTCGTGCGCGGTATAGGAGCGCAGATGGGAATCTGAATTCTCCGAGTGGAAGTGCCGTCGGGCGAAGCCGGCGTGGATGAGATCATCCATGAGCCGCCGCACCTTGGCCAAGTCATATCCCATGACGGCGGCCAAGCTCGCGGCGGTTGCGAATTGTCCGGGGTGCGCACCGAATGCCCTCACCGCATAGCGCTGCTCTGCATCGAGGTGATGATACGAGCCATCGAGCCGATCGAAGAGCTGTTGCTGGACATCGGCATTTGGGTCCAACGGTGTGGCATCGAGGTCCGTGACGATCTCGCTGAGGCTGCGCTCGCCAGCCAGCACTTGAAAGGCATGAAACTCGATCAATACAGGAATATGGAGATCGGCCTCGACGAGTGCTTGCACCTTTTCACGCGGATGATCCGATCCGGCAATCTGGCGGAATAGAGATCGAGCTTCATCTGAGTCCAAGACGTTGAGGATCAACGGCGCGATGCTGGTATCGAGGTCAATACTGTTGCGACTCGTGATTATGGTTGCACATCCGTTTTGGCCGCGCACCAGAAGATCCGCTACTTGGCTAATGTGGCCAACATTGTCCCAAACCATCAACAATTGACGCTGAGCAATGATTTCACGCCAGGCGCTGAGCCGCGCGTCCGCACTGAGTCGCTCTACGTCTGTGGCAGAAAGTTGACCAGAGACAGTCGGCAGGATCTGCAGTAGTGCCTGGTCGGCGGTTTGCGGAGCTCTATCGTTGGCATAAGACTGGAAGTCATAGAAGACCCGGCCATCGGGATGGCAGTCGCCATACCTGTCTGCGTACGCCAGGGCTAGCCGAGTTTTACCGATACCACCGAACCCACCAATCGACTGCACCCTCGCCACTCCGTTGCTCCCAGCGAGCGCCCGACGGAGTCTGGCTATATCAGCCTCGCGACCTACGAAGTCACTACCGCTCGTCCCAGGATTCCAATAGTCCCGCCATGGACCCGGATCGTTATGTTGGGCCTGAATCACCGCGTGCACATTCGATCCCTGCACGACTGTAGTCACCGGCCCGAACTGGTTTTCGAAGTGAACACCTGCGCCCCCGTGGGGCAGGATATTGCTCGAGTCCACGAGAGGGTGCCCTTCTGCCTGCAGAGGTGAATCACTCTACTATACGAGAGCATCGAGTTCCGCGACCGCTCACGGAATCGACGTCACGGCGCTGGACCGACAGTGGTAATGGGACCGGGCGAAGCGCTCGACGGCTCGCGGGCTTGCTCGGCACGGCCGGCTACGGCGCTCGATGCCTCGTCGAGGTTCGCCACTCGGGTCCCCTCACATCGGGGAGTCCACAGTGTGATGGACACGTCCCCCTGGACAAGACTCAAGCGCCCGCAAGGGGTCGGGGGG
>NZ_BAAHCB010000010.1:49141-74863 GCF_054776215.1 Glycomyces tarimensis
CCCCTTGGGTCTCAGATCAGTTCGCCTTCGAGCCATTCGACGAAGGTCCCCGAGATCGCGGTGCCGCAGTCGATGAGCTCTTCGAGCAGGGCGGCGGTGATGCCGGGGCGGACCGGCACCTGAATCTCCCCGAACACGGGCAGCGAGCCCGACTCCGTGGGCTCGCCGAGGTAGGCCTTGAGGAACCGTCTGGTGCGGTTCCACTCGTTCATCGCGGCGTATCCGCGTGCGGCCCACTCCCTGGGCACCGTCTGGTACGCGCGGGCGCGCAGCACCAGGATGTCCGAGTCGGGGCCCTCGGCGCGGACCTGCACGATGTGGCGCTCCCAGAGCGCGACGACGCCGCCGTGCTCGTCGACGAGGTAGCGGATGTCGAGGTTCTTGAGCGCGGCGATGATCCTGTCGGAGTCCAGCGGAGCGACCTCGTCGCGGGCGTTCTGGGCGATCTCCTCGAGGTCGGAGACGAAGTCCGGGTCGATCTCCTCGAGGTCTCGCTTGATGAGGTGCCAGCGCTCGACCTCGGAGATCTGCTCCTCGCCGGGCCCGTAGGCGAGCGGCTCGGGGGCGCGGGACGCGTGGTCCTCGCCGAAGTCCTCGGCTCCGGTCTCGGACATGGCGAGCTCGGGGGTCTCGCGCGGTTCGGTTCGGGGGCTCGGGACGGCGCTGGGCTGGCTGCCGCGCGCTTGGGCGCGCTCGGCCGAGCCGCCGAGCTCCGTGTCGGTCTCCGCGATCGACTCGGTGACGGCGTCGTCGTCGGAATCGCGCTTCTTGCTGCTGCGCCACCATGCCATGGTGTCGTCCGCCTTCCCACCCAAAGTGCGAGCCACTGGCAGTACACGGGTTTAACGTTGGCCATCCTGCTTGGCTGAACATAACCGGATTTGCGTTGGTTCGAGCAGTGCAAAGTTACGTCCAGTAGCGATCAGCAGCCTAGGACTTGGCACCGACATTGCACAACCGTCAGCCTTTCCTGTCCAAAAGTATGAACCCTAGTGCAGGTGTTCGCGGCCCTGAACGGCTGACTGTCACCCGTCTCATACGTCGAGGCCCGACTCGAGCTGGAAGGACCGGCTTCGGTCGGGTTTCCGTCAACGGCCGATTCCATCGTCAGAGGAGCTTCAGGCCCCGGTCGCGTTCCCAGACGGCGCCGTAGGTGGCGGCGAGGCCGAGCCGGCGTCCGGCGCGGACGACCCGGACGGGGTCGTCGCCGAGGAAGCCCATGCGCATGAGGGCGACGACGAGCCTGAACTCGACGGGGTGCTCCGCCCCGTCGTGCTCGATCCGCAGGGCCACGTGGTCGAGCAGGGCGTCCCGCAGGCGCCGGTCGCCGATGCCCTGCCCTCGGCGCTGGCGCAGCGCGTCGGCGGCCTGGCGGTCGAGGGCGGCGATCTCGGCCGCGGGCACGGTCTCGATGGGTTCCCACCGGCCTTGCGGCAGCCGGCCGCGCCAGTCGGCCTCGGGCCGGGGCTCGGCGCGGCCGGCGCCGAGGTCTCCGGCCCGGTAGACGCCGTTCTGGAGCGCTCCGGCGAGGTCGCGCACCGCGAGCACGCCGATCGGCAGCGTCGCCCACAGGCGGCCGTCCAGGACGCGGACGAGCGCGTCGGCGTCCAGTCGGGCCACGCGGGAGGTGAACGCCGCGTCGTCGCGGTCTAGTCCCGCCATTGCTCGAGGAAGGCCCGCTCGGGCCCGGTGAGGCGCCGCGGCCGGCCTTCGGCGGTGTCGAAGGGGACCATGACGGTCTTGGCCTTGAGGGCGAGCTTGTCGTTCGCGAACAGTTCGTAGGCGAAGGTGAACGAGGCGTTGCCGAGCCGATCGACCCACAGCTCGACGCGGACGTCGGCCGGGACGACGACGGGCAGCAGGAAGTCGACCTCGTGGCGGGCGACGACGATGCCCTGCCGGAAGCTGGGGATCCCGGCTTCTTCGGCGACGTCGAACATCATCGCGACGCGGGCCTCTTCGAGCAGCACCATGAACTTGTTGTTGTTCACGTGCCCGAAGACGTCCATGTCCGACCAGCGCAGCGCCACCTCCGTGGTGAAGCGGCTCATGTCAGTCCCTCGTGAGCTTGCGGTGCGTCACTCGGTGCGGGTTGGCGGCGTCGGGCCCGAGGCGCTCGATCTTGTTCTTCTCGTAGGAGTCGAAGTTGCCCTCGAACCAGAACCACTTCGGCTCGCCGTTCTCGTCCTCGCCCTCCCAGGCGAGGATGTGGGTGGCGACCTTGTCGAGGAAGGCCCTGTCGTGGCTGATGACCACGGCGCAGCCGGGGAACTCCAGCAGCGCGTTCTCCAGGCTGGAGAGGGTCTCGACGTCGAGGTCGTTGGTGGGCTCGTCGAGCAGGAGGACGTTGCCGCCCTGCTTGAGGGTGAGCGCCAGGTTCAGGCGGTTGCGCTCGCCGCCGGAGAGGACCTTGGTGGGCTTCTGCTGGTCGGGGCCCTTGAAGCCGAACGCGGCGATGTAGGCGCGCGAGGGCATCTCGACCTTGCCGACCATGATGTAGTCCAGGCCGTCCGAGACGGTCTCCCAGACCGACTTGTCGCCGGCGAGGCCGGCGCGGTTCTGGTCGACGTACGAGAGCTGGACGGTCCCGCCGATGTTGACCTCGCCGGCGTCGGGCTTCTCGAGGCCGACGATCGTCTTGAACAGGGTGGTCTTACCGACGCCGTTCGGGCCGATGATGCCGGTGATGCCGTTGCGGGGCAGGCTGAAGTTCAGGCCGTTGATGAGCGTCTCGCCGTCGAAGCCCTTGTGCAGGTCCTTGGCCTCGATGACGGTCGAGCCGAGTCGCGGGCCCGGCGGGATCTGGATCTCCTCGAAGTCGAGCTTGCGGGTCTTCTCGGCTTCGGCCGCCATCTCCTCGTACCGGCCCAGGCGGGCCCGGGACTTGGTCTGGCGGCCCTTGGCGTTGGAGCGGACCCATTCGAGCTCGTCCTTGAGGCGCTTTTGGAGTTTGGAGTCCTTGCGGCCCTCCACCTTCATGCGCTCGGCCTTCTTCTCCAGGTAGGTGGAGTAGTTGCCTTCGTACGGGTAGGTGCGGCCGCGGTCGAGTTCGAGGATCCACTCGGCGACGTTGTCGAGGAAGTACCGGTCGTGCGTGATGGCGACGACGGCGCCGGGGTAGTCGGCGAGGTGACGCTCGAGCCACAGCACGGACTCGGCGTCGAGGTGGTTGGTGGGCTCGTCGAGCAGCAGCAGGTCGGGCTGCTCCAGCAGGAGCTTGCACAGCGCGACGCGGCGGCGCTCGCCGCCGGAGAGCGTGGTGACGGCCCAGTCGCCGGGCGGGCAGCGCAGGGCGTCCATGGCCTGTTCGAGCTTGGAGTCCAGCTCCCAGGCACCGGAGGCGTCGAGCTCCTCTTGGAGGCGCCCCATCTCCTCCATGAGCTCGTCGGTGTAGTCGGTGGCCATCTCGGCGGCGATGGCGTTGAAGCGGTCGAGCTTGGCCTGGATCGGCGCGACGGCCTCCTGGACGTTCTCCATGACCGTCTTCGACTCGTTCAGCGGCGGCTCCTGCGCCAGCATGCCGACGGAGGCGCCGCTCGCGAGCCTGGCCTCGCCGTTGGAGACCTGGTCCTGCCCGGCCATGATCCTGAGCAGGCTCGACTTGCCGGCGCCGTTGGGGCCGACCACACCGATCTTGGCTCCGGGGAGGAAGTACAAGGTGACGTCGTCGAGCACGACCTTGTCGCCATGCGCCTTCCGCGCCTTTTCCATGGTGTAAATGAACTGCGCCACACTGATCCTTCGCTGACTGGGAACTAACCACCCTCAATGATGTCAAGTCGAGGGCCCTTCCCGCCATGCGGGCTGCGCTACACCCTCGTACGTCACGGCGGAATGCCGGATCGTCCATCCGGATACGATTGCGTAAAGGAGGGACAACAAATTGAGCAACGCATCTTTCATTGTCGTAGCCAACCGTCTCCCCGTCGACTCCGAGGTCGACGAAGAGGGAAAACGAACCTGGCGCCGATCCCCTGGCGGCCTCGTCACCGCCCTCGAACCAGTTCTCCAGGCCAACAAGGGCACGTGGATCGGCTGGGCCGGACAGCCCGGCGAGGCCCCCGAGCCGTTCGAGGCCGACGGCATCAACCTGCTGCCGGTCGAGCTCAGCGCCGACGAGGTCAAGCGCTACTACGAGGGCTTCTCGAACGCCTCGCTGTGGCCGCTCTACCACGACGCGGTGCAACCCCGGGTCTTCCGCCGCTCGTGGTGGAAGTCGTATTACGAGGTCAACGAGCGCTTCGCCGAGGTGTGCGCGGCCGAGGCCGCGCCCGGCGCGGTGGTCTGGATCCAGGACTACCAGCTCCAGCTCGTCCCCGCGATGCTGCGGGAACGGCGCCCCGACCTGCGCATCGGCTTCTTCCTGCACATCCCCTTCCCCCCGGTCGAGCTGTTCATGCAGCTGCCCCACCGCATGGAGATCCTCAAGGGGCTCCTGGGCGCGGACCTGGTGGGCTTCCAGCGGCCCCTGGCGGCGCAGAACTTCCTCGCACTCACCCGCCACCTGCTCGGCTACCGGCCGAGGGGCCACTACGTCACCGTCGAGGACCGCCTGGTCAGGGCCGACGCCTTCCCCATCTCGATCGACACCGCCTCAATGGAGGAGATCGCCGGCACCGAGCGGGCCCGCCAGCGAGCCAAGGAGATCCGCTCGGAGCTGGGCGACCCGGACACGATCATCCTGGGCGTCGACCGGCTGGACTACACCAAGGGCATCGAGACGCGGCTCAAGGCGTTCCGGGAGCTGCTGGAGGACGGCCGCTTCAAGGTCCCCAAGACGGTGATGGTGCAGGTCGCCACACCGAGCCGGGAGCGAGTGGAGCAGTATCGTGTGCTGCGCGACAAAGTCGAGCGTGAAGTCGGTCGCATCAACGGCGAATTCGGCCAGGTGGGCCTTCCGGCCGTCCACTACCTCCACCAATCGTTCGACAAATACGAGCTCGCGGCGCTGTATCAGGCCGCGGATGTCATGGCGGTCACACCGCTGCGCGATGGGATGAATCTGGTGGCGAAGGAGTTCGTGGCCAGCCAGGTCGACAACCGCGGCGCGCTCGTTCTGAGCGAATTCGCCGGTGCCGCAGGGGATCTGCGGCAAGCGTTCCTGGTGAACCCGCATGATTTGACGGATTTGAAAGACGGATTTGTGACAGCGGCGCAGACGCCTATGGAAGATAAGATGAAGAGGATGCGCGCAATGAGGCGCTATCTGCGCAAGCATGACGTGAGTCGGTGGGCCCGCAGCTTCCTCACGGCGCTAGGAGTTCCGGAACGCAGCGCAGCGTACAATCCGGGCAGCCCACCCACCGCCGACGCGGTGGAAGGCAGGTAGTCACAAGCCTGAATCCGCAAATGACCGGTGTTGGAGATACGCCAGATGACCGCACCAAGCCCAGAGGGGCCCGGTCCTGAAGGACTGAGTTCCTCGGACGAGCTCCGCTCGGCCCTCATCCAGCTCGCCCGCGTTCCGCAGTTGCTCGTGGCCTGCGACTACGACGGCACGCTCGCGCCGATCGTGACCGACCCCTCGCAGGCCAAGCCGATTCCCGAATCGGTCTCGGCGCTGCGCACGCTCGCGAACCTGCCGCAGACGAAGGTGGCGGTCATCTCCGGTCGCGCCCTGCGCGATCTGGCGGCGCTCTCGCGCCTGCCGTCCGAGATCCATCTGGTGGGCTCCCACGGTTCCGAGTTCGACGTCGGGTTCACCCGGGCGCTCTCGAGCGAAGACCAGCGGCGCCGTGACAAGCTCGTGGCCGAGCTCACGGCGATCGCCGAACGCTTCGAGGGCACCCGGGTCGAGCCCAAGCCCGCCGGCGCCGCCCTGCACACCAGGGAGGCCACGGCGGCGGACTCCGAGGAGGCCGTCAGCGAAGTCCGCAAGGGACCGTCCACTTGGTATGGAGTGCAGACCACCGAGGGCAAGTCGGTCATCGACCTGTCCGTGGTGACCACGCACAAGGGCGACGCCCTCGACAAGCTCCGCCATCAGCTGGGGGCCTCCGCGGTCCTGTTCCTGGGCGACGACGTCACCGACGAGAACGCGTTCGCGCACCTCCACGGCCCCGACATCGGCGTCCGGATCGGGCCCGGACCGACGCTGGCGTCCTACCGGATCGCCGACCCCGAGGACGTCGCCAAGCTCCTGGCCCGGCTCGTCGACATGCGCCGCAGCTGGCTCCAGGGCGAGTCGGCGCAGCTCATCGAGCGCCACACGCTGCTCGCCGACGGCGCCAACCACGCACTGCTCACCCCCGACGCGCGCCTGACGTGGATGTGCCACCCGCGGCCCGACTCCGGCTCGGTCTTCGCCGATCTGCTCGGCGGCGAGCACGCCGGGCACTTCACCGTCCAGCCGGTCGACGCCGGCATCCCGCTCGGCCAGCGCTACGTCGCCGGCACCATGACCGTCGAGACCCGCTGGCCGGGCCTGACGATCACCGACTGGCTCGACTCGACGCTGCGCCGCAAGGGCGACCTCAACGCCACCGTCCTGGTCCGCGAGATCACCGGCCGGATCCCGGTCAAGATCACCTTCGCGCCGCGCCCCGAGTTCGGGCAGCTGCCCGTGCAGCTCCAGCCCGTCGGCGACGACGGCCTGCGCGTCCTCGGCGCCAACGAGCCGATCAGTCTGCGCTCGCCGGGCGTCGAGTGGCACATCGAGAACGACGGCCAGCACGCGCTGGCCAGCGCCACCGTCGACCTCGCGCAGGTCGGCGGCTCACTCACCTTGGAGATGCGCGCCGGCACCGAGGACATCGGCGTGTGGAAGCCCACCATCAAGGTCCGCCGCCGCACCACCGAGGCCGGGTGGCGCAACTGGTCCGACTCCCTGAAGCTCCCGTCGACCGAGCCCGAGGCGGTCTCCCGCTCGGCGCTCACGCTGCGGGCGCTGTGCTACCAGCCGACCGGCGCGATCCTCGCGGCCGGCACCACGTCGTTGCCCGAGGAGCTCGGCGGCGTCCGCAACTGGGACTACCGGTTCTGCTGGATCCGCGACGCCGCGATGACCGCGAACGCGCTGGTCGACCTCGGCTCGCTCCAGGAGGCCGAGGCCTTCTTCGAGTGGGTCTCGGGCATCATCGAGCGCACCGCCGGACACCCCGAGCGGCTCGCCCCGCTCTACGACATCGAGGGCGGCACGCCCTCGCCCGAGGCGATCATCGAGACGCTGCCCGGTTACGCCGGCGCGCGCCCCGTGCGCATCAACAACGCCGCCTCCAGCCAGGTCCAGCTCGACGTGTTCGGACCGGTCGCGATGCTCATCGAGGACGTCGCCCAGCGCCGCGGGCACCTGTCGGACTTCGAGCAGTCGGTCATGGCCTCCATGGTCGAGGCCGTCGAGAAGCGCTGGCACGAGCCCGACCACGGCATCTGGGAGGCCCGCCAGGCGCCGCGGCACCACGTCTTCTCGAAGGTGATGTGCTGGGTCACGGTGGACCGGGCGCTCAAGGTCGCCGACCAGTTCGGGATGGAGGCCGGGGCCACCTGGCCGGAGCTGCGCGACTCGATCGCGAAGAACGTCCTGGAGCTGGGCTGGAACGACGAGGTCGGCGCCTACACGGCCGCGTACGGCCACGACGACCTCGACGCGGCGTCGCTGTGGGTGGGCCTGTCGGGCCTGCTGGCCCCGGACGACCCGCGCTACCTCAAGACGGTGCTCAAGATCGAGGCCGGGCTGCGCAGCGGCCCCACCGTCTACCGCTACCACCGCGACGACGGCCTGCCGGGCACCGAGGGCGGGTTCATCGTCTGCGCCGCCTGGCTCGCCGAGGCGTACCTCCAGGTGGGCCGCCGCGCCGACGCCGAGGAGCTGTTCGAGCAGATCCTCGCGTGCGCCGGCCCGACCGGCCTGCTGCCCGAGCAGTGGGACCCGATCGCGGAGCGCGGGCTGGGCAACCACCCGCAGGCGTACTCGCACCTGGGGCTAATCCGTGTGGCGAACCTGCTCAACGGCCAGAACGGGCACGTGTAGACGAGGCGGCTAATCTGTTGGGGACGCCTTCCGTTCGATCGTCCCCAACAGAAAGCCCTCCGCCTTGAGCTCCCCCACTCCGGCCATTCCCGGCTATCGCGACTTCGAGATGGTCGCTCACGGGTCGACCGCGTTCGTCTACCGCGCCGTGCAGGAACGCCTCGATCGGACCGTGGCGGTCAAGGTTCTGCTCGTCGACGACGACATGACCACCGCCGCCTCGGTCGAGAAGGAGCTCGAGGCCACCGTCGCGGTCTCGAACCATCCCCACATCGTCTCGATCATCGACACCGGCTCGACCGAGGACGGCCGCCCGTACATCGTCATGGAGTACTGCGACGGCGGCTCCTACTCGGCGATTCTGAAATCCGGCGGGCCGCTGGCGGTCGACGACGTCATCGACGTCGGCATCAAGATCGGCCAGGCGCTCCAGGCGGCGCACAACACCGATATCCTCCACCGCGACGTCAAGCCGCAGAACATCCTCAAGGGACAGTACGGTCCCGCGCTCGCGGACTTCGGGATCGCGCGGGCGCCGGCGGCTCTCGCGGCGACCGAGGCGATCGACAAGCTCACGCCGCTGCACGCCTCCCCCGAGGCGCTGCTGCGGCAAGCGCAGACGCCCGCCAGCGACCTGTTCAGCCTCGCCTCGACCATGTGGCATCTCCTGGCGGGCTTCGCGCCGTTCGCCAACCCGGAGGGCGGCACCGACCCGGACACGCACCGCGCCCGCGTCACCTCCGAGGCGCCGCCGCCGAAGATCCCGAGGGACGACGTCCCGGAATGGCTGGAGCGCCTGCTGGTGCAGGCGCTCGAGCGCGACGCGGGCCGGCGCCCGGAGTCGTGCCAGGCGTTCGCCGAGCGGCTCCAGCGCGGCATGTTCGGTTCGACCGGCGGCATCGGCAAGGCCCAGGCTCCGGCCACGATCGGCGACCTGAGCAACGAGGAGACCGTCTTCCGCCCGCAGGGGCCGTCGCCTTCGCAGCAGGCGCCGCTGGACCCGTTCGCGCCGGTGCAGCCGCCGGCGCCGGACTCGGCGTTCACGTTCGGCTCGGGCGTCACCGCCGGGCAGACCGGCGGGCGCACCGACGGCTACAGTTCGCAGCTCGGCCACGCCGTGGACCCGCGCTACGCCGCCGGCCTCGACGGTTCGGCGCCGGTGAGCAACGCCGGGCAGGCGAGCGGTCCGCCGGTGTCGGCCGCGCCGCACTCGGCGCCGCCGCAGGCGCCGGTGAGCATGCGGCCGCCGGTGACACCGTGGACGGGGCAGCAGGCGGGCGCACAGGCGCCGCCGGTGCACCAGCCCGCGTTCGCTCCGCCGGTCATCACCCGTGAAGGCGACAAGAAGTCCGGGACCAGGCCGCCGGTGGCGCCCAAGGCCCCGAAGCCGCGGCGCCCGCGCGACGAGCGGAGCCTCAGGCCGTACGTGGTGCTGGGCGTGGTGCTGACGCTCCTGCTCGGCTCGGTCATGGTCGTCTGGCTGTGGCTGCTGACGCCGGACGAGGGTCCCGAGGACATCGAGCAGGCGAACACCGAGGGCGACCGGGCGCCGCGGAACCTCGTGATCGAGTCCTGGGTGGATGGCGAGGTCGCGTTGCGCTGGGAGGCCCCCGCCGAGGACTCCGAGCTCCAGTACTTCGTCTTCGCCCAGCGGGTGGGCGACGAGCAGGCCGACCGGCTCGGGGAGCCGACGTCCGACACCGCGCTCACCGCGGGCGGGCTGATCCCGTCGGAGGACTACTGCTTCCAGGTGGGCGCATTCTGGTCGGTCGACGACGTGCCGATGTCCGATCCGGTCTGCACCGACGACGAATAACGCCACGCCGGCTCGCCGGGCATTCGGGTGAGTGCCCGGCATCGAATCGCCATTCGCGCGCTGACTGGTGCGCCCGAATGGGATCGGGCGCGTGCGCCTTCCGCTCGAAACGAAAAGAAGCTCCATGCCTCCTTATGTGTGAGGCATGGAGCTTCGTGACGTCTGCGCCTTTAGGCGGCCGCCTCGGCGGGCTCGCCGAACGCGCCGGCCTCTTCGAGGGACTTCAAGGTGGTGTCCCAGCCCTGCTCGGCCGGGAAGTTCGCCGCGAAGGCCTCGATCTCGGCCTTGATCTTCGCACCGTGGCCGGCCTCGGACAGGGCCTTGACGGCCTCCGTGAAGGCCTCCGAGTCGGTGGCGAGGTGCAGGTTGCGCCCATCGGTCAGGTTACGCAGGTACACGTGCTTGCCGTTGTTGAGCGGGATCAGGTACTTGAACTCACCGAGGACGTTGAGTCCGCCCGCAGCGCCAGCCTTCTGTCCGGCTTTGACGGAAGCGCGTGCGGTTTTAGAAGTGTTGGCTGCCACGCCGGTCTCCTCACCATGTCGTGTAAGACGAATCTTCGGCCAGACACAGGAAGCAACCCGGAAGGCGGGCTCTGAACCTGGGTTGGACCACAAAAGAAAACCGACACAATGCCGGTCTGCGACCAAGTGTATCTCAGCGGGGACTCCCGGCTCCTAGCACATAGACCAGGTGTGACCCATCGAATCATCGAAAAAGTGAGCCCCCGGTTCGGTTTAAGCCTAGCGCGATGTGTTCAGAGCTGTCAGTATGTAACTGAGCGGAATAGCGTGCCGGGTTCGAGTTCATCCCTCGATTGACCCGGTCGATACCCGTTGGACGGCTTCAGACCGTCCCCAATTGACCACAAGGAGTGAGCCAGTACTCAGATACGCCGATTCCCAAGGAGGTGCGCGATGCAGACACGCGGCGTGATCTACATCCACTCCAGCCCGCCGGCGGTATGCCCGCACGTCGAGTGGGCGATCGGGCGTGTCCTGGGTACGGCGACGGTGAAGCTCGGCTGGGCGCCGCAGGCGGCCGAGCGCGGCACCATGCGCGCCGAGCGAGCCTGGACGGCCGAGCCGGGTGTCGGCGCGGAGCTCGCGAAGGCGCTGGCGCAGTGGCCGATGCTGCGGTTCGAGGTCACCGAGGACCCGAGCGCGGGCGTGGACGGCGAGCGGATCATGCACGTGCCCGGGCGGGGCGTGTACCGCGCGGCGATGAGCGCCGGCGGCGGGATCATGATCGCCGAGGACCGCATCCGGGCGCTGCTGGCCACCACCACGAGCGCCGAGGCGCTCAGGAGCGGACTCGACCAGCTGCTGGGCCTGGACTGGGACCGCGAGCTCGAGCCGTACCGTCAGGCGGCGGGCGGCGAGGAGCAGTCCTGGCTCTCCCAGGTCAGCTAGACCAGGCGAAAGGGGGCTCCGCGCGATCGCGCGGAGCCCCCTTCGTCTTGCGTTCGGTCACTCGGCGGAGAGGTTCGCGAAGTCGGGGCCCTTGGCGCGGGAGCGCTTGAGCTCGTAGAAGCCGGGCGTCGTCGTCACGGCGTACACGCCGTCCCACAGCTTCGCGGCGGCCTCGCCCTGCGGCGCGGGGGTCACGACCGGGCCGAACAGGCCGACCCGCTCGCCCTCGTCGTTCTCGACGGCGACCACCGGGGTGCCGACGTCGGTGCCGACCAGTTCGATCCCGCGCCGATGCGAGGCGCGCAGCGCCTCGTCCCACCTGTCGGTGCCGCCCTCCTCGGCGAGCTCGGGCGGGAGGCCCGCTTTGGCGAGCGCCGCCGGGATGTACTGCTCGGCGTCCTTCCGGCCGCGCAGGTGGATCTCGTTGCCGAGTGCGGTGTAGAGCCGCCCGAGCGTGTCGTTGTCGTACTGCTCGGCCACCGCCGTCGCCACGCGGACGGCGGGGAGGGTCTTCGGCATGAGCTCCCGGTAATCCTCCGGCAGCTCGTCCAGGTGCTGCTCGTTGAGCACGAACAGGCTCATCACGTTCCACCGGACGTCGAGGTCCCGGTGCTTCGCCGCCTCGACGATCCAGCGGGAGGTCATCCACGCCCACGGGCAGGCGGGGTCGAACCAGAAATCTACGGTCTTCGTTTCAGCCATGGGCACCACAGTACTTCAAATTTGAACTTGACTCCAGGTGATCAAAAACTCCAGCCGAACCCCGACATAGCGGATAAACTTGCCGCCGATGCTGGTGACAACACGACACGACGACATATCGCGACTCGCACCCGAGGCCACGCCGCCGCCGCCCGTCGGGGTGGAGGTCCTCACTCTCGCCGCGCTGCGGTCCCGCTCGGACGATCTCGCCCGGCCGCGGCGCTCGGACGAGCACCTGCTCCTGACGCTCACCTCCGGGTCACTGCGGCAGACGGTGGACTTCACCGAGCACCATCTCAAACCCGGCGCGTGGATGTGGACGCGCCCCGGTCAGGTGCTGCAATGGGGCGAGCTCGAGGGCGCCGAAGGCACCGTAGTGCGGTTCGAGAGCGGATTCCTCGACCCGGACACCGCGATCGCGGTGTGCGCCGACGACCCCCACGCGCCGGTGCTGCGCGTCCCGGGCAACGACGACCACCCGATCCTGCGCGTCGCAGCGAGCCAGTTGCAGTGGGAGTACGGCGCGAGTGAGCGGCTGCCGCAGGACGTCCGGTCCCAGGTCCTGCGCCACCTGCTGGCGGTGCTGGTGCTGCGGGTCGGCTCGCTCCCGGGGCAGGGAGCTCCGGCGGCCGAGCCCGGCGAGGTCTACGTGGCGTTCCGCGACGCGGTCGAGCGGGACTTCGCCCGGACCCGGCGCCTGGCCGACTACGCCGCGGCGCTCGCCTACTCCCCCAGGACGCTCTCGCGGGCGACCCTGGCGGCGGCCGGGATGCCCGCGAAGGAGTTCATCGACCGCCGCGTGATCCTCGAGGCCAAGCGACTCCTGGCCTGCTCCGATGCGCCCGCCGCGCGCATCGGTGCGGGTCTGGGGTTCTCGAGCGCGACGAACTTCAATAAGTTCTTCCACCAGCGCACCGGGACCACGCCGATCGCCTTCCGCGACTCGGTGCGCGGTCAGGCGGCGGCGAAGACGGTCTCGGGCTTGGCGAGGTCGCCGCGCTCGACCATGACGGCGAGGAGCGTCCCCGATTCGTCGACGACGGCGTAGCGGCCCTCGATCGCCGCTCCGGGAATCGACTTGCCGTAGGAGAGGGCCTTGGCCTCGGCTTCGGTGGCGGTGCGGGTGGGCATGAGCCTCGCCGCCGCCTCGCCCATCGGCAGCATGGGGAGCGGATCGCCGTGTTCGGCGCGTTCGGCGAGCTCGTCGATGGTGGCGGCGGCGTCGAGCCCGAAGCCGCCGACTCTGGTCCGGCGCAGGGCGGTCAGGTGCCCGCCGACGCCGAGCGCTTCGCCGAGGTCGCGGGCGATGGCGCGGACGTAGGTGCCCGAGGAACACGAGACGTCGATGTCGACGTCGACGGCCTCACCGCGCCGGATCCCGCCGACATCGATGGCGGCGATGGTGACGCGCCTGGCCTTGAGCTCGACGGTCTCGCCCTCGCGCACCCGCTTGTAGGCGCGCTTGCCGTCGATCTTGACGGCGCTGACGGCGCTGGGGACCTGGTCGATCTCGCCGACCATCGCGGCCAGTGCCTCGCGGATCGCCTCGTCGGCCACGCCGGAGGCGTCGGCGGTCGCGGTCACGTCGCCTTCGGCGTCGTCGGTGACGGTGGTCTGGCCGAGCCGGATCGTCGCGGCGTAGGCCTTGTCGAGGCCGGAGACGTAGGTGAGGAGCTTGGTGGCCTTGCCGACGGCGAGGACGAGCACGCCGGTGGCCATGGGGTCGAGCGTGCCGCCGTGCCCGATCTTGCGGGTGCCGCAGATGCGGCGCATGCGCGACACCACCCCGTGCGAGGTGATGCCCTGCGGCTTGTCGACGACGATGATGCCCGGCTGCGGTGTGGTCACAGCCGTTGAGGCTAGCCGGGCTCGATCGGCGCCGTCCTACTGGTGGCGGTCGAGCGATTCCTGCAACGCCCGCTGGGCCTCGGTCTTCGCCTCATCCCATTTATTGGGACGTTCGTGCTGTTCGCGGATGGTGACTCTTCGGGTCCTCATCCTCGACACCTTAACGAACGTTCACGATCATTTCATCAGGAAGATCAGATAGTGAGACGGTTCTTCTCAGGCGCGCTCGGCCCCGGTGACGGCCCATGCGCCCGAGCGCATACGCCACAGGATCATCGCGAGGCGCACCAGCATGAAGGCGGCCAGACCGCCCCAGATCCCGGTCAGCCCCCAGTCGAAGGCGAGGGTGAGCCAGGTGAACGGCAGCCAGCTCAGTGCGGCGGCGACGGCCATATTGCGCATGAACGACAGGTCCCCCGCCCCGATGAGGACGCCGTCGAGCGCGAAGACGACCCCGGCGACGGGCAGCAGCACCACGAGCCAGGGCCAGACGTAGCCGAGCTGATCATGCACGGCCGCATCGGAGGTGAACAGGTCCGGCAGTGCCGGTAGCAGCGCGAGCACCCCGAGCAGGAACATCGCACCGTATCCCAGCCCGACCCACGTGACCCGCCCGGCGGAGGCTCGCGCGGCCTCGACACGCCCGGCGCCGAGGTCGGCGCCGACGAGCGCCTGCGCCGCGATCGCGACCGCGTCCAGCGCCAAGGCCGCGAAGAACCACAGCTGGATGCCGATCTGGTGGGCGGCAAGCGCCGTCGCGCCGACCCGGGCGGCCACCGCGGTGGCCGACATCGAACACGCCTGCATCGCGCCGCCGCGCACGATGAGGTCACGGTTCGCCGTCAGCTGCTTGGACAGCAGCGGCCAGTCCGGGCGCAGGCTGATCCCTTCACGGCGCAGCGCCGCGAGGAACAGCGTCCCGGCCACGGCCTGCGCGATCGCGTTCGCCCAAGCCGAGCCCACCAGACCCAGACCCACCGGGTAGACCAGGACCGGGGCGAGCACGGCCGAGAGCAGGAACGCGAAGCACACGAAGTACATGGGCCGCCTCACGTCCTGGACCGCCCGCATCCAGCCCTGCCCCGAGGCGGTCAGGAGCAGGAACGGCGCGCCGAAGACCGCCACGCGCAGCCACAGCTCGGCGGCCTCGGCCACCTCGCGGCCGTCACCGATCACCGAGGTCAGCGGCCCGGCGAAGACCTGGACGACGGCGATCATCACCGCCCCGGCGATGAGCGCCAGCCAGGTGCCCTGCACGCCTTCGGCCACCGCGCCGGCCCGGTCGCCGGCGCCGAAACGCCGCGCGGCCCGGGCCGTGGTGCCGTAGGCGAGGACCGCGCCGATGAAGGCCGCCAACGACATGATCGCCGAGCCGGCCGCCAGCGCGGCCAGCGGGACGGCGCCGAGATGGCCGACGACGGCCGTGTCGATGAGGATGTAGACCGGCTCGGCGGCGAGCACCACCAGAGCCGGGATCGCGAGGGACGCGATGCGGCGGTACGACGCCGGGGCCGCAGCGGCCCCGGCGCTCACTGCCGCTTGTCTTCGGTCTCGTCCGCTTCCTCGTCCTCGCGGTACGGGTTCGGGTCGCCGGCGTACTTGGCGCCCTCGCGGATCCGGTGGATCTCGGCGTCGGCCTGCGCGGCCTGCGCCAGCAGCGACTCGATCCGGCTGGCCTGCTCGGGGACCGTGTCGGCCACGAACGACAGCGACGGCGTGTGCCGCATGCCTAGAGCGCGGCCCACGGTGGTGCGCAGGTGTCCGGTGGCGCGTTCCAAACCGATGGCGGAGGCCTTCACCTCGTCCTCGTCGCCCAGCACGGTATAGAAGACCGTGGCCTCGCGAAGGTCGGGCGTCATTCGAGCGTCGGTGATGGTGACCATGCCGACGCGCGGGTCCTTGAGCTTGCGCACGGCCTGAGCCGTCAGCTCCATCACCCGCTTGGCCACTTGGGCCTGCTTAGCCGCGTCTACCATGTCGATTCCCTGCCTTCTGCTTACTACTACTCGTCTTCGGGGCCGAACAAGCGCCGGCGGGCGCTGAGCAGCTCGACCTCCGGGCGGGCGGCCACGTGCTTCTCGCACGCGTCGAGAATTTCCTGTACATGGAGGTTATCCCCCGCCACGGCGGCTACTCCGATCGTGGAACGTCCATGCAGCTCCTGGTCTGCGACCTCGGCCACCGCCACTTCGAACTTCCGCAGGGCGGCCACGATGGGGCGCACATAGGAGCGCTTGGCCTTGAGCGAGCGGGAGTCGTCCGGGAGGAGGAGGTCGAATTCAACGCATCCGGTGAACACCGCTCTAGGTTACGCGGCCCGAGCCCCAACCCCAAGATCTTTTCACCGCACGGCGAGGCTCGGGAAACCGGAAACCCGACGGCGTCCGAAATCGCCTGTTTCGCGGCGTCAATCCCGTACGCCTGACACGATGTCGTGTGAAGACCGCGCGGGCCGGTGCACGGCCCTTCGGCTTCGCCGAGATAGGAGGAAACGATGTCGACACCCCAGAACGGCTGGGAGCAGCAGTACAACGAACCGACACGGCGCTACCCGGCCGCGACTCCGCCCGACGACCCCGAGAGCTCCTCGGTCGCCGGCAGCAAACTGTGGGCCGGAGGCTTCGGCACGGCCGTGGTCGCGGCGCTAGTGGCGCTCGTGGGCATTCTGCTGGTGCGCGGCGTCCTCGGGATCCACATCCTGTCACCGGACGACGCCGGCGCCTACGGCGACGCCTCGACCACCACCTATGCCCTCGGCTCATTCGCGATCGCCATCCTCGCCACCGGCCTGCTGCACCTGATGCTGCTGCTCATGCCCCGGCCGATGAGCTTCTTCAACTGGATCATGATCCTGGCGGTCGTCGTGGCCGTCCTGATCCCGTTCACCATCGCCGCCGAGCTCGAATCGCAGATCGCCACGGGCGCGATCAACCTGGTCATCGGGATCTGCATCATGAGCCTGCTCAACTCGGTCGCGGGGATCGCCACCCGGGCGGGCGGACGACCTGGGGCCTCCGTGCGCTGAAGGTAGGGCTGGCCTTACCCTCGATAAGCCAGCTCGCAGGCTCGTTCGAGCCTGCGCCCGCTCTCTAGATTTGACACATGCGAAAAACTGTCCGGCAATTGGGGATCGACACCGCCTACAACCTCTCGTCGTTCCCCATCGCCTTGCCCGCATTCGTCATCAGCGTCGTGGGATTCGCCCTCGGGATCGGCACCGCCGTCATCTGGATCGGCGTGCCGGTCATGGCCGCGACGCTGCTGACCATGCGCGGGCTCGCCGCCGCCGGACGAGCGCAGATCCCGTTCGTCATCCGCCGCGAGGTGCCCAAACCCCGCTACAAGACGGCGAAGGCCGGCAGTTCGGCACTGCGCCGCTTCCTGACCACGCTCACCGACGGCCAGTCGTGGCTCAACCTCCTGTGGGCCGTCACGATCTTCCCGGTCGCGGTCGCGGCCTTCGCCATCACGATCGCGTGGTGGGTGGCGACGATCGGTACGCTGCTGTACCCGCTGTACGCGTGGATCATCATGGCCGCCACCGGCGGCGGGCAGCAGGGCCCGGAATACGCCACCAGATGGCTCGGCTGGGGCGACTCCTACCTCGCGGTCTCGGTCCTGACCGTCATCGGCGGGCTCATCATGATGCTGCTGCTGCCGCTGGTGGTCCGCGGCTGCGCGCTGGCGCAGGGCTGGATCGGCAAGGGGATGCTCACGTCGCTGAGCAGCCTGCACGAGCGGATCGACGAACTCGCCGAGTCCCGGGACGCGGCCACCTCCGCCGAGGCCGACGCGTTGCGGCGCATCGAGCGCGACATCCACGACGGGCCGCAGCAGCGCCTGGTGAGCCTCGGCATGGAGCTGGCGCGCGTCAAGCGCCAGATGCAGGCCAACCCCGAAGCGGCCCAGCAGACGCTGGAGGAGGCGATCTCGCAGACACGCGACACGATCAACGAGCTGCGCGCGCTCTCCAGGGGCATCGCCCCGCCGATCCTGACCGACCGCGGCCTGGAGGCGGCGCTGGCGGCCTTGGCGGCCCGATCGATGGTCCCGGTCGAGCTGGAGACCTCACTGCACGGGCGGTACCGGTCCACCGTCGAGAGCACCGTCTACTTCGTGGTGGCCGAGGCCCTGACGAACATCTCCAAGCACTCGCAGGCGAGCCACGCGTCGGTATCGGTGGACGACTGGGGCGATAGGCTGGTGGTCTCGGTCGGCGACAACGGCATCGGGGGCGCGCACCTTTCCAAGGGGCACGGGCTCTCCGGACTCACCGACCGCATCAAAGCCGCCGAGGGCGAGTGGACCATCGACTCCCCCGAGGGCGGACCGACAGTGATCGTGGCGGAGGTTCCGTGCGGGTAGTGGTGGCCGATGACGCGGTCTTGATCCGATCCGGGATCGTGAAGCTCCTCGAAGAGTTCGACTGCGACGTGGTCGCCGCGGTCGGCGACGGGGACGCCTTCGTCGATGCCGTCCTGAAGTACCGGCCCGACGTGTCGGTGGTGGACGTGCGGATGCCGCCGTCCTTCACCGACGAGGGTTTGCGGGCCGCGACGAGGGCCAGGGAGCACGTGCCCGGCTCGCCGATGCTCATACTCTCCCAGTACGTCGAGGTGTCCTATGCCGACGACCTGCTGGCCGACGCGCGAGGCGCCGTCGGCTACCTGCTCAAGGACCGGGTCATCGACGTCGACGACTTCATGGAGTCGCTGCGCCGCGTGGCGGCCGGCGGGACCGTGTTCGATCCCGAAGTGGTGTCGCAGTTGATGGTGCGCAGGCGAGCCGACGATCCGGTGGAGACGCTGACCCCGCGCGAGCGCGAGGTGCTGGAGCTCATGGCCGAGGGCCACTCGAACCGGGCGATCGGCAAGAAGCTGTTCATCTCCGATGGCGCGGTAGAGAAGCACATCCGCAACATCTTCACGAAGCTCGAGCTGCGCAGCGAAGACGGTGACCACCACCGGCGCGTCAAGGCCGTGCTGGCGTACCTGCGTTCCTAAGCGGCCGCGAGGCGCTCCCGTTCGGACAGGTTCCGGGCGGCCGCGCCCAGCATGCGGCCGTTCATCCGCGCGGAGACCGAGGGCGGCATGAGCCGGCGGATGGGAGAGGTGCTGCAGGCCAAGGAGACGTGGATCTTGGAGCCGTGTTCCGAGACCGACTCGGTGAGCAAGTCGTTCGGGGCGTATTGGCCTGACACTGGTAGTGGCGTCGGTTGGTCGCCTGGGGAGACCGGCAATGGAACTTGTCGGGGTGGCGGGAACAGTGTGGGAGATGGTTGCTCTGCGCTAAAAGCGGCAGCGACGGCCAGGCGGGCCCGCATTTCGGGTTGACGCCGGGGTCGGGGCCATATGAGTGCGGCTTCAATCGGGCGGCGACGAAGAGGCGGGTCCTCTGTGGAGTATGGGTCGGCGGGAGTGGAGGTCGCGTGTTCCTATGCGCGGGCGGGCCGTTTGGTGCCCGCTTTGTCTTGCTCGGCAAGGGTTCTCGTGGTCCCGGGGGCCGGAAACGTGAGTGTTTTCCCACCCTAATGGGTGATGACAGAGGCCTTGTGACCTGCGAGAATAGAGGTATAGCACGAACCGGCGGAAACAGCAGGTTCGTACAAGACCTCAAGGACCGAGGGAGGTGTCAGATGGCCAAGGCAACCAGGACTCCGAGCAGGACCGAGCGCGCCAAGGTCATCCACACCACGCTCGATGACGCAGCCGCCACCATCAATGCCCTCCACGCTCGGGTCCTGTCCGAGGTGATCGAGGCGAAGGCGTGGAACATTCACCGCGATTGCGACGGCTTCTCGGCCCTGCGGGAGTGGCTGGTCGCCACCTTCGACTTCCACCTCCGCGTCGCCGCCGACCTCGCTGCGATCGCCCGCACGGCAGGGAAGTTCACCGTCCTGGCCGACACGGCGACGTCGGCTGCGGCCCGGATTGACCGGGTCGCGGCAGCCGTGCGCCGCTTGGACGCGACCAAGGCCCTGCGCGTCTACGCGCGGACGCCCTACCGCGAGCCGGTGCCTTCCCCCTTCGACCCCGAGGTATCGTGCCCGACTCCGGAGCATTTGATCGCGCAGTACTGCATCCACGCCACCGTCAAGGACGTCCACGCCCAGCTCGACGAACTTCAGGCCGCGCTCGACTCCGGTGAGGAGCTGTTGGACGGGCTCGGGCAGCAGTCGTTGCAGCGACTCGACCTGGTCGAGACCGAGAATGGCATGTTCGTCCTCTCCGGGCTGCTGTCGGCCGACACCGGGAAGCTGTTCGCCAAACTCCTGACGACAGCGGTGCCGCCGCCCCGGCAAGACGAGGTCGACGCCGACGGGTCGCTGCCGCCTGCGGCGAACCGGCGGGCCGAGGCGTTCCACCAGATGGTCGCGGCCCACGGGGCCGACCCGAACGCGGCCAAGCGGCACGGGCACACCGCCACCCTGCACCTGTCGGTCGACATCGAAACGTTGGCCGGAGGAGACACCGGCCGCGTCGCCACCTTGGAAGGCGACCCCATCAGCCTCGGTAAGGCCCGCCTCCTCGCCTGCGAAGGCCTCGTGATCCCCAACGTGTTCAACTACCGCACCGGCGAAGCGATCGAACTCGGCCGCGCCCTGCGCCTGCCCAACTCGGCACTGCGCAGGAAGCTGGAACTCGAGCAGCCCGGCGGGTGCGCCTGGACCGGCTGCCTCGCACCGGTGCAGTGGACCGAAGCCCACCACATCCGCCACTGGGCGAATGGTGGGCCGACTGTGGCGGAGAACCTGATCCTGCTGTGCCGCTTCCACCACGGCCGCATCCACACCCCCGGCTGGACCATCCAGAAAACCGGGCCGGGCAAAGCCCTGATCGTCCACCACGACGGACACGAGGACACCGACCCCGACCTGAAATGCGGGTGCTCGGACTGGCGCACCGACACGGACTTGGATGCCGACTTCGCCGACGACATCGCGAACACCTTCCCCACCGGCCTGTATCCCGAGGGATGGTCCGAGACCCTGAAGCCGGACTTGGAGGCCGCCGCCGAACAGGCCGAGACCGAGCAGGTCATGGCCGCCGCGAAAGCCGCCCGCGCCAAAGCACGAGCACGCTTCACCACCCCGACACCCCACCCCGAGACCGAACCCGAACCGGCTTCACCACCGGAACCCGAACCAGGGCAGGGACAGGGACAGGGATACGAGACTTCCACACCACTGACTGAACCGAGGCGGACTCACGACCTCGCCAGCGCCGCACCGGACTACGGACCGCCACCCTTTTTAGGTCGCCCGTCGCGGGATGCCGTGGCGGGGAAGGCGCCTCATAGGTCGCCAGCTCGAAACCGGAGACGGGTTCGAGCCCATTCCCATGCCCGGAGCCCGAACCGGCACACCAACCGCCCAGGCGGCCGCCACGAGCCGCCGCCAAACCGGACCACCAGCAACGCGAATACCCGCCGCCCAGCCAGCCCCAACCCAACCCGACCCGACCCGGCACGGCGCCACCGACCACCCCCGCGACGAGCAACAGCCCCACCCCACCCGCCACCGCTTTTGTCGCCGCCTTGGCGCAGAGTAACCATCACACTCGCCCGTTCCCGCCAACGACTCCGCTTCCATTGCAGGCCTCAGCAGGCCACCCCGCCCGACCACAGCGACGCCCGTGACGGCTACCGATCCCGGGCCACCCGGCCCCCTCATCGTCGCTGCTTTGGCGCAGAACGATCATCACGCTCACCCGTTCCCGCCGACGCCCCCGCTTCCATTGCAGGCCTCCCTGTGCCGCCACCGAGCCACCCGGCCCCGATACCTGGCAGCACCATTTGAGAGTCCCGCTCCGCAACCTCGGCTCGGAGGACCGAGGCCGTCCGGGTTCTTAAGCGTCTACTACCGGGCGGTATCGCACGTTCACCGCCGCAATCGGGTCGGGGCCACTGGCATGCCGAAGCCGGATCGGCTGCCCGCCCGGGTTGTCGAACAGCCGGATGCCGTCACCGAGCAGTACCGGCGCGATGTGCAGGTCGATCTCATCGATCAGGCCGCGCTCGAGCAGTTGGCGGCCGATCGTCGGCGAGAAGACCTCAAGGTTCTTGCCGTCGGCGGCCTCCAGTCCGATACGCACCGCTTCGGCCACGTCGCAGTCCAAGAACGTCACCCCTTCAGCCGGTGCGGCATCCTCGGGACGGTGGGTGAGGATGAAGAGCGGTCCCCGCCATGAACCGCCATAGGGGCGCGCATGCGGGTCGGCTTCCCAGCCGTCCCGGCCGCCGAGGACCGCGCCTGTGGTCTCGACGTACTCCTCGGCCAAGCCGTCACGGACGTTGAAGCCGGTCATCCAGTCCATGGCGTGATCCGGCCCTGCCACGAATCCGTCGAGCGACATGGTGAAGTGCCACAGCACTTTCCCCGCCGCCGTCTGCCGTTCGATGTCAGACATCTCGTGTTCCTCGCCTTCTGGCCGCAATCCACGGCCGCAACCCCGACCCTAGGTTGAGAGCAGACCGACACCGGGAACCGGCCGTGTCCTACCAACGGCCGCGGCTTGCCGGCGCTAGACCGTCGAGAGGAAGCCGCGTTCGACGAGACGGCGGATCACCGGGTAAAGCTGGGCGTACAGCATGGCGGTCTCCCCGCCATAGGTCTCGGCGAGCAGTTGGACCTGGAGGCGGAGCGGAGCGGTGCCGTCGCAGGCGCCGAGGAACGCCACGAGCAGCGGGTCGACCTCTTCGGCGTAGCGCATCCCATGGCGCTGCTGGAGCCATTGGCGCTCGACCTCCCAGCCTTCGCCGCCGAGTTCGGCGGCCTGCTGGAGGGCGACACCCTCGGCCAGGCGCAGGCGCGATTCCCACAGCGTCTCGGGTTCGAGCTCGGCCTCGCGGACGGCGAACCAGTCCGAGACGCGATCCGACCACGGCGCCTCGACGGCGTGCCTGGCCTCCTCGCAGACGGCCTCGCTCGGACCGTCGATGCGGCGGATATTGACCATGCCGAAGCCGACGCCTTCGACCCCGTGCGCGTCGAACCAGTCGAGCCAGACGGCGGCCTGCTCGGTGTCGCCGTTCTCGCCGGAGTCGCGCTGCCAGGTGCGGACGTAGTCGAGCGGGTCGAGGGCCTCGCGTTCGACCACCCAGGTCCGCGCGCCGGTCTCGGGCAGCCAGGCGGCGATCCGCTCGCCCCATTCCTCGCCCTTGACGTGCAGCCAGTTCGCCAGGAACTGCATGGTGCCGCCCGGACGCAGCAGCGCCGTCGAGGCGGCGGCCAGTTCGGCGGCGATGCCGTCGGCCTCCCGTCCCCCGTCGCGGTAGGTCCAGCCGGCGCCGGGCGTGGCGATCACGAACGGCGGATTGGCGACGACCAGGTCGAAACGTCGGTCGGCGAGCGGTTCGAGCATGTCGCCTTGGAGCAGGTCGAGGTCGACGCCGTTGAGCTCGGCGTTGAGGCGGGCGAAGGCCAGCGCGCGCCCGCTCAGGTCCGTGGCGGTCACGCTTCGGGCGTGGTCGGCGAGCGCGAGGGCCTGGACGCCGCAGCCGGTGCCCAGGTCGAGCGCGGCGTCGACGCCGGAGCGGAGCGTGGCGTCGAGCAGGAGCTCGGAGGCGCCGCCGATGCCGAGGACGTGCTCGCGCGATCGGGCGCCGGTGGTGTTCGGGCGCTGGTCGGAGAAGACCGCCCGCTCACCGGAGTACTGGAGTCCCCACCCGGCGGCGACGCCGTCGCCTTCGCGGATGAGCAGGCCGCACTCGAGGGCCTCGTCGAGGCCGAACGGGGCGAGGGCCGCCGTGGCGGCGCGCTCGTCGACGGCCGTGCCGACCGTGAACAGTCGCGTCCACACCCCGAGCGGGTCGTCGCCGCAGGCGGCGAGGAGTCCGCGGAAGTCGCCGCGGTCGGCGGCCTCGGCGGCGTCGGGGCCGTAGACGGCCGACAGCGCGGCTCGACCGTGACCCGACTCGCGTCGGGCCCGGCCGAGCCGCGCTGCGGCTTCGGTCTCGAGCAGTCGCACTTAGTCGCGCGGCTTCTCACGCATCTCGAAGGCTTCGATGGTGTCGCCTTCTTCGATGTTGTTGTAGTTCTTCAAGGTGATACCGCACTCGTAGCCCTCGCGGACCTCGGTGGCGTCGTCCTTGAACCGGCGCAGCGAGTCGATCGTCGTCTCGGCGACGACGCTGCCGTCGCGCATGAGGCGGACCTTCGCGTTGCGCTTGATCGAGCCCTTGGTGACGAGGCAGCCCGCGATGTTGCCGAACTTGGAGGAACGGAACACCTCGCGGATCTCGGCCGAACCGAGCTCCACCTCTTCGTACTCGGGCTTGAGCATGCCCTTGAGCGCGGTCTCGATCTCCTCGATCGCCTGGTAGATGACCGTGTAGTAGCGGATGTCGACGTTCTCGCGCTCGGCCATGTCCTTGACCCTGCCCTCGGCGCGGACGTTGAAGGCGATGATCGTCGCCGCTTCCTCGTCCGTTGCCGCGGCCAGGTTGACGTCGTTCTCGGTGACGGGACCGACGCCTCGGTGGATGACCCGCAGTTGCACTTCGTCGGGAATCTCGAGCGCGACCAAGGCCTCTTCGAGGGCCTCGACCGAACCGGCGCCATCGCCCTTGATGATGAGCGAGAGCGTGGTGCGCTCGCCCTCGGCGATCTTGTCCATGAGGTTCTCGAGCGTGGTGCGCGACGCGCGTGCCGCCTGCTGGGCGGCTCGGCGGCGTGCCTGCCGCTGCTCGGCGATCTGCCGGACCGTGCGGTCGTCGTCGGCGGCGAGGAACACGTCCCCGGCCATCGGGACGGACGCGAGGCCCTGCACCTGCACCGGGTACGACGGGGTCGCCTCGGAGACGCGGTTGCCCTCGGCGTCGAGCATCGCGCGGACGCGGCCGTAGGCCCCGCCTGCGACGATCGAGTCGCCGACACGCAGCGTGCCCTTCTGGACCAGGACGCTCGCGACGGGGCCGCGGCCCTTGTCGAGGTGCGCCTCGATCGCGATGCCCTGCGCGTTGCCGCTCACCGGAGCCTCGAGTTCGAGGGCGGCGTCGGCGGTCAGCAGGACCGCTTCGAGCAGCTCCGGAATGCCGACGCGCGGCTTGGCGGCCACGTTGACGAACATGGTCTCGCCGCCGTACTCCTCGGCGACCAGCCCGTATTCGGTCAGCTGCTGGCGGACCTTGTCCGGGTTGGCGTCGGGCAGGTCGGTCTTGTTGACCGCGACCACGACCGGCGCGTTCGCGGCCTTGGCGTGGTTGAGCGCCTCGATCGTCTGCGGCATGACGCCGTCGTCGGCGGCGACCACCAGCACCACGATGTCGGTGACGTTCGCGCCTCGGGCACGCATGGCGGTGAACGCCTCGTGGCCCGGGGTGTCGATGAACGTGATCGCCCGGTCCTTGCTGTCGTGTTCGACGTGGACCTGGTAGGCACCGATGTGCTGGGTGATGCCGCCGGCCTCGCCCGCCACGATGTTCGAGCTGCGGATCGCGTCCAGCAGCTTCGTCTTACCGTGGTCGACGTGGCCCATGACGGTCACGACCGGCGGACGCGGGAGCTGGTCGGCCCTGCCGTCCTCGTCGAGGTCGATGCCGAACTGCGCGAGCAGTTCCTTGTCCTCTTCCTCGGGGCTGACGACCTTGACGTCCCAGTCGAGGTGCGCGCCGAGCAGTTCGAGCGTCTCGTCGGGTACCGACTGGGTCGCGGTGACCATCTCGCCCAGGCCGAACAGCTCTTGAACGAGCGTGCCCGGCAGGGTGCCGATCTTGTCGGCGAAGTCGGCCAGGGTCGCGCCGCGGGGCAGGCGAATGGTCTCGCCGCCGCCTCGGGGAGCGCCCGACTGCATCTTCGGAGCCGACAGGTTGTCGAACTCCTGGCGACGCTGACGACGCGACTTGCGGCTCTTGCCTCGGGGGCCGCCGCGACCGAACGCGCCGGCCGCTCCGCCGCCGCGGGCCTTGCCGCCGCCCGCGCGACCGCCGCCCCCGCGGTACGGGGCCGGAGCGGTCGAAGGACCGGAACCGCCCGC
>NZ_BAAHCB010000011.1:0-71660 GCF_054776215.1 Glycomyces tarimensis
CGGCAGGCTAGCCTCGCCCTCGCCGCATAGGACGGTGTCAACATCAAAGGGGTAAGCCCCCGCCGGTCAGGATGGCCGACAAGGGGATGCCGTTGGCATCGGTGGCCAGGTGGTGTTTGGAGCCAGCGCGCCACCGTCTACCGGACTCCGGCTGGCCCAGCAACACCCGGTGGTGCCTCCCACACACCGGCCTCCCGCCAGTCACGCAACCGCCGCCAGCATGTCATCCCGCACCCGGGCTCCTGCGGCAGCCACTGCCACCGGATGCCGGTGTAGAGCACGAACGCGTTGCCTCACAAGGGCTTCCTGTCATCGAATGGCTTTCTTCCACGGGCGCCCGGCGCACGCTCGTGCCTGGGAATCAGCGTCTCGATCCGCTCCCACAACGCGCCGTCGACGATCCAAGGCCCGTAGCTCTTGCGCTGCTGCGGGCCACGCTTCCCTTGCCTCACGACAAAGAGAACAACAATCACCCAAATAGTCACGACCTTTAACACGGCAACTGTATTTCGTTGCGCTGCAGCTATTTTCGCTGGAATTGGGACTGTCTGGCGCGCGTTTGGTGGCGGCGTCGCCAGTGGGCCGCGGCGACTCGCGTTCGCCGCGGACCCCGGAACCGGCGGAGACGGTGTGCCAGGCCTCGGCCGGGGCGCGGCCGATGAGGGTGTCTGATCCAATATCATCGACCACGATGGGCATCATAGGCTGCCTGCAGCACAACGAAATACAGCTGTCGTGCTAAACGTGAGTCCCCGTCGTACGGTTCAGAATCGGAGAGGTTCATGGGCGCCGAACCGGCGTCAGATGTCTTGAGCTTGGGGTGGAGCGTCAGCTTGATCCGGTGCAGCTGTGTACCGCTTCGCGTGTTGTCGGCCTTCGCATCGACGACGCCGAGAATGGCGATGCCACCGCCGCCGTTGGTCTGCCGTCCGATCTCCAACGTCAACTCCAACTCGACGTCCTTGACTTCCAAGCTGATCTGGTCATCGGCGGACAACAGGGCGATCTTCAACTCACGGCGAATCTCGGCCACCGCCGAACTGAGGGGAATGGATTCCATCCTCCAACCTTAATGCCCCTTCTCCAGGGCATTGGCGACCTGTGCCCGACCGTGAGCTCTAACGAACCGGGGGATCGACTCCGTCAGCGCCTCCAAGTTCGTGCCGTGGATCAGATCGCGAAGCCAGCGGCGTTGCTCCGCTTCGGCATGGGATTCGAACACCTCGCCGAGGGCAGCGGCCGCGTCGGCCGGCTGGTTCGCCTTCAAGAGCATCTGGCCTTTGGCTATCAGCGACTCTCGCAAGCGGACGCTGTAATTCGTAGGCGATGCGTTAGCCAACTTATGCCAGATCTCGGTGGCCTCGGTGATGGACTTCACGGCCGCCTCGTCGTAACCGCGAACGATCTGGAATTCGCTGAGACGCTCGAGTGCGGAAGCCAGAGAGCTATATGCTGCCAGGTTATCTTCCGCGATCATACGCAACATCTCAACCTTGACTTCTGGCCGCAACAGCGGTTCAAGATCGGCCAGCGGCGCAGGCAAAAACGGCTGCGTTCGTGGGTCACTGTGGGCCGGGATCGTTGGGGCGCTGCCGGAAACCATCACTGCCCGTTCGGTGGATTCCGCCTGCCGCATGACTTGCAACGCGCTCGCCTTCGTTCCCATGTCCCAAAGTGCCGCGGCCAGGTCTTCGGCCGCGAACACGGCGCGCAACCGAGAATCGCTCCGATGGGACGCTTCTTCCCAGGTCAAGGTCTGTATCTCCTGGAAGATCTTCAATGCCTTATGCCGCTGTTGCGTTCTCCAAAGCGCCATAGCGCAGTCTCTCAGAAGAGGGACCATATCGAGTCTGTAGAAGCCGGGGAAGGGCGTCGGCATGCGCCGGATCGATACTGCAGCTTCGAGTGCTGCCACGGCCTCGGGCTTCCAGCCGAGCCACCACATGCGACGTCCTATAGTCTCCAAGCCAACAGCGGCGCAGTAGGACGCGACGCCCGTTTTGGCGAGCCAATGCAGCAGCTCCGCAGTCTCAGTGACATCGGCTGCGTCAGCACTCTGCTGAAGATGGAAGACCGTTTCGATCCGCTCGAAATCCGACGGGCAGGCATAGGCGTCTGGCTGATCGAAGTCGCGCCGAAGTCGCAATGCCTCCAACGTCGCCTGCAGTGCCATGGTCGCGCTGCCAGAGAGGAGTTCCTGCTCAGCCAACGCTTCCAACTCTGCGATGGCAAAAGAATAATCGCCGCTATCCCGCATTCCCAGTCCACGGCGAGCCAGGACGGCTTCAAGGAGCGCTTTGCGTGCAGCCTCACTCTGCCCACTCTGCCGCAGCTTCGAGGCGACGGATTCGATGATAGAGAGATGTTCCCGATAGGAATTCAGATCGTCACATCCCGCCGCCCGATGGAGGTCCATCACCGTCCTCGCCACGGTAATGGCGCTGTTGTATCGCTCCAGGTTCGAGAAACGAACGCATACCCGCGAAAGCGCCGAGAATGCCCATGCAGAGGGCAGATTGGCGCCGATTTTCTTGCGGAGTCGCACCGCTTCGGTCAGTGAATCGAAGGCCTCGTCGACCTCCCCCATCGCCAGCGCCGCACCGGCTAGCCCCTCCAGCGCGTCGACGAGTCCGTGCCGATCGTCGGTTTCTTGACAGTGCCGAATCTTGAGGTTGTACAGCACCCGACCCAGCCGAGCCAACCGTTCGTCGTCGCGACGGGTCGCGAACTCCGTATTCGCGATAGCTTCCACGACTCCGTCGGCTTTATCGATTCGCTCGATCATGCTGGCGAGAATATTCGCCACGGCTTCGTTCCCGTGCTCCACGACCTGATTGACGGCCAGCTCAATCAGCTTCGGCAGGCTCTGGTCCAAAAATTCCGGCATGAGCGGGTCGCCGTCCTCGCCGACCATCTTCGCGAAGGTGCGGTTAAGGGTCTCATAAACGTGGTCGACCGCGCCCGGGTAGTGGTCGCAGGTGAGAGCCAGTAGGTGCAGCATCCGCGCGTAGTGCTCGGTGCCGAGCGGCTGGTCGTGTAGCGCGGCAAGCAGTTCCGGCAGGTCTTCGACGCTCGCCACCAGGTATTCGGAGACCAGGTCGGGTTCGATCGGGGCGGCACGCCAATTGGCGTCTGATTCGGACGGATAGAGTCGTACCAGCGCCTTGGCCGCCTCTCTCCGGTCGGCGTTGGACTGGTCGGCCCACAGCTCCGAGGCTTTGAGGAACTCGGTCGCTTCGCGGACGGTCGGTGCCGTCAGGGTCATGATCGCCACTGCATGCAGGGCTTGGTCACTCTGTGCCGGATTCGCTTTCGTGGTTGAGAGGGCCGGGGCGAAGTCCCAGCGCCGCTCGCGTTCACGCCGCAGCAGATAGCCGAGCAGGCGCTCTCGCAGTCCTTGCCGTTCGGGGACGGGCAGGATCTCCCGACGGGACGCCAGCAGCGCGGCGATGTGGACCAAGAGCGGCGAGTCGTACTGATCGCCGTCCACCAGGTCCAGGAATTCGCCTGAGCCTCGGGCGCCTTCGGCTCCGGCGGTGAATCGCTCGTAGGCGGTCGTGAAGTGGGTGCGGCGCAACTCCGGGCCGAAGTGCGAGCGCGACAACTCGATCCGGGGTGATTCCTCGCCCCGCAGGCGCTGTTGCAGGAGGGTCCCGCCGTGGTCGGTCATCTGCTCGTACCAGCCGCCCGCCGCCCTGGATACCAGCAGCACCCGCACGGGGTACCGCAGCGCATCTCCCAACCGCTCTAGATGCCGCAGCAGGGCGATCACCCTGGCGGCGATCGCTGCCCGCTCGACGTAGTCGAAGACGACGAGCAGCGGCGTCTGCGGCAGATGGGTTCCCCAGGGCGTCTGCTGATCGTCGTAGGCGAAGCCCGCCCTCCACGCCGAATCCGACTCGGCGACTTTCCGGCAGAGTTCGCCTGCCAGCCGAGTCTTGCCTGCGCCCGCCGGGCCGGTCAGCAGACGCAGCGAGACGTCGCAGTCCGACCCAGTCGAATCAGCCAGGCACCAGGACATCAGCTTGTCCAGCGCTTCGCCGTGGCTCTCCTTGACGAACGGCACCTGGCCGTATCTGGCGGTGATGAGCTTGAGTTCGGTCTCCTCGCCCAGCGACTCGAAAGGGTCGCGGACGAGCGGATGCGGGTCCGACAGCGGGAGCAATTCGGTGGCGCCGATCAGTTCCCTGAGTCGCGGCTGCGCCAGGATCACCGACGCGGGCACCACGTGGAAGCGGGGCCGCACCTTGTGCTCGTATTGCGCCACGACACCCAGCAGTCCCTTGTCGTCAACAACCATCGCGCCCGACAGGCCGCTCCACCAGGCCGTCTCGGCGCCGTTGGCATCATTCACGGTGAACAGCATCTTGCCGCGGCCGGAGCCCTCGCCAGGGACGAAGCCTCCGTCCACCCGGGCCGCGTGGTACGTGTCGTTCTCCTTGTCCGCGCGTGGAAAACCGATGCACCAGGCGTCCTTCGCTCCCACGTAGTCGCTGTACTCGCCCCAAACGACCCGGCCTTTCGGGGTCTGCAGACCGGGGACGCTCAGCAGGGCGACATCAATGGGGTTCACCTGTTTTTTGCCGTTCCAGACCACTTCGGCATGCCTGGCTATCCCATCGCCCGCGCACCGGACCTCGTGGGTCTCAGCGTCGGCCACGTCATGGGCGCAGGTCAGCACGAGTTCGTCGGCCACGAGGTAACCGGTGAGGCTGTGCTTCCGGGGGCCTCCGGTTCCGTTCTTGCGCGTACCGATCCGGACGACGCGCTGGTCGCTGCTCCATAGCCGGTCGGTGGGAGTCATGGTGTCCTGTCCTCGGGGGTGGTCCGGTAGCGGGTCGGTCGGCGAGCTCTCGGAGGTCGTCGGCCGAGTGAGGCGCGGCCCGAGTGCGGCTGCGGCTGTGTCGGCGGGGCCCACCCAAGTCTCGCGCATGCGTTTCGGTCGCGAGAGTCCGTCCGGGCAGGTCCGTCCGGCCAGAGGCCGAACTTCCAGTTCACGGTATCCCGGCCGCGCCCTTCGAAAACCAGACCGTACTGAAGCCTCGGACGATGGCGATTCTGCTTGGGTGATCGCTTGCCGGAGTCGACCCCCTCAGATGGTCAGGAACCGCAGTGGCTTAGTGGTTGAGAGATTATTTCTTCAAGGGGGTATGCCGAGCCAGGTTCATACCGATCGGTCGTAATATTTTCCTGCAGAAGGCCATCGTACAGACTTCGATACCAGCCATCGCTCCGCCGGTCTTCGAAATATATTCCTTTAATCTCGTGCCCAACAGTATTGTCGAGCTCGGACTGCATAATTGCGGCAACTTGATCCAATCCGATGATTATCTCTGCGCATGGGGTAATGGTAGTCAAGTACACGATCGAATTGAGCGCCTTGCTGGGCGCGCTGAAGACGATGCCCCAATGCGGGATTGGATCTGCAGTGCGGTTCATTACGTGCATCCCGTCCGCCTCGACCCAGACTGCCACTCGGGATGCTTCATCCGTTATTTCCCGCAGGGTGACCCCTTGTTCGAATTCGCTTCGGGCAGTTTCCATAGCATTCTGATGTTCATGGAGGGAATTAGCGATGGAATCGATCCAAGCGGCGATTAGCAGACTTGCAACGGTAGTGATACTGGAAAACACCATGCCTACCGAAGAGATACGGAGATGGATCAGTTCTTCGCGAGTCGATCCGGAATCGCCCTGGCTCTTCTCTCGATCAAACGGAATATGCGACATTTCGGGCCTCAATATAACGTGCCGATGGTGACCGATCGCTTGAGTCCGCGAACGCACCCAGCCGACGCCAAACCAGTTAATCAGAAGGCAGTCTATAGGCGGGCGGTCTATATCGCGTCGACGGCCCAGCGGACGTAGGCCAGGCGGGAGTGGATCCTAGCCTGAAACCGGCGCGGGCCTGCTTCCTTCCACCAGTCCGGCGCGGGAACTCTATCGTTCGCGCACACCACGATCTCGACCCCCGCCAGCGCCAATAGTTCACGGCGGTCCTCCAGATCGCCGGCGTCCCAGCGCTCCCCGTAGGTGGTGCCGGTCGGGACGCTCTGCCAGTGGGCCTGGGTCCGGGGTAGCGTTTCGAGACGTTTGCGTTCGTCGATGAGGCGCTTCATAATCTGGCGGAACCGCTCGTCTTCCCCGTCCCACACCCCAGCAGCGCGGTCGCCGCGATGCTGGTCGATCGCTCGATTGATCTTCACCAAGCGGTCGGCGACGTCATTGGCGGGCACGAACTCTTTGGCGTAGACCTCGGCGTCGTCCAGTTCCCCCATGACCGCCTCGACCACGACCTTTTCGAGCTTCGGCAGGAAGATCTCGGGCACGGCGTCGCAGTTCTTACGATGGCGCGCGCACCGGTAGACCAGCTCGTCGGGCTGGTTGCCCGGACGGACACGCGCGTACCGGTAGAGCCGCTCACCGCAATTGCCGCACCGGGCGAGGCCTTTGAACAGGTAAGTCTCGGTAACCGGCTTCTTAGGCCGGCCACCATAGAACTTCGTCCGCTTCGCATCGTCGGCCATGGTCAGCAGCGCCTTGTACTCCTCCTCAGTCGCGAGGGGCTCGGCGAACTGGACCGGCATCCCGTCATCCCCGCACACCACCCGACCCTGATGCATCGTGTAGCCCAGCAGGGTCGGGCTGGTCAAGATCCGGTTGACGGTGTTCTGCTGCCAGAACGACCCACCGAGGGGTGTGGGCACCTCTCGGTCGTTGAGCTCGCGGCGGATCCGCCCGATCGACCAGCCGTCGAGCCGCCACGCGATCATCTCGCGCACCACCGGCAACTGCTCGGGGTCCGGTTCCACCAGGAACGAATGGTCGTCCTGCCGGATCGCGCGGTAGCCATAGGCGAGCCGCCCGCCCACGTATCGGCCCTCGCGCCGGGCCTTCGCGCGCATATCGGCCGACCGCTGGGAGGCCATCACCCGCTCCCACTCGGCGCAGATGCTCATCACGTAGGCGAGCATCATCCCCGTCGGGGTGGTCGAGTCCAGCACGTTGTCCGACGTGGCGACCATCTTCCGATGCTCCTTCGCCCAGTCCAGGAACTTGGAGAAGTGAGAGACCGACCGCGAGTACCGGTCGAGCTTCCAGGCGCACAGGCCATCGAACTCATGGCGGCGATGGTTGAGCCATTCCCCGAGTTCACCTCGCTCCCATGGATCTACCCCGCCTGAAACGTCCAGGTCAACCGCCCAGCCAACGATCTCGCAATCATGCTGTTCGGCCCAGAGGATGATCGCCTCCCGCTGCCGCTCGGGAGAAGTAGTCACGTCGGTCTCGTGCGAGAGCCGGATGACACCGAGGATGCGGCGGTACTCCCGCTGGAACTCCGCGGCTGCGACGGTGCCGATCGACGCGAGATACTTGTCAAGATTCACGATGACCCCCAAAGCCCATAAATAATGATTATTCGGACTAATTAGTGTACATGAAGGCCGTAAATCTGTAACTTTTCACTGGGCCAACGGCGGACCGACCGTGGCCGAGAACCTGATCCTGCTGTGCCGCTTCCACCACGGCCGCATCCACACCCCCGGCTGGACCATCACCAAAACCGGACCGGGCAAAGCCCTGATCGTCCACCACGAGGGGCACGAGGACACCGACCCCGACCTGAAATGCGGGTGCGCCGACTGGCGCACCGACACCGACCTGGACGCCGACTTCACCGACGACATCGCGAACGCCTTCCCCACCGGCCTGTACCCCGAAGAATGGTCGGAGACCCTGAAACCCGACCTCGAAGCGGCTGCCGAACAGGCCGAGACCGAACAGGTCATGGCCGCCGCGAAAGCCGCCCGCGCCAAACTGCGAGCCCGCTTCACCACCCCGACACCCCGACACCCCGACCCGAGACCGAACCCGAACCGGCATCAGCACCGACACCCGAACCGGGGCAGGGCCAGAGGCGGGAATATGAGACTTCGACACCACTGACCGAGGCGAAGCGATCTCGCGACCTCGTCAGCGCCGCACCGGCACCCGACTACGGACCGCCCCCGTTTTTAGGGTGCCCGCTACGGGAGGCCGTGGCGGGGAAGACACCTCATAGGTCGCCAGCTCGAAACCGGGACGGGTTCGAGCACATCCCCATGCCCGGAGCCCGAACCGGCACACCAACCGCCCAGGCGGCCGCCACGAGCCGCCGCCGAACCGGACCACCAGCAACGCGAATACCCGCCACCAGGCCAGCCCCAATCCCACCCGGCACGGCACCACCGACCACCCCCGCGACGAACAACCAGCCCCGGCCCGCCCGCCACCGCTTTTGTCGCTGACCCAGCGCAGCCAGGCCATCCACGACACCGACCCCGCCAACGCCTCCGGGGCCATTTCCGGTCTCGACAGGCTCCCCGCCGAACCACAGCAGCACCAACTCCAGAGACCTGCCCCGGCCACCACGCCACCTCACCATCGCTGACTCAGCGCGGAACGACCGTCAATCACGCCCTCCAGGGCGAGGAAGTGAGGAACGGTTGATGCAGTGTCGTCCGTCGTCGTAAATCCGCCAGTTCGCCTTCTGGCAGCAAGCCGGCTCCAGCTCGGATCACCACGACGTTTCGAGCAGTCCAGCACGGGACCGCAGCCGTGGCGCCGCTAGCTCAGCCCGCTCGGATGATCGCGACCGCGGTCGCCCACAGCACCGCCGCCGAGCCGAATCCGACGACGGCCGCCGACAGTTCGAAGCTTCCGACCAGGGCAGCGAGTCCGGCAGCGGCCACGGCGAGCATCCCGTAGGCCGTCCACCGGTACTTCGGCTCGTCGAACACGGCCGCCAGCGGCAGGAAGTGCACCGCGACGATCGCCGCGATGACGGCCGGGAGGAGTTGGGTCGTCTCAAGCGCGACGAGCCCGGCGACGGCTGCGGCGATGAACGCCACCTCGAACAGGATCCACAAGTTGTAGCGGCGCCCCCAGTCGACCGGCAGCGTGCGCTCCCGCGTGCGGCTCGATGGGACGCGGACGGCGGCGACGATGAGTCCGACGGCCACCGCGAGCGCCGCGGCCAGGACTGTCCAGCGCAGCGCGCCGTCACCGAGGATGCCGGCGCCGCCGACGGTCCAGAAGAATCCGAAGACGGCGGTGACGATCACGCCGTTGCGGCGCACGCCACGGTCGAGTTCGGGCGGGGCGGTGAGGGTTTTCATGGATACATCATCGCAGCCGGAGCGACGGCGGCTCGCCCCTCACCACGATCGCTGTGTCGTTGGCCGCCCGCGCGGACGTGAGCGACAATAGCGCTCATGTCAGCATCCTCCCCCGCGTTCGAGGTCCGACCGGTCCGCGAATCCGAGCATGAGACGCTCGGCGACATCATCGTGGACGCCTACTTGCGCGACGGGTTCCTCCGGGACTCCGACGACCCGTACGCTCGGTTCCTGCGCGACATCGGCTCGCGCCTCGACGGCGCCGAAGTGCTCGTGGCCGCCGAGGGCGAGCGCGTGCTCGGCGGCGTCACGCTCGTCCCGCCCGGCAGTCTCCTGGCGGAACTGGCCGGGGCCGGCGAAGCCGAGATCCGGGCGCTGGCGGTCGATCCGGCCGGACGGACGCGTGGGGTCGGCACGTCGCTGGTGGCGGCGTGCATCGAGCGCGCGCGGGACGTCCACGGCGCCAAGCGCGTCGTGCTGTGCAGCCAGGAGACCATGAAGGCGGCGCACCGGATCTACGAGCGGCTCGGCTTCGAGCGCGCCCCGCGCCTGGACTGGCGGCCGGTGCCCGACGTGCTCCTGTGGGGCTACGCCTTGGCCTGCTAGCCGAGCTCGGCGACGAAGCGTCCGTAGTCCCCGAACGCCTGGTCGAGGTCGGCGTCGCTCAGGCCGTAGCGCGCCAGATCGTAGGTGTGGCCGCTCCCGCCGCGGGGCCTGGCCACGAGCCGCTCGAGGGCGGCGCGCTCCCGCTCGCCCCAGTCGGCGCCGAGGCGTTCGAACAGTTCGGGGAGGCGCCGCATCGGTTCGTCGACGAGGTGCCGGTAGGGCACGTCGATGATCGCGTCCGCCGGGAGGCGCCGCCGCGAGTCGGTGGCGCGCCCGATCCCGGTCGCGAGCAGCCCCAGCCACTTGCGGCCGATGAGATGCGGGTCGGGGCGCCGGACGTGCATCGACATGGAGTTCTCGGCGAGCGAGCCCAGCGATCCCATGACGGTGTGCAGCTCGCGGTGGGTCCACACCACCTGGGCGTCGGGGAAGACCGTCAGCAGGGTGTCGAGGTTCCACAGGTGCGCGGGGGACTTGAGGACCCAGCGGCGGGGCTCCCTGCCGTGCTGGAGGACCTGGAGGGCCTGCTTGAGGTACTGGTAGTCCGCGGTGTAGTCACGTTCGAGCATCCACTGCTCGTAGCGGGGCAGGGGCGCTCGCACGAGGTATGCGACGCCGTGCGGGAGGATGAAGATGCACTCCTCGGGCTTCTCCGCCCCCATCTTGTGCATCACCGGCAACTGCGGGGAGGCCGTCTCGGCGGCCTTGACGAATCGTTCGGCGTGCCTGATGCGCTCCTCGCGCTCGGCCTCACCGACGTCGGTGTGGAGCAGTTCCCACATCAGCGGGGCCCGGTGGCCGGCCGGCTCGGCGAGTGCGTAGTGCGTGAGGGTGGTACCGGTACGCGGCATGCCGACCACGACGATCGGCCGCTTGATGGGCTCATCGGCGATCTCGGGGTGCTGGGCGTGGAGCTTGCGGATCCGGAATCGGTTCTCCATGCGGGAGGCGATGTCCCCGCTGGTGCCCATCCAGCCGGTCGGCGTGAGGCCCTCGACGTCCGCGAAGCAGCCGAGGAGGAACCGCATGTCCTCGATGAACCGCTCGTCGCCCGAGGCGGTGCCGTCGGTCTTGGCCTCGGCCTCGCGGACGGCACGATCGATGATCTTGTCGACTTTGTTCCGTCTATTGGCGATCGTCGGAGCGAGCATGACGTTGATCGCCTTGAGCCACGGGGCAACTCGATGCATGGTGGCTTCTCCTCTTGGCGCGTATCAGATGTGAGGAAAGCTTACATTTGATCGCGCTGAGGTGAAACCACCGTTGCGGTCCAAGGCGGTCGGTTCGTCTACCGCGTATCGGTCTGCTCGGGTTGCCCCTCGATCGGCAGTACGGCGGCCAGCTGCGGCGCCAGCTCCGAGGCGAAGCGCGAGGACAGGTGGTTGTCGTCGCGGTAGACCAGGAGGTTGCCCACGACCACCGGGCACTTGCCCTCCTCGGTGTCGCAGATCCACGGGATCGGGTCGATCACCTCGGCTCCCGCGTCGGACACCGCCTCCATCGCGGCTTCCCGCCGTTCCGGGAAGAAGATCGCGTCGTCCAGGTCGTTGACGCACTCGGTGGCGTCCTCGGGGTGCTCGGAGAGGCAAGCGGGGACGTTGCCGACGCCCCAGGCGGTGTCGGCGATGACGTACACCTCGTCGGCGGTCTCGGTGAGGCGCTCGGCGGTCTCGACCCAGCCGTCGATCCACGCCTGATCGGGGTCGTCGGCGAGCACCTCCTTGTTGTCCGAGTTGGACGCGATGACCATGTCGGGCTCCTGCTCCTCGATCTCCTCCAGCGCCTTATCGCGCCACTCGGCGCACTCGGTGTATTCGCGCCCGCGTTCCTCGTTGAACTCCTCGACCATCGGGGCGCTGCACGCGGCCTTGGTGAGCACCAGCATCTTCCAACCCGAGGCCTGTGCGAGCTGGTTGAGCGGCGGGAACCAGTGCGCCGCATGGGAGTCACCGAACAGGATCATGATCCTGTCGCCGTCCGGGTCGCCGAACCAGCAGTCCTCGGCGAGGTCCGTGCCGGCCTGCATGGTCATGCAGCCCTCGTCGTAGGTCAGCGGCTTGTCCTCGCGTGCGTCGTCGAGCGAGGGCGTGAGATTCACCGGGACGTCCTCCACATCGGAGGAGTCGCCGAGCAGCTGCCAGACGGTCGCGTCGTTGCCCGTGACCTCCGCGGCGGTGGTGCCCTCCTGATTCTGGGCGGGCTGGGTGACCGCGACGAAGGAGGCCGCCAGCGCGCACACCATGAGCGCACCGCCGAGCGCCAGGGCCCGCGAGGGCACCTGCACCAAGGGCCTGCGGGTGCGGATCGGCTGCTCCACGAGGGAGAAGGTGGCCGCGGTGAGCAGGAAGGCGACGACCATGAGCAGCAGCATGTGCCGCAGGCGCGGTTCCTCGATCCCGAGCGCGGCCGGGGCGATCATGATGATCGGCCAGTGCCACAGGTAGAGGCCGTAGGAGATCTTGCCGACGTACTGTGCCGGGGCGATGCCGAGCAGGGACCGGGCGCCGAAGCGGTGCGGGGCGCAGCCTGCGGCGATGACCAGGGCCGCTCCGGCAACCGGCATCGCCGCGGCGTAGCCGGGGAAGACGGTGTCCTCGTCGAGGACGAAGACCGAGGCGACGACGAGTGCGAGGCCGGCCCAGGAGGCGAGTGCGGCGAGCGCGCCCGGGAGGCGCTGGAGCCGCGCGGCACCGACGGCGATGAGCGCGCCGAGGGCCAGCTCCCACGCGCGGGTGTGGATGCCGAAGTACGACCAGACCGGGTCGTCGGCGGTCCTGGTGACGCTCAGGTAGAACGAGCCGGCGCCGACGAGGACGAGGAAGCCCGTGATCGCGGTGGTCCTGCCGCCATGGCGAAGCCCGCGAGCCTTGCATTGGGTCGGGTCGCGGTCTTCGTGCGCCTGGGGCTCCCCCGTCTTCGCGATTCGCGCGCCGAGGGCGGCGATGGCGATCAGGATCAGCGGCCAGACCAGATAGAACTGCTCCTCGACCGCGAGCGACCAGAAATGCTGGAGCGGCGACGGCTCGGACTCGGCATTGAGGTAATCGGTGCCTTCGACCGCGAGACGGAAATTGATGACATTGAGCGCCGCCGCGGCCGTGTCGGCCGCGACCTCCCCCAAACGCGTACGCGGCAACCACAACCACGACGCCACCAAAGTCGCCAGCAGCACCGTCGCAGCCGCCGGCAGCAGACGCACCGCACGGCGGGCATAGAACCCGGCCAACGAGACCGTCCCCGTGCGGTCGATCTCACGCAGCAGCAGCGACGTGATCAGAAAACCCGAAATCACGAAGAACACATCGACACCGACGAAACCACCGGCCATGAACGGAAAACCGATATGCGCCGCGATGACGACACCCACAGCCACCGCCCGAAGCCCCTCGATATCCGGCCGCCAGTGGCCGGGACGCTCGCTTCGTTTGCCCATAGAGGCGACATCGCTGTCGTTCGATGCCCTAGCCGGTTCTGTTGCGCTGGTCAGACGCATAAATGTCGGTCTCCGAACGATTCACCGGGCATGGTTTTCCCCAGCCGGGCAAGGCTGGGCTGACAATTCGGGCACCGCTTCCGGGGACGGTTCGAGACACTAGCATTGTCCCACAAGCGGCGGCGAAGCCCACCCGAACATGGCATATGCCCTCGTTCGGCCATGATTCGAGAGTCGCTCTCCCGCAGGCAGACCACGTCACGCTCGGTACCGAGGTGGTCGGTGTCGCCTACGGCCCTTCGGATTCCGATTCGGCAGGTTCGGCCTCCAGCGGGAGCACGGACGCCAGTTGCGGCGCCAGCTCGGCGGCGAAGGTCGCGGACAGATGGCTGAAGTCGCGGTAGACCAAGAGGTTCCCCACCATCACCGGGCACCTGCCCTCTTCGACGTCGCAGAGCCACGGTATGGGGTCGATCACACTCGCTCCGGCATCGGCGACGGCGGCCATGGCCCGCTCGCGGCGCTCAGGGTGCATGATCGCCTCGTCGAGGTCGTAGACGCACCGAGTGGCGTCGTCGATGTGCTCGGACAGGCATTCGGGCACGTTGATGCGGCCCCAGAGCGTGTCGGCGCGAGTACGTGGACCTCGTCGGCGGCGGTGAGCCGCTCGGTGGTCTCGGCCCATCGACCGGCGCCGATTTCGAAGCCGGGTCACCGCTTTCGGCCGAGCTCACCGTTGATCGCTCGTGAGTCTGGCGCATCGGTCTACGGGACTCCGGGAAGCATCTCGGGGGTCTGGCGCAGCAGGCCCTCCTGGGTCGCCGAGGCGATGTGGAGGCCCTCGCTGTCGAAGAAGCGCCCTTGGGCCAGGCCCCGGCCGCCGGAGGCGGTGGGCGACTCGGCGTCGTACAGGATCCACTCGTCGGCGCGGAAGGGCCGGTGGAACCACAGGGCGTGGTCCAGGCTCGTGCCGAGGTAGCCGCCGGGGCCCCAGACGGCGCCGTGGCGGCTGAGCACCGAGTCCAGCAGCGTCAGGTCGGAGGCGTAGGTGAGCACGCAGACGTGGATGAGCGGGTCGTCCGGGAGCGCCCCGTCGGCCTTCATCCAGACGCGCTGGCGCTGCTCGGCGGGCCGCTCGCCGGAGCGGAAATAGCCGGAACCGCCGAGGTAGCGCACGTCGATCGGGCGAGGGATGCGCGCCCACATGCTCAACCGGTCGGGGTCGGCCTTGAGGCGCTCGGCGATCGTCGGGACGTCCTCGGGCGCGGCCAGGTCCGTCGGGGCGGAGTCGGAGTGCTCCAGGCCCTGCTCACCGGTGTGGAATGAGGCCGACATGAAGAAGATCGTCCGTCCGCCCTGCAGGGCCACGGTGCGACGCACGGAGAAGGAACGGCCGTCGCGGATGTTCTCCACCTGGTAGAGGATCGGCTTCGAGGGGTCCCCGGGCCGCACGAAGTAGCCGTGCAGGGAGTGGACGCGCCGCTCGGGCGCGACGGTGCGTCCGGCGGCGACGAGCGCCTGTCCGGCCACCTGGCCGCCGAAGACACGCTGGAGGCCGACCTCGGCGCGCGGGCCGCGGTACAGGCCCGTGTCGATCTGCTCCAGGTCGAGGACGCCGAGGAGCGAGTCCACGGCGTCCTGACCGACGAGTACCTCAGACACTCAAGATCCGATCTGGTGGACCCGGACGGTGTTGGTCGATCCGGGCGTGCCCGCGGGGGTGCCCGCCACGATCACGACCAGGTCGCCGGGGGAGGCGAGCCCGTGTTCCTGAAGGGTCTTGTCGACCAGGGCGAACATGGCGTCGGTGTGGTCGACGTGCTCGACGAGGTAGGAGTCGGTGCCCCACGACAGCGCCATCTGGTTGCGGACGCTCTCGATCGGGGTCAGGCCCACGATCGCCTGGCTCGGCTTGAGCCGGGCGAGGCGCTTGACGGTGTCGCCGGTCTGGGTGAACGCCGCGAGCGCCTTCGCGCCGATCGCGTCGGCGACCTGCGCGGCGGCGGCCGTGACGGCGCCGGGCTTGGTCTTCGGGTCGTGGGAGAGCTCCGCGAGGCCGATCGGGCCGGACTCGGTGGTCTCGACGATCTTGGCCATGGTGCGGACGGTCCCGATCGGGAACTTGCCGACCGAGGTCTCGCCGGAGAGCATCACCGCGTCGGTGCCGTCGAGGACGGCGTTGGCGACGTCGGAGACCTCGGCGCGGGTGGGCCTGGCGTTCTCGATCATGGAGTCGAGCATCTGGGTGGCGACGATGGCGGGCTTGGCGTTGTCGCGGCAGAGGCGGATGATCTCCTTCTGCACGAGCGGCACCTCGTCGAGGGGCATCTCGACGCCCAGGTCGCCGCGGGCGACCATGACGCCGTCGAAGGCCAGCACGATCTCCTCGAGGCGGTCGACCGCCTCGGGCTTCTCGACCTTGGCGATGATGGGGCGGCGCACGCCGACCTCGTCCATGACCTTGTGGCCCAGGCGGACGTCGTCGGGGTGGCGCACGAAGGACATGGCGATGAGGTCGACGCCCAGGTTGAGCGCGAACTTCATGTCGGAGATGTCCTTCTCCGACAGGGCGGGCACGGAGATGGCCACGTTCGGCAGGGACAGGCCCTTGTTGTTCGAGACCGGGCCGCCCTCGACGACGAGGCACTCGACGTCGGTGTCGGTGGAGCCGAGTACCTCCAGGGCCAGCTTGCCGTCGTCGACCAGGAGCCGGTCGCCCTTGGTGACCTCCGCCGGCAGCTTCTTGTAGGTGCAGGAGACGCGGTCGTGGTCGCCCTCGACGTCCTCGGAGGTGATGAAGACGCGGTCGCCGGCGTCCCACTGCTCAGAACCGTTCGCGAAGGTGCCGAGGCGGATCTTGGGGCCCTGCATGTCGGCGAGGATGGCGACGGGCTTCCCCGCGGCATCGGCGGCCTCGCGGACCATCTGATAGACGGCCTCGTGGTCGGCTTGCGAGCCGTGGCTGAAGTTCATTCGGGCGACGTTCATACCGGCGTCGATCAGGCCGGCCATCCGCTCTGGCGTGGCCGTCGCGGGCCCGATGGTGCAGACGATTTTTGCTCTACGAGTCACCCTGCGAGCTTATATCGGACGCCGATTCGCACTCGCGAGGTCACCGCAGTTGAGAGGCGGAATTCACGGGGCCGCGAAATGGCGCCGGATTGCGAAAAGCGGGTACAGGGAATTGCGCGCGAGCGATCGGATCTCCCGCGCGCAATTCCATATATTCGCGCTTATGCGCTCAGTGGCTGCGCGTCGGCGGTGACCGGTTCGGGAAGGGACACTTCGCCTCCGAGATACCGGTGAACGGCCGCCGCCGCGGCGCGGCCCTCGGCGATCGCCCACACGATGAGCGAGGCGCCCCGGTGGGCGTCGCCCGCGACGAAAACGCCGGGCGCGTCCGTCTGCCAGTCGTCGCCGCAATCGAGCGAACCGCGGCGGTTGCGCTCCAGTCCGAGCTGGCGCAGCAGCTGCTGGTCCTCGGTGCCGGCGAAGCCGATCGCGAGCAGCACCAGGTCGGCCGGGACGATCTGCTCGGTGCCGGGCACCGGGTTGACGACGCGGCGACCGCCGGACTTGTCGACGACGACCTCGCTCAGGCGCATCTGCCGGACGTGCCCGCGCTCGTCGCCGATGAACTCGGCGGCGGCACTGCCGTAATTGCGCTCCCCGCCCTCCTCGTGGGCCGGGTAGTTGCGCACGATGACCGGCCAGGTGGGCCACGGGTCGCGCTCGTCGTCGCGCTCGCTCGGCGGCATCGGGTACAGATCGAGCTGGCGGACCGAGGCCGCGCCCTGCCGGTGGGCCACGCCCAGGCAGTCCGCGCCGGTGTCGCCGCCGCCGATGATGACGACGTGCTTGCCGCGCGCGTCGATGGGCGCGAACGGGGCCTTGCCGGCGACGACCTGGTTGGCGCCGACGAGGTGCTCCATGGCCTGGTGGATGCCCGCGAGATGGCGGCCGGGCTGGTCGGTCTCGCGGCCTTCGAGGGCGCCCACGGCCAGGACGACCGCGTCGTGGCGCTCGCGCAGGTCCTCGGCGGACAGGTCGAAGCCGACGTTGACGCCGCAGGAGAACTCGACGCCCTCGGCCTTCATCTGCGCGACGCGCAGGTCGACGTGGCGCTTCTCGAGCTTGAAGTCCGGGATGCCGTAGCGCAGCAGGCCGCCGGGGGCGTCGTCGCGCTCGTAGACGGTGACCGCGTGGCCCGCGCGAGCGAGCTGCTGGGCGGCGGCGAGGCCGGCGGGACCGGAGCCGACGACGGCGACGGACTTGCCGGTGGAGAACTCGGCCGGGTGCGGGACGACGTTGTCGTCCTCGAAGGCGCGGTCGATGATCTCGACCTCGATGTTCTTGATGGTCACCGGGTCGTCGCCGATGCCGAGCACGCAAGAGGCCTCGCACGGGGCCGGGCAGAGCCTGCCGGTGAACTCGGGGAAGTTGTTGGTGGCGTGGAGCTGCTCGATCGCGGCCCCCCACCGGCCGGTGCGGGCGAGGTCGTTCCACTCCGGGATCCGGTTGCCCAGGGGACAACCGTTGTGGCAGAACGGGATGCCGCAGTCCATGCAGCGCGAGGCCTGCTTGGTGACCAGCTCTTGGCTGGCGCGTTCGTAGACCTCGCGGTTGTCGAGGATGCGCACCGGTACCGGCCGCTTCTTCGGCACTTCGCGGCCGTGTTCGAGGAACCCGCTGGGATCAGGCATGCTGCGCCTCCTTCTGCTCGGCTTGGGCGGCGAGCACGGCCTTGTACTCGGTGGGGATGACCTTGGTGAAGCCGCTGGCGGCCTTGGGCCAGTTGGACAGCAGGTCCGCGGCGACCGCCGAGCCGGTGGCGCGGCCGTGGCGCAGCAGCAGGTTGTGGACCAGGTCGATGTCGGCGGCGCCGAGCTCGTCCAGGTCGACCAGGGCGGTGTTGGTGCGGCCCTCGTCGAGCCGCCACACGTAGGCGACGCCCCCGGACATGCCGGCGGCGAAGTTGCGGCCGGTGGGGCCGAGGACGAGGACCGTGCCGCCGGTCATGTACTCGCAGCCGTGGTCGCCCACGCCCTCGACGACGGCGACGGCCCCCGAATTGCGGACGCCGAAGCGTTCGCCGACCTTGCCGCGGCAGTACAGCTCGCCCGACGTGGCTCCGTAGAGGATGGTGTTGCCGGCGATGACGTTGTCCTCGGCGGCGAACGGGGCCCCGGCGTCGGGCCGCACGACGATCCGGCCGCCGGACAGGCCCTTGCCGAGGTAGTCGTTGGCGTCGCCGATGAGCTTGAACGTCGCGCCGCGGGTGAGGAAGGCGCCGAAGGACTGCCCGGCGGTGCCCCTGAAGGTCAGGTCGATCGAGCCGTCCGGCAGGCCCTCGCGGTGGGTGCGGCTGACCGCGGCCCCCAGCAGCGCGCCGACCGAGCGGTCGGTGTTGCGGATCGGGAGCTCGGCCGCGACGGTGCGGCCCTCCTCGATGGCGGGCCCGGCGATGTCGACGAGCTTCGCACCCATGGTCTGCTCCACCTCGTGGTCCTGCTCGCGGAGCCGGACGCGCGGGCCCTCGACGGGCGGTGCGATGACGTTCGACAGGTCGATGCGGGCGGCCTTGCGGCCGTCACCGGCGATCTGGCGGAGCCGCTCGACGTTGCCGATGGCCTCGTCGAGCGATCGGTAGCCGAGCTTCGCGAGGTACTCGCGGACCTCCTCGGCGATGTAGCGGAAGAAGTTCTCCACGAACTCGGGGCTGCCGATGTAGCGCTCGCGCAGGAGCGGATCCTGGGTGGCGACGCCGACCGGGCAGGTGTCGAGGTGGCACACGCGCATCATGACGCAGCCCGCGACGACCAGGGGTGCGGTGGCGAAGCCGTAGCCCTCGGCGCCGAGGAGCGCGGCGATCACGACGTCGCGTCCGGTCTTCATGGCGCCGTCCACTTCGACCCTGACGCGGTCGCGCAGGCCGTTGCGGACGAGGGTCTGCTGGGCCTCGGCGAGACCGATCTCCCATGGTGTGCCGGCGTGCTTGACCGAGTTCGCGGGGGCGGCGCCGGTGCCGCCGTCGAAACCGGAGACGAGGATCGTGTCGGCCTTGGCCTTGGAGACGCCGGCGGCGACGGTGCCCACGCCGACCTCGCTGACGAGCTTCACGTGGACCTCGGCGTCGCCGCCTCCGGCGTGCTTGAGGTCGTGGATGAGCTGGGCCAGGTCCTCGATCGAGTAGATGTCGTGGTGCGGCGGCGGGCTGATGAGCCCGACCCCCGGGGTGGCGTTCCGGGTCTTGGCGATCCACGGGTGGACCTTCTTGCCCGGCAGCTGGCCGCCCTCACCGGGCTTGGCGCCCTGGGCCATCTTGATCTGGATGGCGTCGGCGGTGGCCAGGTACTCGGAGGTGACGCCGAAGCGGCCCGAGGCGACCTGCTTGATGGCGCTGCGCCGCTCGGGGTCGTAGAGGCGATCGATGTCTTCGCCGCCCTCGCCGGAGTTGGAGCGCCCGCCGAGGCGGTTCATGGCGATCGCCAAGGTCTCGTGGGACTCCTGGGAGAGCGCGCCGTAGGACATCGCGCCGGTGTGGAAGCGCTTGACGATGCTCTCGACCGGCTCGACCTCCTCGAGCTCGACCGGCTCGCGGCCGTCGTCCGCGAAGTCGAGCATGCCGCGCAGCAGCCCGGAGTCGGCCGCGAGGGCGTCGACCTTCTCGGTGTAGCGCTTGAAGACTTCGTACTGGCCCGAGCGGGTGGCGTGCTGGAGCAGGAACACCGTCTCGGGGTTGAACAGGTGGATCTCGCCCTCGCGGCGCCACTGGTAGTCGCCGCCCGGGGGCAGCGGCTGGACGGGGTCGACACGCTGCTCGTAGGCGCGGCGGTGCCGCTCGGCCACCTCCTTGCTCAAGGTCTGGAGGCCGATGCCGCCGATGCGGGAGTCGGTGCCCTTGAAGTAGCGGTCGACGAAGTCGGCATCGAGGCCGACGGCCTCGAAGACCTGCGCGCCGGTGTAGGAGGCGATCGTGGAGATGCCCATCTTGGACATCACCTTGAGCACGCCCATGCACAGGCCGTCGATGTAGTTCTGGACGGCCCGGGCCGGCTCGAGCTCGATCACGCCGGAGTCGCACAGCTCCTCGATGGAGTCGAACGCGAGGTACGGGTTGACGGCGGCGGCGCCGTAGCCGAGCAGGACGGCGGCGTGGTGGACGGTGCGGCAGTCGCCGGTCTCGGCGATGAGCGCGACCTTGGTGCGGGTCTGCTCGCGCACAAGGTGCTGGTGGACCGCGGCGGTGAGCAGCAGCGACGGGATCGGTGCGAGGTCGGCCGTGGAGTCGCGGTCGGAGAGCACGAGGATGCGCACGCCGTCTTCGATGGCCTCGGAGACGTGGCGGCAGATCTCGACCAGGCGGTCCTTCAGGCCGCGAGAGCCGTGGCGCGCCTTGTAGACCCCGGAGACGCGCACGGCCTTGAAGCCGGGCATGTCGCCGTCCTCGTCGATGTGGAGGATCTTGGCGAGCTCGTCGTTGTCGAGGACCGGGCGGGCCAGCTCGATCTGGCGGCACGAGTGCGGGCCGGGCTCGAGGATGTTGCCCTCGGGGCCGATCATGGTGCCCAGCGCGGTGACCAGCTTCTCGCGGATGGCGTCGAGCGGCGGGTTCGTCACCTGCGCGAACAACTGCGTGAAGTAGTCGTAGAGCAGCTTGGGGCGCTTGGAGAGCCCGGCGATGGGCGTGTCCGAGCCCATGGAGACGACTGGTTCGGCGCCGCTGGAGGCCATGGGCGCCAGGATCATGCGCAGCTCTTCGTCGGTGTAGCCGAAGGTGAGCTGGCGGCGGCGCACGGACTCGGCGTTGTAGGCGACGTGCTCGCGGTCGGGCAGCTCCTCGAGCCGGATGAGGCCGGCGTGGAGCCAGTCGCCGTAGGCGTGCTCGCCGGCGAGCTCGTCCTTGATCTCCTCGTCGTCGACGATGCGGCCGGCGGCGGTGTCGACCAGGAACATGCGGCCGGGCTGGAGGCGGCCCTTCTCGGCGACCTCTGAGGGCGCGAAGTCGACGACACCGGCCTCGGAGGCGAGGACGACGACGTCGTCGGTGGTGCGCCACCAGCGGGCGGGGCGCAGGCCGTTGCGGTCGAGGACCGCGCCGATCTGGGTGCCGTCGGTGAAGCAGACCGCGGCGGGTCCGTCCCACGGCTCCATGATCGCCGCGTGGTAGCGGTAGAAGTCGCGGCGCTTCGGGTCCATGGTCGCGTTGTGCTCCCAGGCCTCGGGCATCATCATGAGCATCGCGTGCGGCAGGGTGCGTCCGCCGAGGTGCAGCAGCTCGACGACCTCGTCGAAGGCCAGCGAGTCGGAGGCGCCGGGGGTGTTGATCGGGAACAGGCGGCGCAGACGGCCGGGCAGGTGCTCGCTGGCGAGCTCGGCCTGGCGGGCGGTCATCCAGTTGCGGTTGCCGCGGATGGTGTTGATCTCGCCGTTGTGGGCCACCATCCGGAACGGGTGGGCCAGCGGCCATGACGGGAACGTGTTCGTGGAGAAGCGCGAGTGGACCAGCGCGATGGCGCTGACGAGCCGCTCGTCGCGCAGGTCGGGGTAGAACTGCGGCACCTGAGCGGGCGTGAGCATGCCCTTGTAGACGATGGTGCGGGCCGACAGGCCGACGATGGCCGAGCCGTCGAAGTGGCGCTCGCGCAGCTCGCGCTCGGCCTGCTTGCGGACGGCATAGGCGAGCCGGTCGAGCTCGATCCCGGCCGCGGCACCGTCCTCGGCGGCGAGGAAGACCTGGCTGACGCGAGGCATGGACGCCAGCGCGCCCGCGCCGAGCGGGCCGGGGTCGACCGGCACGTCGCGCCAGCCGACGACGCGGCAGCCTTCGGCCACGGCGTACTTCTCGATGATGGCGCGCGAGCGCAAGGTGGCTTCGTCATCGCCGACCGGGGTGAAGACGAGCCCGGCGGCGTAGTGGCCCGGCTCGGGAAGTGTGAAATCGACCACGTCGCGGAAAAAGGCGTCGGGGATCTGGAGCATGATGCCCGCGCCGTCTCCCGAGTCGGGGTCGGGTGCGGTGGCTCCGCGGTGCTCCATGCGCACGAGCGCGGACAATCCGCGTTCGACTACACTGTGGGCGGCCCGGCCTTGCATGTCCGCAACGAAGGCGACGCCGCAGGCGTCGTGTTCCCAGTCGGGGCGGTAAAGACCTGGTTCGGGGTTCTGGGCAGAACGCAACCTTGGCCTCCTTCGTCGTCGAGGGCTCCAGCCTGTGGGGCGCTGGAACACGGCGGTGTTTCATACGGGACGACGTCGGCCCGAAAGAATGCAAAGTGTCAGACGAGTGTAATGCATCGCTCATCTGGGGGTCACTCTCGTCCTACGATACGAGCAGCTAGGCCGTTTTCCAATATCGCCGCTCAGGCCCGCCGCAACGGCCTCGCAATGAACCTGTAACGCGTGATTCGCTCGGGGATCAGGGTGCGGCGGTGTTGCAGAGTGTGGCTAGAGTGTGGGGATCGCGCGACGCCCATCGTCGTGATCGAACACCAGTCCATGGCGATGCGTGCGAGTCACCCCTGCGCACCACCAAGGATGTGTGGCCGAACCATGGCTGGAGAGCCGTGCTCCGGCACTGCAACTGTACGTTTTCAAGGAGCAATTCAACAATGAGCTATCCCCCACCCGGTGGCCACCCTCCGCCTCCTGGCTACGGCCAGCAGCCTCAGCAGCCGGGGTATCCCCCGCAGCAGGGTGGGTACGCCCCGCAGCAGCCCCTCCAGGGTCAGCAGCCCGGATACCCGCCTCAGCAGCCCGGTTACGGCGCCACCCCTCCGCCGCCGATCCCCCCGCCGGCGCCGCCGAGCGGCGGTGGCGGGGTACTCGGGAAGATCCTCGGTTCCATCGGCGGGGTCGTCCTGGTCGGCGTCATCGCGGTCGTCTACTTCGTCTTCGGCGGCGGCGGCTCGAGTGACGACACCGACCCGAACAACGACACGCTCGACGCCGAGCAGATGGAGGCCGCCGAGGCGGCCGAGGTCGGCGACTGCATGGCCGACGCGCTCTCGGCCGAGACCGACGACCTGGTCGTTCCCTGCGACGACCCGAACGCGTTCTGGTCCATCACCCAGGTCTCGAGCGACTCCGGTGCCGAGGTCGACATCATGGGCGAGCTGACCGACCAGCAGATTCCGGTCGACATCTGCGGCCAGGAGGTCGCCGGCTGGCAGCTCGGCGAGACGTGGAAGAGCTACCAGTACGTCTACACCGAGTCGGTCGAGGGCCTCGGCGGACCGGTCGACTACCTGTACTGCGTGGAGGCGATCGAGCAGGAGGACGCGAACGGGCGCCTCCCGGTCACGCCCACCACCGGATCGTGCTTCGACGACAGCACCGACGGCTGGTGGACCGTCGACTGCGCGAGCCCGGACGCCCTCTACGAGGTCATCGACTCCGAGGTCGTCGACCCGCCCGCGGCGATGACTCAGGACGAGGTCAACGCGGCGCTCGGCGGCTGCCCGGACGCGCACTACTACCCGTGGCCGGTCGAGGACGTCGACGGCAACGTCAACGGCATCCTCTGCGTGGTCGACATCTAGACACCGTCGAACGCGGCCGTCCCGGTGCGAGCCGGGGCGGCCGTCGTCGCACCGACCGCTCGCATCGCCCTCATATGATGGACTCCAAGGAACCACGTCACGCCCCTTGCCCGGCGATGCCAACGGAGAACCACATGAGCTACCCGCCCCCGAACCCCTATGACCCCAACAGGCAGCAGCCCGGGTACGGCCAGTCTTCTCACCCGCAGCCCCAGCACTTCAACACCGACGGCGATCCCTACGCGCGCCCCGACTCCTACACCCAGCCCGGCTACGGCCAGCCGGGGTACCCGAACCCGCCGATGAGCGTGGCCCCCGGCTCCGTCCCGCCGGGCGGCACGCCGCCGCCGACCGGTCCGGTGTTCCAGCCGGGACAGCCCGCGCCTCCGCCTCCGGGCGGGTCCTCCAACATGCCGCTGATCGTGACGCTCGTGGTCATCGTCGTCGCGCTCGCGGCCGGCGCGATCGTCATCAGCATGACGCTCACCGGTGAGGAGGACGACCCGGTGATCGCCGACGACGAGACCAGCACCGAGGCCGCCTCGACCACGGAGGAGGCGAGCACCGAAGCACCGTCCCCTGAGGAGGAGACCACCGACAGCGACAGCGACGAGGCCGTCTACCGGCTGCCCGAGGTGGACGAGTGCATCGAGGCGGTCGAGACCGGCTTCTACGTCGTCCCGTGCGACGCCGACACCGCGTACTGGGTGGTCCTGCACATCGAAGAGGACCCCGACGACCCCGACCCCGAGGACAAGTGGCACGCCACCGCGGCCCACAACGCCTGCAAGGACTTCGAGTACACCCAGTACTACTTCACCGACACGTCCATTTCGGCCGGGCGCGAGTGGGATCCCGAGATCGACTCGATCATCGCGATCTACTGCGTCCGAGAGGTCTGAAGCGGCAAGGGCGGTACGCGCCGCCTGCGCGGTCAGGCTCAGCGGCCTGAAGCGGCACGGGCGATTCGCCGCCGGCGCGGTTAGGATCGGAGCCATGCCGCTCCGCACGCACGAGGTCGACCTCTTCGAGACCTCCAGGCGACGCCTCGGCGCCATCGCCTACCGCCTCCTCGGCTCCGCCGGCGAGGCCGAGGACGCCGTCCAGGAGACCTTCCTGCGGTTCGAGGCCGCCGACCGCGGCCAGATCCAGGTGCCCGAGGCGTGGCTGACGAAGGTGCTCACCAACCTGTGCGTCAACGAGCTGACCTCCGCGCGGGCCAGGCGAGAGACCTACGTGGGGCAGTGGCTGCCCGAACCCGTCCTCGACGGCGACCCCGTGCTCGGCCCCGCCGACACCGTCGAGCAGCGCGAATCGGTCTCCATCGCCATGCTGACGCTCATGGAGCGGCTCTCCCCCAACGAGCGCGCGGTGTACGTGCTGCGCGAGGCGTTCTCGTACTCCCATGCCGAGATCGCCGAGATCCTCGACGTCACCGAGGCCAACTGCCAGCAGATCTACTCCCGCGCCAAGCGACACGTCGCCAGGGAACATGTCCGCACCGAAGTCGACGAGGCCTCCGCGCGCAAGATCGTCGAAGAGTTCCTCGCGGCCGCGGCCAGCGGCCGGACCGAGCCGCTCGTGCGACTGCTGACCGAGGACGCGGCGGCCATCGGCGACGGCGGCGGCAAGATCCCGGCCCGTGCCAAGGCCGTGGGCGGCGCGTTGGAGGTGGCGAAGTTCCTGCGCGGCCTGTTCAAGCCCTCCAAGAGCAAACGCGACATGTTCGGCAGCAGCCTCTCGGGCTACGCCGCGCTCGTCAACGGCGACCCCGCGATGGTGGCCGTCGTCGACGGCCATGTCATCGGCGTCATGATGCTCGAATGCACCGCCGAGGGCATCGCCGGGGTCCGCAACCAGGTCAATCCCGACAAGCTCGAGTACATCGACCGCCAGTGGGCCGAGACCGACCGGGGAGCGCCACTGTTCACCATGTGGTGACCCACTTCATATCCGCCTCCTGTCAGGATTCGCGGCGCCGTCTCGTTCAGAGGGCACACCAAGCCGACAGGAGCACGTCATGGAACATGACCTGAAACAGGGTAGGCAGCACCGCATCGTCGTCCTCGGAGCCGGATACGCCGGAAGCGGCGCCGCCGGATCGCTGGCGCGTCGGCTCCACCCCGACGACTTCGCGATCACCCTCGTCAACGCCGAACCCGACTTCGTCCAGCGCCTGCGCCTGCACCAGCTCGCCGCCGGACGCGAGTGCAAGCCGCTGCCGCTCGCCGAGATCCACCGGGGCACCGGCGTGCGATTCCGCTGGTCTCGCGTCACGGCCGTCGACCCCGAGCGCAGAGCGGTCGCGGTGACCGGCGGCGAGGGCGGCGGCGAGGAACTCGCCTACGACACCCTCGTCTACGCCCTCGGCAGCACCATCGACCACCAGAGCGTGCCCGGCGTCGCCGAGCACGCTCACCACATCGCGAGCCGCCCGGGAGCGCTGCGGCTGCGCGAGCGCCTGCACGACCTGGCCGCGGGGCAGGCGGTGGTCGTCGTCGGTGGCGGACTGACCGGCATCGAGGCCGCCACCGAGATCGCCGAGGCGCGACCCGAACTGAAGGTCACGCTCACCACTCGCGGCGAGCTCGGCGACTGGCTCTCCCCCAAGGCGCGGCGCCACCTGCGCCGAGGCTTCGAGCGCCTCGGCGTGGCCGTCCTCGAGCGCGTCCGCGTCGAACGCGTCGAAGCGAAGCGAGTGATCGACGCCGACGGCACCGCGTTGCCGTCCGACGCGACCGTGTGGGCCGGCGGCTTCGCCGTCCACCCCATCGCGGCCGCCAGCGGCCTCGATGTCACCGAGACCGGCAAGATCGTCACCGACCGCACGATGCGGTCGATCTCGCACCCGGAGGTCTACGCCATCGGCGACAGCGCCCACGTCCTCGGCGACAACGGCGCACCGCTGCCGATGTCGTGCGCGTCGGCGGGTTTCACCCGGATCCAGGCGGTGGGCGCGATCGTCGCCCGCCTGACCGCGACGAAGATCCCCGAGCCGAAGCTGCCGTATCTCGGCAACGGCATCAGCCTGGGCAACGGCGACGGGGTCGTCCAGTTCGTCGGGCCCGACCAGCGGGCCAAGTCCTGGAGCATCAGAGGCCGGGCGGCCGCGAAGTACAAGAGCTTCGTCAACTGGGCGACGGCGTGGAATGCCGCCCATCCGACGGCCGGCCTGCCGACACGCAGGCGCCGCATGGCCGCCTCGGAAGCCACCGCCGACGAGCGGGTCCCCGCCTAGGGTGGCTTGCATGGACAGCGCCGCGATCGAGCGTTTCGAGGCCGGCCGGGCCCGGCTGGCCTCGCTCGCGTACCGTCTGCTCGGCTCGGCCGCCGACGCCGAGGACGCGGTGCAGGACGCGTTTCTGCGCTGGCAGAGCGCGGAGCGCGACGTGATCGAGGTGCCGGAGGCGTGGCTGACCAAGGTCGTCACCAACCTGTGCCTCGACCGGCTCCGCTCGGCGCGCTCGCGCCGCGAGCGCGCGGTGGGCGCCTGGCTGCCCGAGCCCCTGCTCGAGGGCGACCCGATGCTGGGGCCGGCCGACACCTTCGAACAGCGCGAATCGGTGTCGTTGGCCGTGCTGATGCTCATGGAGCACCTCTCGCCGGTCGAACGGGCCGTCTACGTCCTGCGCGAGGCGTTCTCGTACAGCCATGCCGAGATCGCCGAGATCCTCGACATCACCGAATCGGCGAGCCAGCAGCACGCCCACCGGTCCCGGCGACGCGTCGCCGCCGCGCGCGGCGGGGACGACGTCGACCGCGCCCGCGCCCGCCGTGTCGTCGAGGCGTTCATCGACGCCGCGGCCTCGGGCCGCACCGAACGCCTGGTCGCGTTGCTCACCGACGACGCGACCGCGATCTCGGACGGCGCCGGACTGGCCAAGACGCTCACCACCTTGGGAACCCCTGAGCGGATCGCCTCCGTCACTCGGGCCGCCTTCAAGCCGACTCCCGCGAAGCGGCGCCTCGTCGGCGGAGCCCCCGCCATGTACTTCGAAACGGTCAACGGTGCGCCCGCCATGATCGCCGTACTCGACGACCGCGTGGTAGGAGCGGTGGCCTTCGACGTCGGCGACGGCAAGATCGCGGTCGTGCGCGGCTTCGCCTCCCCGCACCGGCTCGGCCGCCTCACCTGGATGTGGCGGCGCCGCCCGCATGGGGAACCGCTCATCGCCGAGTGGTGACCGGCCTCATATCCATTCCCTGTCAGCTTTCGCGCGCCCATTCGGTTCAGGAGGCATGACACACCGAGACAGGAGTGCGATCATGAAGCACCGCATCATCGTCCTCGGCGCCGGATACACCGGGGCCTCCGCCGCCGGGCGCATGGCCAGGCGCCTGCACCCCGACGATGTCGAGATCACCCTCGTCAACGCCGAGCCCGACTTCGTCGAACGCGTCCGCATGCACCAGCTCGCCGCCGGCCAGGACCTCAAGCCGCGGCCGCTCGCCGACATGTTCGAGGGCACCGGCGTGCGGGTGCGCCTCGCCCGCGTCACCGCCGTCGACGCCGACCGCAAGACCGTGGCCCTCGGCGAGGGCGAGGAGCTGTCGTACGACACGCTCGTCTACGCGCTCGGGAGCACGGGCGACGACCACGGCGTGCCCGGCGTCGCCGAACACGCCTTCGACATCGCCGGACGCCACGGAGCGCTGCGGTTGCGGGGACGCCTCCGGGATCTGGCCGCCGCGGGACGCGTCGTGATCGTCGGCGGTGGGCTCACCGGCATCGAGAGCGCCGGCGAGATCGCCGAGGCCCGGCCCGATCTCGACGTCGCCATCGTCGCCCGCGGCGACTTCGGTGACTGGCTCTCGCCCAAGGGGCAGCGGTACCTGCGCGCATCCTTCCGGCGCCTGGGCATCACCGTCCACGACCGCACCGGGGTCGAACGCGTCGACGCCGGCGGCGTCGTCACCGCCGGGGGCACCACGATCCCGGCCGAGTCCACCGTCTGGACCGCCGGTTTCGCGGTCCACCCGATCGCGGCCGACACCGGTCTGGAGACCGCCGAGAACGGCCAGATCATCGTCGACCGAACCATGCGGTCCATCTCGCACCCCGACGTCTACGCCGTCGGCGACGCCGGACTGGCCGAGGGCCCGGGCGGCAAGCCGCTGCGCATGTCGTGCGCCTCGGGCACGCCCATGGCATGGCAGGCCGCCGACGCGATCGCCGCCCGCTTGGCCGGTCGCAAGATCCCCCAGGCCCCGCTGCGCTACTTCAACCAGTGCATCAGCATCGGCCGCGACGACGGCCTCATCCAGTTCGTGACCGCCGACGACCGCGCCAAGAGCGCCGTCCTCAAGGGAAAGACCGCCGCTCGTTACAAGGAGACGGTCTGCAAGGCCGCGGCTTGGGGCGTCGCCCACCCGACACTCGGCATACCCGTCCGACGGCACCGGGTCGCCGCGGCGCGGCAGCCCAAGGGCGCCGCGACGCCGGCGGACACGGAGAGGCGATGACCAACCCGCTCGGCGACGGCTCACTCAGCGATGATGCGCGGGTGGAGGTCTTCGGTCGGCGGCTCCCAAGCGTCGACGTCGACCGGGACCTGCTCGCCGGAGCGGATGTCCTTCATCTGAAGGCCGTCCTCACCCCCGAAGAGCACGAACGGGATGCCGCGCCGGTCGGCGAACTTGATCTGCTTGCCGTACTTGGCCGCCGAGGGCGAGACCTGCGTCGGGACACCGCGTGCGCGCAGGCGCTGCGCGAGCGAGTTCGCCTCCGGGCGCTCGTCCTCGTTCGCCAGCGCGACCAGCACGCAGGTGGGGACCTCTCGGGTGGCGGTCAGTCTCCCGGATTGGAGCAGGGGCACCAGTATCCGGGAGATGCCGATCGACAGGCCGACACCGGGATAGGTGTTGCGGCCGTCGGAGGCGAGCGTGTCGTAGCGTCCGCCCGAGCACACCGAACCGAGGCTCTCGTAGCCTTCGAGGAACGTCTCGTAGACCGTGCCGGTGTAGTAGTCCAGTCCGCGGGCGATCTTCATGTCCGCGACGACCAGTCCGGGCGCCGCTTCGGCGGCGGCCTCGACGACGGCGGCGAGTTCGCTCAGGCCCTCGTCCAGGAGCGGGTCGCTGACTCCGAGGGCCTTGACCTCGTCGACGAACGAGGTGTCGGCAGCGGAGATCGCGGCGAGCCTAAGGCAGGCCTCGGCCTGCTCAGGGCTGGCTTCGAGCTCGTCGACCAGGAGCTTTTCGACGGCCTCGGCGCCGATCTTGTCGAGCTTGTCGATGATCCGCAGCGCCTCTTCGGTGTTGCCGATGCCGACGCCCTGGTAGAAGCCCTGGGAGAGCTTGCGGTTGTTGACGTGCATGCGCACCGGCGGCAGCGGCAGGCCGCGCAGGGCGTCGGCGATGACGAGCGGGATCTCGACCTCGTAGTGGGCGGGCAGCTCGTCGCGGTCGACGATGTCGATGTCGGCCTGCCAGAACTCGCGGAAGCGGCCCTCTTGGGGGCGCTCGCCGCGCCAGCACGGCTGGATCTGGTAGCGGCGGAAGGGGAAGTGGAGCTTGCCGGCGTTCTCCAGGACGTAGCGCGCGAACGGCACGGTCAGGTCGAAGTGGAGGCCGAGCCCGGCGTCGCCGGCGCCGCCTTCTGGGCCGGCTTCGGCTTGGAGCCGGCGCAGCACGTAGACCTCTTTGGACGTCTCGCCCTTGCGGAGCAGCTGGTCCATCGGTTCGACCGCGCGCGTCTGAATGCCCGCGAAGCCGTGGAGTTCGAAGGCCCGGCGGAGATGGTCGACCACCTGCTGCTCGACGATGCGCTGCCTGGGCAGCAGTTCGGGGAATCCCGAGAGCGGCTGGGGTCGTGACATGGCTGTCTCCTCGTTCGGACTGTCTGGGTTACAAGCGCGGCCGATCGCCTGGAGCGCGATCAACCGTTTCGGTGCATGGCGACGCGGCGCAGGTACGGATTGGCGGCTCGTTCGGTCGCCATGTCGGTGCGCGGACCGTGGCCGGGCAGGACGACGGTCGCGTCGTCGAGCGGCAGGACCTTGCGCTCGAGGCTCTCCCACATCTGGGCGTCGCTGCCGCCGGGCAGGTCGGTGCGGCCGATCGCACCGGCGAAGAGCACGTCGCCGGTGACGGTGTAAGGCCGGGAGTCGTCGGCGGTGTGGAACATGGTCGAGCCCTCGGTGTGGCCCGGGGCGTGGTCGACCTGGAAGCGCATGCCGGCGAGGTCGATGACGGCGCCGTCGGCGAGGACCTCGACGTCGTCGGGTTCGGTCCATTCCAGGCCGGTGCCGAACATGGCGCCGGTGCCGGGTCCGAAGCCCCGGCTGGGGTCCTCCAGGAGGTGGGTGTCGCCCGAGTGGATGTAGGCGGGCACGTCGTTGGCGCCGCAGACGGGCGTGACCGAGAAGGTGTGGTCGAGATGCCCGTGGGTGAGCACGACGGCCACGGGTTTGAGCCTGCGCTCACGGAGCAGGTCCTCCAGCCGCGGAGCGATGCCGATGCCCGGGTCGATCACGACGCATTCGGAGCCGCGGCCGTCGGCCAGCACGTAGCAGTTCGTGCCGAACGCATCAGCCACAAGCGTCTCGATGAGCACCCGGTTCCCCTCCTTCGACGCGCCTCAGAATACACCTGGCAGGCACGGTGATGCCGCTGCCAGTCCCCCGATACACTCCAGATCGCGTAACCCCTAGTACGAGCATTTGTCGACCGAGGAGGCCCCGCAGTGCCCGCCAAGTCCAAGCACATGGAGCGGCGCAAGCAGCGCATCGCGAACGCGAAGAAGAACGCGCGCCTGGCGGGCAAGTTCCGCCGCAGGCGCCGACTCCAGGCGACCTTCGGACTACTGGCGATCATCGTGCTGGTCACCGCGGGGTATCTGTGGCAGACCGGGTTCTTCGACGCCGAGGAGCCCGCTGAGGACCCGGCCGTGACCGAGACCCCCTCCTCCGAGGTCAGCGAGTTGCCGACCGAGGAACCGACCGAATAGCCCCTGACCGACGAATTCGAAGGAGAACCGACGGTGGCGTCGAAACAAGCCCAGCGCCTGGCCGCCCGCCAGCAGCTCCAGCAGCGCATGGCCGAGAAATCCGAGCGCGAACGCAAGCAGCGCACCGTCTGGTGGAGCATCGGCGGCGTGGGCGGCCTCGTCGCGCTCGTGCTCATCGCGTGGCTCGCCGTCACGGTCTTCGCTCCCGACGAGGAGGAGACCGACGCCGCCTCCTCGCCTGAGGACGCCCCGAGCAGCGAGGCCCCGGCCGAGCCGGACGTGACCGACGGCCTGCCCGCGCAGGAGGTCATCATCGACTCGATGACGATGAGCGAGCCCGAGGCGGGCGAGACCGTCGAGTGCGCCTACACGCCGACCACCGGCTCCGAGACTCCGCCTGCCGAGCAGCCCGCGGCCGGCACCCAGGAGATGACGATCGAGACCGGCGTCGGCACCATCACCGCCGAGATCGACACGGCGAACGCCCCGTGCACGGCAGGCTCGTTCACCTACCTCACCTCGCAGGGCTACTTCGACGGCTCGCAGTGCCACCGCCTGGTCACCGAGGGGATCTACGTCCTCCAGTGCGGCGACCCCGACGCGCGCGCCGCGATCGAGGCCGGCACGCCCGAGGGCGCGGGCATGGGCGGCCCCGGCTACCAGATGGCCGAGGAGAACATGCCCGAGGACGGCGAGAACAACTACCCGGCCGGGACCCTCGCGATGGCGAACGCCGGCGCGGGCACCACGGGCAGCCAGTTCTTCCTCGTCTACGAGGACTCGACGCTCAACCCGGCCGCGTACACGATCCTCGGCCAGGTGACCTCGGGCCTCGAGGTCGTCCAGGACGTCGCCGCCGCCGGAGCCATGTGATCACCAGCCTCGACCCGCTGCTGGGCGCGACTAGGATGAGAACCTAAGCTTGATGAGCGAGACCAGCACCTACGGCGAAGCTCGCGAGTTGTAGATCATCGGCACGGCGAGTTCGAGGAGGCGACGGTGGTTACCGAACGGGCCGCAGGGTCCAGCGGCAAGAGCCCGGACACCGGGACCCAGGCCTCCGGCTCGGAGGCCGTCTCGGTCGGGCCTCCGACGGGGCGGCGCATGCGCGCCCGCCTGGCGCGGTTCAACGCGCCCTGGCAGTCCTCGACCCTGCCCGAGGTCCTCGAACCGCTGGTCGCCGCCCACCGGGCCGCGCACCCGCGCGCCGACGTGCGGCTGCTCCAGCAGGCGTATACGCGCGCCGAAGAGCTGCACAACGGGCAGTTCCGCAAGTCGGGCGATCCGTACATCACGCACCCGCTGGCGGTGTCCTCGATCCTCGCCGAACTGGGCATGGACACGAACACGCTGGTGGCGGCGCTGCTGCACGACACCGTGGAGGACACCGAGTACACGCTCGAACAGCTCTCCGAGGAGTTCGGCGGTGAGGTCGCGCTGCTGGTCGACGGCGTCACCAAGCTCGACAAGGTGAAGCTGGGCGACGCGGCGAAGGCCGAGACGATCCGCAAGATGGTCGTCGCGATGGCCAAGGACCCGCGGGTGCTGGTCATCAAGCTGGCAGACCGGCTGCACAACATGCGCACGCTGACGTTCCTGGCGCCGGAGAAGCAGGAGCAGAAGGCCCGCGAGACCCTGGAGATCCTCGCGCCGCTGGCCCACCGCCTGGGGATGAACACGATCAAGTGGGAGCTGGAGGACCTGTCCTTCGCCACGCTCTACAAGAAGCGCTACGCCGAGATCGCCCGGCTGGTCTCCGAGCACTCCCCGCAGCGCGAGATGCTGCTCCAGCAGGTCACCGCGCAGGTCAAAGAGCAGCTCAAGGACGCCCGCATCAAGGCGGACGTGTCCGGGCGGCCGAAGCACCTGTACTCGATCTACCAGAAGATGATCGTCCGCGGCCGCGACTTCAACGACATCTACGACCTGGTGGGCCTGCGCATCCTCGTGGAGAACGAGCGGGACTGCTACGCGGCCCTCGGGGTGATCCACGCGTCCTGGCAGCCGGTGCCCGGCCGTTTCAAGGACTACATCGCGATGCCGAAGTTCAACATGTACCAGTCGTTGCACACGACGGTCATCGGGCCGAACGGCAAACCGGTCGAGATGCAGATCCGCACGTGGGCGATGCACCGCACCGCCGAGTACGGCATCGCGGCGCACTGGAAGTACAAGGAGACGAAGAACTCGACGGTGGCCGGCCCTCCGGCGCACATCGACGACATGGCGTGGCTGCGCCAGCTCCTCGACTGGCAGCGCGAGGCGGCCGACCCCTCGGAGTTCCTCGACGCGCTGCGGTTCGACTTGGCCTCCTCCGAGGCGTACGTGTTCACTCCCAAGGGTGATGTGATCGCACTTCCCGCCGGCTCCACGCCGGTGGACTTCGCCTACGCCGTCCACACCGAGGTCGGCAACCGGTGCATCGGCGCCCAGGTGAACGGCAAGATCGTGCCGCTGGAGTCGACGCTGTCGAACGGCGACGTGGTCGAGGTGTTCACGTCGAACTCGAAGGACGCCTCGCCGAGCGAGGACTGGCTGAACTTCGTCAAGAGCCCGCGGGCCCGCACGAAGATCAAGCAGCACTTCAAGCGCGAGCGCCGCGAGGAGGCGATCGAGCTCGGCAAGGACGAGCTCACTCGCGCGATGCGCAAGCGGCGCATGCCGATGCAGCGGATGCTCACGCATGACAACCTGACGTCGCTGGCGAAGGACATGAACCTCAAGGACGTCGAGGCGCTGTACGCGGCGCTGGGCGAGCACCACATCTCGCCGACGCACGTGGTGACGCGCCTGCTGGAGGTCCAGGGCGGCGCCGAGGGCGCCACCGAGGACATGGCCGAGGCCACCGCGCCGACGCAGCCGGCCAGGATCGTGCCCGAGGAGCACGGCGACATCCACGTCGCGGTGACGGTGGCGGGCATGGACGAGGGCGAGATGCCGGTGCGGCTCGCCCACTGCTGCAACCCCATCCCGGGCGACTCGATCATCGGTTTCGCCACGCGCTACCACGTGGTCAGCGTGCACCGGCGCGACTGCGAGAACGCCGAGGAGCGCATCGAGCTGCAGCCCGACCGGGTCCTCGAGGTCCGCTGGTCCGATGAGGACGACCAGGCGACGTTCGTGGCGACGGTGCAGGTCGAGGCGCTCGACCGCCACCGCCTGCTGGCGGACGTGACGCAGGTGCTGTCGGGCGAGCGCGTATCGATCCTGTCGGCCACGGTCACCACCACCAGGGACCGCGTGGCGTTGTCGCGCTTCACCTTCGAGATGGCGAATCCCGAGCACCTGGACCACATCATCAAGGTCATCCGCAAGGTCGACGGCGTCTACGACGCCTACCGCCTCACCGGAGCCGAGACCAAGGTCTGAGCGCCGTACCCGCGCGCACCGGGCGTAGGCGAGCCCGCTGTATGTTGAGTTCGGTTCTTCAGCGGCACGACCGGAAGCGCGGCAATGACGACCATCTCGAATTTCGACGACGATGAACTCGCACTGGTACTGAGCACCCCGCGAGCGGTGATGGAGGCGGCGGTCGTCGCCGACGGGCAGCCGAGCCCCATCGAGTTCGTCAAGGAGCTCTCGGCCGGCGCCAAGGAGTTCCGCGAGGCGCAGCGGAACGCGAACGACCTCGTGCGGTCGGTCGCGGCCGCGCTGCGCGAGCGCGGGCAGTCCGAGTCGAGCGGCGCGGGCCTTCCCGACGCCGAGGAGGCGGTGTCCACGGCGATCGAGCGGACCGAGGACGCGCTGGCGCTGATCCGGGAGCGGTCCGGCCGAGAGGACGCCGCGGCGTACGGCGCTTGGCTGCTGCGCATCGCGACGCGGATCGCCAAGGCGTCCAGGTCCAGAGCGGGCGGGTTCCTCAGCCGCAAGGTCGAGGTCTCCGCCGGCGAGCAGGCGTTCATCGAGCAGCTCACGGCCGCGGTCGCTCGCTGACCGTGTGAGCCGGTGCGGCGCCCTTCAGTCGCGCAGGTGCGGCAGCACCCGCTCACCGAACACGTCGATGAAGCGCTCCTGGTCGAGGCCGACCTGGTGCAGGTACACCCGTTCGACGCCCAGTTCGGCGTAGGAGGCCAGCGTCTCGGTGTGCCGAGCCGGGTCGGCCGAGACGATCACCGCGCCCTCGAGCGCCTCGTCCGAGACGCGCTCGGCGGCCGCGTCGAACTGCTCGGGCAGTTCGAGCTCCTCGTTGAGCAGCGGCGGCAGGATGTTGAAGCGCCACCGTTCGAACGCCTGCGCCCGCGCGGCGTCGTCGTCTCGCTCCCAGGAGAGGTGCACCTGGAGGTGGACGGGTTTGCCCTCGCCGCCCCCTTCTCGGAAGGCGTCGATGACCTCCCGCAGTCGATCGATGGGGCCGTTGACCGTGATGAGACCGTCGGCCCAGGGCGCCACGGTTCGGGCAGTCTGCGGCGAGAGCGCGGCGGCGAACAGCGGCGGCGGGGCCTCGGGGCGGGTGTACAGGCGTGCCGCCCGCACGGTCACCAGCCCGTCGTGGTCGACGGTCTCCCCGTCGAGCAGCCGCCGCAGGATCTGCGCGCATTCGCCGAGCCGGGCGTTCCTCGTCGGTTTGCGGGGCCAGGGCTCGCCGGTCACGTGCTCGTTGAGCGCCTGGCCGGAGCCGAGGGCCGGGATGAACCGGCCGGGGAACATCTCCGCGACCGTCGCGATGGCCTGCGCGGTGATCGTCGGGTGGTAGCGCCCGCCGACGGCGGTCACGACGCCGAACGGCAGCGCGGTCTCGGCCATGGCCGCGCCGAGCCAGGTCCAGGCGAATCCGGCCTCGTTCTGGGTCTCGCTCCACGGTGCGAAATGGTCCGAGGAGAGCACGGCGTCGAATCCGGCGTGTTCGGCGCCGCGGGCGAGGCCGAGCAGGCGCGAGGGCGGGAACTGCTCGTGCGAGGCGTGGTATCCGATCTCCATGGCGACTCAACCGGCTCTCATCGCGCGGCCCAGGCGATCGTCGAGAGCAGCGCGAGCTCGGCTTGGCGCGAGTCGAGACGGGTGTGCTGCGCGACGATCGGGACGTCGCTGGTCGCCACCGACGCGAAGTCGGTGTCGCGCGGCAGCGTCTCGGGATCGGTCAGGTCGTCGAACCGCTGGTGCACCGTGCGGCGCGCCGGGACGGTGACGTTGTACGGCCCGGCGGGTTCGCGGTCGGAGAAGTAGACCGTGATCGCCACGCGCGCGTCGCGGTCGGACGTGTTCAGCATGCAGATGGTCTCGTGGCTTTCCAGGGCCCTGGTGCCGCCGTGGCCGCCCGAGGGGATGTGCCCCTCGGGGATCACCCGGACGCGCTGTCCCAATGGATCCATCGGTGTCCTCCTGTTCTCGAACGCCGCGGTGGCGGATCGGTCAATTGACGATGTGCGCTCTCGGCCTGAGCCACCGGTAGCCGTAGCCGTTCAGCTTCAAGGCGGGCGAGTCTCCTTCCTGTGGTTCGTAGTCGCTGTCGGCCATGACGTCGACGAGTGTCCGGAGGTCGTCGTCGGGAATGGTCGCCTCGGCCTCGTCCGCGGAGAGGTTGACCAAGGTGACCACCGTGGAGTCCTCGTGATCGTGGCGCAGCGCCAGCACCGAGGGGTGGCCGACGTCGAGCACCCGGCCGACGCCGAACCCGATCTCGGTGAGGCCGAGCCTCGCGCGCACCAGGTTGCCGACCTTCGCCATGAGGCTGTCGTGCTGGCGCGTCTGCGCGTAGACGTTGACGCTCTGGAATCCGTATCGCCCGTCGCTGATGACCGGTGCCACGAGTTCGTCGGTCGGGGCGGAGGAGAAGCCCCCGTTGTCGTCGTCGGACCACTGCATCGGCGTGCGGACCGACCGGCGCTCGCGCCGCGACAGGTCGTCGCCCATGCCGATCTCGTCGCCGTAGAGCAGGACGGGTGTGCCGGGGAATGACAGCAGCAGCGCGTGGACGGACGCGATCCGCCGCTGGTCGCCTTCCAGCATGGGGGCGAGTCTGCGTCGGATGCCGCGCCCGTAGACGCGCATCGACTCGTCGGGGGCGAACACGCCCATGACCTCCTCGCGCTCCTCCTCGCTGAGCTGTTCCAGATCGAGCTCGTCATGGTTGCGCAGCCAGTGCGCGTACTGGCTCAGTCGCGGCGGTTCGGGCTGCTTTCGCAGGCCCCGCGCCAACGGCTCGGCCTCGGAGCGGGCGAGCGAGAGGAAGAGGTGGTTGTTGAGCCAGAAGTCCAGCAGCAGCGTCATGCCCTCCCCGTCGAGGAAGTAGTTCTGGTACTCCTCGATCGGCACGTCGACCTCGCCGAGGAGGATCGCTTCGGGGTGGCGCAGGTTGACGAATTCGCGCATTTCCCTGAGCAGCCAGGCCCCGTCTTCGGCCGGGTCGGCCGCACGCGCCCGCTCGACCATGTACGGCACCGCGTCGACTCTGAATCCCGATATGCCCAGGCGCATCCAGAACGCCATGATCCGGCGGAGCTCCTCGCGCACCTTGGGATTGGCCAGGTTCAGATCGGGTTCGTGGGAGTAGAAGGTGTGCCGGTAGTATTGCCCCGCCTCCTCGTCCCAAGTCCAGACGTCGTCTTCCACGGTGGGGAAGACCGGTTCGACGTCGGTGGGTTCGGGTTCGTCGGCCCACACGTAGTAGTCGCGGTAGGGCGAGTCGCGGTCGCGCCGCGCCTCCTGGAACCACCGGTGCTGGTCCGAGGTGTGCTGGGCCACGAGATCCACGATCACCCGGATGCCGATCTCCTCGGCCTTCTCGAGCAGCTCGACCAGATCGGCGAGGTCGCCGAACCGCGGGTCCACGGCGAGGTGGTCGGCCACGTCGTAGCCGCCGTCGCGGTAGGGAGAGACGTAGAACGGCAGCAGCCACAGGCAGGTGACCCCGAGGCCCCGAAGATGGTCCAGACGCTGGGTCACGCCGCGGAGGTCACCCCAGCCGTCGCCGTCGGCGTCGCTGTACAGGGCCGGATCGACGGCGTAGACGACGGCGTTGCGGTACCAGCGCGTGAGCATTCAGTCCCCTTCGGGTTCGAGCAGTAGTCCTTGATCGGCCCGCATCTGTCCGCCGAAGCGACGGCCTTCGCCGGCACCGTCGCTCGCGACCAGGACGCGCCAGGCGCCGTCGAGCTCCAGGGTCTTGGGTCCGTCGGCGAAGTTCACCGCGGCCACGCGGACGTCGTGGCCGGACCGCCGCGAATACGCCAGTACCTCGGGCGGGGAGGGAAGCTCCTCCCAGTCTCCGGCGCGGAGCGCCCCGCTGCGCTTGCGTTCGGCGATGAGCCGCCGGTACAGGGCGAGCGTCGAGTCCGAGTCGGCGGCGGCACATTCCGCGGACAGCTCCGACGACTCGGGCGGGAAGGGCAGCCACGGTCGCGCGTTCCAGCCGTGCGGCGGCTCGCGGCGCCACGGCAGCGGAGCGCGGGAGCCGTCGCGCCCGCCGGGATCGACTCGGGTCTCCGCGGTGATGTCGGCGTCCCGCAGGCCGAGTTCCTCGCCTTGGAAGAGGAACGGCGTGCCGCGCAAGCTCAGCAGCAGCACCGCGGCGGCCCTGGCCCTCGCCATCGAGCCGCCGTACCGCGTCCGGTGCCGCTCGTTGTCGTGATTGGACAAGACCCACGTGGGCCACGCCCGCGCCTCGCCGAGCTCGCGTTTGGCCTCCCGCACGCACATCCGGAGCGCGACCGAGTCCCACGGCGCGTCCAACGGCGGGAAGTTGAACGACATGTGCAGCTCGTCCCCCGACCCGTAGTACCGCGCGACCTGCCGAGTGGAGCGCACGTTCACCTCGCCGACGAGGACGCGATCGCCGGGATAGGAGTCGACCAGGGCCCTGATGCCGCGGAGCACCTCGTGCGTGTAGGGCTGCTCGTTGAAGTCGACGAGCGGCTGCCCGGCGGCGCACCGCGGATCGTCGGCGAACTCGGGGTCCTTGCCGATGCAGTGAGCGACGTCGATCCGAAAGCCGTCGACGCCGCGGTCGAGCCAGAAGCGCAGCACCCCGTGCATCGCCTCGACGACCTCGGGGTTGCACCAGTTCAGGTCGGGCTGTTCGGGGAGGAACAGGTGGAGGTAGTACTGCCCGGTCGGCGCGTGCCAGGTCCACGCGCTCCCGGCTCCGAGGGCGGCGCGCCAGTTGTTCGGCTCGTCCCGCCAGAGATACCAGTCGCGTTTGGGGTTGTCGCGGGAGGATTGCGCCTCGCGGAACCAGGGATGGCGGTCGGAGGTGTGGTTCGGGACGAAGTCCATCAAGACCCGCAGACCGCGCTCGTGCGCCTCGTCCAGCAGCCGGTCCATGTCCTCGAGGTCGCCGAAGGTCGGGTCGATGTCGGTGTGGTCGCTGATGTCGTAGCCGGCGTCGGCCATCGGCGATCGATACACCGGCGAGATCCAGATGGCGTCCACGCCCAGGTCCTGGACGTAGTTCAGGTGTTTGGCGATGCCCGCCAGGTCGCCGACGCCGTTGCCGTCGCCGTCCGCGAACGACCGCGGGTAGATCTGGTACACCACGGCGTCGCGCCACCAGGGTGCCGCACCGCCCTCGGACACGACCGCTTCACCGCCTTCTCGTCTCCACGTCGGACTCCCGCACAGTCGAACGAACGTCCTCGCATAGGTAGCCTCGCGAGCCGACGCGTAAACATCGAGGCGCCGCGGCCTAGGCGGCGGCCTCCCAGTCGATGCGGTAGGTGTACTGCCAGGCGGTCTTCTCCGGACGGGCGAACCGCTCCAGGAAGTAGGGCATCAGCAGGTCGCGGAACCGGGCCGCCACCGGGCCGGCGGCCTTGGCCCGGTTGGTGCGCGCCGCCGCCGCGATGACCCGCTCGACGCGTTCGCGTCGGCCGCGCTCGTAGACGCGGAAGGCCGCTTCGGGCGGGAGGTCGCGCAGGCAGCGGGCGAGCTCGACGGCGGACTCGGCCGCGAGCGACGCCCCCTGGCCCGAGGAGGGGGACGTGGCGTGGGCGGCGTCGCCGACGAGCACCGTCCGGCCCTTGTGCCAGCGCGGGAGCCGCGGCAGGTCCTCGAGCTTGTGCGCCGGGACGAAGTCCTCCGGACCCACCTGGTCCAGGATCGCCAGTGCCGGGCTCCGGTCGCGGGCGAACGCCGTTCGCAGTCGCTCCATCCACGTCGCGAAGTCGGTCTCGCGCATTACGGCGCGGTCGATGCGTTTGATCGGCAGATTCGCGAACCAGCCGCATTCGGCGCCTTCGACCTGGTATCCGAAGAAGGCTCGGCGGCCGAACACGAAGTGCTGCGCTCCGCCCGTGTCGGGCAGGCTCCCGCCTTCGACGTAGCCGCCGAAGCTCACCAGGCCGGTGTAGCGCGGTTCGGGGCCCTTGGGATCGATGCGGCGGCGCACCGCCGAGTGGATGCCGTCGCAACCGATGAGGACATCGGCCTCGGCGGTGGTGTGGTCGTCGAACTGGGCGATGACGCTGTGGCCGGTGTCGACGGCGTCCACGAAGCGCTTCCCGTAGCCGAACGCGACGCCCTCGGCCTCGGCGTGGCGCTGGAGCCCGGCGGTGAGCGCGCCGCGCGGGAGCGTCATGCGGGGGCTCAGGTTCGGCAGGTCGTTCATTTCGCCGAGGACCTTGCCGGTGTAGCTCTGGATGATGAACCGGGGGGTGGGCACGGCGGCCCCGTCGAGCACGCCGCCGGCGCCGACGAGGTCGAGGGCGGCCCGGCCGTTCGCGGCGACCGACAGCGGTCCGCCGGCGGTGCCGGTGCCGGGCCGGTGGCCCTCGTAGACCGTCGCCTCGATACCGGCCTTGCGCAACGCCAGCGCGGCGACCGGTCCCGCCACTCCCCCGCCGACGATGATCGCGGTCCGGGCCTTGGCCTGAGGTGGCGATGTGCTGCTCATGTCGTTCTCCGCTTCGTCAGATGCCGTCGCGGCGACGCTATGGCGGGGGTCGGCCGCGGCGAATCAGCCTGGAGTCGCGTTCGCGGATCGACTGGGGGTGTACGGCTCCGCACGGTCGTACTCTTCTGCGAGTCCCGACACAAGAACCACAGGGGACTCTATAGTGAACTTGAATCACACGAGGGGGGGCTCATTGTGGGCATCGGAGACAAGTTCGACGAGATGAAGGACCAGGCCTCGGACGCGGCCGACGACGGCCGGGACAAGGCGGACGACCTGTTCAACAAGGCGAAGGAGTCGCCGGCGGGCGACAAGATCGACGAGCACTCGGGCGACGCCAGGGAGCGGGCTCAGGACGCCGTCTCGAGGATGCAGGGCGAGCAGCGGGAGTAACGCGGGCTCACCGGTCACGCGAAGGGCGGGCGGATCCGATCGGATCCGCCCGCCCTTCCGTTCGTCTCGGGCCCTCAGCGGCGCTTCTTGCGGCGCTGCTGCGGTTGCGGGCCGGAACGCGGGCCGCCGGAGCGCGAGGCGCCCGCCGCGGCCGGTTCCTCGAGGAGCTCGATCGGCACCTCGTCGCTCTTCGCGGTGCGCAGGCGGTCGTCGTCCGGGTCCTCGTCGCCCTCGTCGGTCTTGCCGGTGCGCTTGTTGAGGACCTTCTGGCTGTGGCGCTTGTAGACGGCGCTGCGCTCGGCCATGTCGACCACCCAGGGGGCGGCCAGGAAGATCGAGGAATAGGTGCCGACGACGATGCCGACGAACAGCACCAGGGCCAGGTCCTTGAGGGTGCCGACGCCGAGCAGGCCGACGCCGATGAACAGCAGCGCCGCCACCGGCAGCGCGCCGATCAGCGAGGTGTTCAGCGAGCGCATGAGCGTCTCGTTGACGGCGTCGTTGACGCCCTCGGCGTAGGTCTTCTGGCGGGTCTGGAGCAGGTTCGCCGTGTTCTCCTGGACCTTGTCGAACACGACGACGGTGTCGTACAGCGAGTAGCCCAAGATGGTCAGCATGCCGACCATCGTCGAGGGCGTGACCTCGAAGCCGACCAGCGAGAAGACGCCCGCGGTGAGGATCAGGTCGTGCCCGAGGGCGGCGAGCGCCGCGATCGCCATGCGCCGTTCGAACCGCAGCCAGATGAACCCGGTGATGAGCACCAGGAACACCACCAGCGCGATGAGCGCCTGGCGGGACACGGACTCGCCCCAGGTGGCGGAGACCTCGGAGGTCGAGATCTGGTCGGGGCTGACCCCGGCGACCTCGCTCATCGACTCCACGACGGCCATGGAGGTCTCGCCGTCCATCGCGGCGGTGCGGATGACGAAGGTCTGGTCCTCACCCGACCCGGCCACCTGCCCGGAGGCCACGTCGGCGCCGGCGTCCTCGGCAGCGTCCTCGACCTCGGTGATGGCGACGTCGGCTTCGACCGGCACGGTGTACTGATTGCCCCCGGCGAAGTCGATGCCCAGGGCGAAGCCCTTGATGAGCATGACCGCGATGCAGGCGGCGATGACGATCGCGGATCCGAGGTACCAGCGCCGGCGATTGGCGACGAACTCGAAGTCGGTCTCGCCCCGGTAGAGCCGGCTCCAGATCGGCAGCGGCTTCTTTCGGGCGCTCTCGGCGTTGTTCTGCTTGGTGCTCATCGGTGCTCCTTAGCCGCGCGAGGCCGCTTTGCCGGGGACCGGGACCGCCCTGGTGTGGAGCCCGGAGAGGTGGACGTTGTTGAGGACCCTGCCGCGGGCCAGCCACTCGGCGATCGGGTGGGTGAACAGGAAGACCACCAGGATGTTCACCAGCGTCGACAGGCCGAGCGCGAAGGCGAAGGCGCGGACCGGCCCGATGGCCAGGAAGTACAGGACCAGCGCGGAGATGATCGAGACGGCGTTGGCCGACAGGATCGTGCGCCTGGTCCGGATCCAGGCTCTGGGCACGGCCGATCGGGCCGAGCGTCCGTCGCGCATCTCCTCCTTGATCCGTTCGAAGTAGACGACGAACGAGTCGGCGGTGATGCCGATGGCGACCACGAAGCCGGCGATGCCGGCGAGCGTGAGCGTCAGCCCGATCTGGGAGCCCAGCAGCGCGACCATCGGGTACAGGACCGCGGTGGCGGTGATGAGGCTGCCGAGGACGACGAAACCGAGCACCCGGTAGTACGCGATGCAGTACAGGAACACCAGCGCGAGGCCGATGACCATGGCGAGCAGGCCCGCCTCGAGCTGGTCGACGCCGAGGGTCGCGGTGACCTCGTTGAGGGTCTGGACGACGAAGGTGGTCGGCAGCGAGCCGAAGTTGAGCTGATCGGCGAGCTGGTTGGCCTCGTCGGCGCTGAAATCGCCGGAGATGGAGGTGGAGTTGGTGGACGCCTCTCGGATCGTCGGGTCGCTGACGACCTCGTTGTCGAGGACGATGGCGATCTGCTGGCCCACGTTCTCGCTGGTGAGCGCGCCCCATTTCTCGGCGCCCTCCGCGGTGAACTGCACGTTGACGACGAACTGGTTGAGATTCGCCTGGTCGGTGCCGACGTCGGCCTGCGCGACGTCGGAGCCGAGCACGGCGGCCGGCTGGAGCAGGTACTTGTAGGCGATCGTCGACTCGGGGTCGTCCGCGACGACCGGCCGGGGCGGTGAGCACGCCGTGACCTCGATGTCGGGCTGCTGGACGGAGCCGGGCGGGCGGTTGTCGAGCTGCTCGCACGAGATCTGCGGGACGTTGAACTGGACCGCGGCCGGCAGCAGGCCGACCTCCTCGGGGGTGAGCTCACCGAACGGCTCGAGTGCGGCCTGAGCGGCCGGGTCGGTGGGGGCGGCGGTCAGGCCCTGGGCGACCGTGGCGGCCTCCTCGCCGACCTTGGCCCACACGTCGTCGAGCGTGAGGTCCTCATCGGAGGTGCTGACCTGGGGCGAGCCGGAGCTTTCCTCGGTCGGCTCCGCGTCGGTGGGGGTCTCGCCCGATTCCGCCGTAGGCTCGTCGGTGGTCTCCTCGTCGCCCTCGCCGTCGGTGGCCTCCTCATCGGAGGCGGCGTCCTCTTCGGCGCCGGCCATGTCCTCCAGCGCCGCGGTGTCGGCCACGGAGTTGGTGACGAGGCGGAAGCGCAGCTCGGCCGGGGCGCCGACGTCGCGAAGGGCTGCTTCGTCGGTGTCGTCTCCGGCGACGCTCACGACGATGTTCTCGCTGCCCTCGACGTAGACCTCGGGCTCGGTCACTCCGGTCGAGTTGACGCGGCTCTCGATGATCTGCCGCGCCTGCTCCATGGTCTCGGCCGAGGGGGGCTCGTCCGTTCCCTGCTGATAGGCGGTGAGCGTCATCGACAGCCCGCCTTGGAGGTCGAGACCGAGCCTCGGCGTCGGGAACTTCAATCCGGCGCCGGCAACGGAGGCGACCCACAGCACTCCGATGACGGCCACCAGGGCGATGAAGTACGGGGCGACGGGCAGGCGCTTTCGCTGGATCTTCTTCCGTGGGCGGTCAGCGCCCGTGGTTGCACCCATGTTCGACGGCAATGGTCAGTCTCTTCCTTGAGTCGATGCGGAACGGGCACAGGGGATGCCCGGTCCGGCTGTGCCGGCCTCCGAAGCTCCGCCCGGGCGGGCGGGCGCCGATCGGAGGGAGTGGCCTTGCACACGCAGTGTCGGCGCGGCTCATTCTAGACGGCCGCGATGAGACGCCGTATCCCGCCCGAATCGGACGGCCACCACGTGGAGGCCGGTGTTCTAGTACTCCTTGCGGTCGGACTTCCCGGGGTGCTTGTCGTCCCCGTCGTCGGTGGCCCGCAGCTTCTCGAGGTCCTCGTCGGTGAGCGTGGCCTCGTCCTCGCTGATGGAGGTCTCGTCCTCGGCGGCGGCCGGCTCCTCTTCGGTGGGCAGAACCTTGGCGATGGCCTGGCGGGCGAACACCAGGAAGACGTCGTCGGAGGCCTCGAGGGTCACGGTCTCCTCGTCGGAGTCCACGACGGTGCCGTACAGGCCGCCGATGGTCATGACGCGGGCTCCCGCGTCGACCTTGGTCTGCATTTCCTGCTGCTCGCGCTGGCGCTTCTTCTGAGGCCGGATCATGACGAAGTACATCAGGGCGATGAACCCCGCGATGATGATCAGGAATGACAGGTCTTGCACGCTGGTGCCTTTCATTGGTGGCGATCTGTTGCCAGCGGAGTCTAACGCGCGCGTCCGCACTGGCCAGAGCCCGCTATGTCCCCCACCCTACGCGTTGCCGGCCTCGAAGAGCCCGTCGGTGGAGGGCGGCGACATGCCCAGGTGGCGCCAGCCGGCGGCGGTGGCCACGCGGCCTCTGGGCGTGCGGGCCAGGAGACCGGCCCGGACCAGGTAGGGCTCGCAGACCTCCTCGACGGTGTCCGACTGCTCCCCCACCGCGACTGCCAGGGTGGTCAGGCCGACGGGCCCGCCGCCGAACGTCTTCACCAGCGCGCTGAGGACGGCCCGGTCGAGCCGGTCGAGGCCGAGGTCGTCGACGTCGTAGAGCGCGAGGGCCTCGGAGGCGACCGGCTCGGTGATGGTGCCGTCGGCGCGGACCTGCGCGAAGTCGCGGACGCGCCGCAGCAGCCGGTTGGCGATGCGGGGCGTGCCTCGCGCGCGCGAGGCGATCTCGGCGGCGCCGTCGTCGGTGATGGCGACGTCGAGGATGCCCGCCGAGCGCCTGACGATGGCCTCCAGCTCGCCGGTGGCGTAGAACTCGAGCTGGCCGAGGAAGCCGAAGCGGTCGCGCAGCGGGCCGGTGAGCAGCCCGGCACGGGTGGTGGCGCCGACGAGCGTGAACGGTTCGAGTTCGAGCGGGATGGCGGTGGCGCCGGGGCCCTTGCCGACGATCACGTCGACGCGGAAGTCCTCCATGGCGGTGTAGAGCAGTTCCTCGGCCGGCCGAGCCATCCGGTGGATCTCGTCGATGAACAGGACCTCGCCGGGGCCGAGGCTCGTGAGGATCGCGGCCAGGTCGCCGGAGCGCTCGATGGCCGGGCCGGAGGTCTGGCGCAGGCCGACGCCGAGTTCGGCGGCGACGATCATCGCCAGGGTGGTCTTGCCGAGCCCGGGCGGGCCGGACAGCAGCAGGTGGTCCGGGGACGAGCCTCGCCGCCGCGCCCCTTCGAGCAGGAGGCTGATCTGCTCGCGCACCCGGGTCTGCCCGATGACGTCGTCGAGCTTTCCGGGGCGGATGCCGGCCTCGGCGAGGCGGTCGAGCTCGGTGGCCTCGGCGGCGGTCAGGGCGGCGTCCCACTCTTCGGAGGTGAATTCGGGTTCGTCCATGGCCTATCGCTTCCCGAGCAGTCGAATGGCTTGCTTCAGCAGCGTAGGCACGTCGGCGCCGTCGACGCCGTCGGCGTCGAGCTTCTCGATCGCGGTCTCGGCGTCCTTGGCCGACCAGCCGAGCGCCTGGAGCCCCTGGCTCACCTGGGAGCGCCAGCCGCCGGGGCGCGAGCCGCCCTGTTTGGGCAGGCCCGGGTCGACCGGACCGATCTTGTCGGCCAGATCGAGGACGATCCGCTCGGCGCTCTTCTTGCCGACGCCCGGGATGCGCGAGAGCGTGGCGGTGTCGCCGGTGGCGATGGCGTGGCGGATGACGTCGGGGCGCAGGGCCTCGATCGCGTCGCGGGCGATGCGCGGCCCGATCTTCTGTGCCGTCTGGAGCAGCTCGAACAGGTCTCTTTCAGTGGGAGAGTTGAAGCCGTGCAAGGTGATCGAGTCTTCGCGCACGATCGTGGAGACGTGGAGGACGACCTGCGAGCCGACCTTGAGGTTGGCGAGCGTGTGCGCTCCGGCGTGGACGGCGTAGCCGACCCCGCCGACGTCGATGACCGCGTACGACTCCCCCACGGACGCCACCGATCCGGTGAGCTGTGCGATCATCGCGCGCCTCCCTTCGCGGCGGCGAGTCTGGCCTTCATGCCGCCCCTCCAAAGGTGACAGATGGCGATCGCGAGCGCGTCGGCGGCGTCGGCGGGCCTGGGCGGCTCGCTCAGGCGCAGCACGCGGGCGACCATGGCGGTCACCTGCCGCTTGTCGGCGTTGCCGTTGCCGCATATGGCGGCCTTGGCTTCCGAGGGCGTGTAGGTGGCCGTGGGCAGTCCGGCGCGGGCACCGGCGAGGAGCGCGATGCCGGAGGCCTGCGCGGTGCCGATGACGCTGGCCACATTGTGCTGACTGAAGACGCGTTCGACGGCGACGGCCTCGGGCCGGTGAACTTCGATGTGCTCGCGCAGGCCGTCGTCGAGCGCGAGGAGTCGATCGGCAAGGGGCGCTTCGGGGTCGGTGCGGATGACGTGGACGGCGATCATCCGGCCCGGCGCCCCGGGCCGCCCTTCGACGATGCCGACGCCGCAGCGGGTCAGTCCCGGGTCGATCCCCATCACGCGCACTCGCCCCTCCGTTCTGTCGTTCGCGCCAGCCTATCCGGGAGGCACGACAGGTGTGTTCCGTGACGCTCGTGGCATGTCCCATAAACCCCTTGCCGAGCGGCTAGGGACGGCGTTACGTTGATAGGCGGAGGGTGCAACGACGAGCCCCAATGCCCCGAATCCCGTGCTTACCAAGACTATTTGTGAGATGACCGTGTCTGCCGCTGCGCTTCACTCCCCCGCCCTCTCCGGCAACCACTCGCGCCGCTCCATCGCAACGATGGTCTTCGTGCTCGGCGCGCTCTCGGCGACCGCGCCGATCGCCATCGACCTCTACCTCCCGGCCTTCCCCGACATGGCCGGCGCGCTCGGAACGCCCGAGGCCCGCATCCAGCTCACCCTGACGTCGATGATGATCGGGATGGGCATCGGCCAGGCGTTCATCGGTCCGCTCTCCGACCGCATCGGCCGCCGCAAGCCGCTGCTCATCGGCATGGCCCTGTTCACCCTCACCTCGCTGGTGTGCGCGATCGCGACCAGCGCGGATCTGCTCATCGCCATGCGGTTCCTGCAGGGCCTGAGCGGCGCGGCCGGCGTGGTCGTCGCCCGCGCGGTCATCCGCGACCACTTCCACGGCGACGACATGACCCGCTTCACGGCCAAGATGATGTTCGTCACCATGCTCGCGCCGATGCTCGGCCCGATCGTGGGGGCGCAGCTCATCCGCTTCGGGCCGTGGCCGGTGGTCTTCGTCTTCATGGCGGTGCTGTCCACGCTGTCGACGTTCCTGGTGTGGAAGTTCCTGCCCGAGAGCCTTCCGGCCACCGAGCGCCGCTCGATGGGCCTGCGCGAGTTCGGCTCCTCGGTCGCCGCCTTGGTGCGCGACGCGGGCTTCATCGCACCGACGCTCATCGTGATCATGAACTTCTCGATGCTGTTCACCTACGTCTCGACATTCAGCTTCATCTCGCAGAACGAGCTGGGCGCCTCAGCGGGCTTCTACTCGCTGCTGTTCGCCGCCGGCACCCTGGCGCTGCTCGCCGGGAACCAGGCGAACATGCTCATGATCGACCGCAGCGACTCGAACCACCGCATGGTCACCGGCATGGTGATCTCGCTGGCGGGCGTCGCGTGGCTGGCCGGAGTGCAGTTCGCCGGCGCCGAGAACCTGTGGACGGTCCCGGCCGGGATCATCGTGATGATGTTCGGTTGCGGCGTGGTCTTCCCGAACGCGGGCGCTGCCGCGATGTCCTCGCAGCCGCCGCAGGTCGCCGGCACGGCCTCGGCGTTCATGGGCGCGCTCCAGATGGGTGCGGGCGGCGCGCTGCCGGCACTGGCGACCATCGGCGGCGTGACACTCGCGAACATGACCCTGGGCATCGCCGTCTATGCCGTCGCCACGGCCCTGGCGGTGGTCTGGACGATCCGGGTCTACCCGAGGAAACCGGCGCTCGCCGCTTAGCTCTCGCTCGGCACGGCCGGCCCGAGGGGTCGGCCGTTGTCGTTTAGGCGCAGGCGGGGACGGGCACCTCGAACGCATGCCCAAGCAGGTCTATCGCGACCGGAGCGACGCCGGACACGCACTGGCGGCGCTGCTGGATCACTACCGAGGCCACTCGGACGTGCTGGTCCTCGCGCTGCCGCGCGGCGGCGTGCCCGTGGCCTACGAGGTCGCACGGGCGCTGCAGGCCCCGCTGGACGTGTTCACGGTCCGCAAGCTCGGCCTCCCCGGCCACGAGGAGCTGGCGATGGGCGCCATCGCCAGCGGCGGCGTCACGGTCCTCAACGACCAGGTCGTGCGGCTCAGCGGCGTCGACCGCGGCCAGATCGACCGGGTCGCCGAGCGCGAGGCCGCCGAGCTGAGCCGCAGGGAGCGGGCCTATCGGGGCGATCGGCCCCCACTGGTACTCGAAGGCAGGACGGTGCTGCTCGTCGACGACGGGCTGGCCACCGGTTCGACGATGCGCGCCGCCGTTCAGGCGGTGCGGGCGCTCGGCCCCGAGCGACTGGTCGTGGCCGTCCCCACCGCTCCGTCCTCGACATGCCGGGAGCTGGAGGACATGGTCGACGAGATGGTGTGCGCGACCACCCCCGAGCCGTTCGCCGCCGTCGGCCAGTCGTACCGGGTCTTCGACCAGACGAGCGACGAGGAGGTCCGCGAGCTGCTGGCCGCGGCCACGAGCTCGGACACGGGAGGCGCCTAGTGGACGGCGCGGAGTCGATCGTGCGCTCGGAGCTGGTGCCCGTCGTCGACGGCGTGCCGTCCGACGAGACCTGGCTCGACGTGGTCGGCGACGCGCGGTTCGTGCTGCTGGGTGAGGCCACGCACGGCAGCGAGGAGTTCTACTCGGCGCGCGAGCGCCTGACAAGGCGGCTCATCGAGGAGCACGGGTTCCGCGCCGTGGCGGTGGAGGCCGACTGGCCCGACGCCTACCGCGTGAACCGGTTCGTTCGGGGCCGGGGCGCGGCCGCGACCGCCGAGGAGGCGCTGCGCGGCTTCGAACGCTTCCCGACCTGGATGTGGCGCAATACGAGCGTGGTGCGATTCGTCGAGTGGCTCCGCGAGCACAACGACCTTGGGGCCGACGACCGGGCGAAGGCCGGGTTCTACGGGCTCGACCTGTACAGCCTCTACCGTTCGATCGCGGAGGTCGTCGCCTACCTCGACCGCGTCGATCCGGCCGCCGCCGAACGCGCCAGGGAGCGGTACGCCTGCCTGGACCACCGCGGCGGCGACGACGGCCAGGCGTACGGGTACGCCGCCGCGTTCGGCGCCGGCGAATCGTGCCAGGAGCAGGTGCTGGAACAGTTGTCCGAGCTGCAGCGGCAGGGGCTGGAGGCGGCCAGGCGCGACGGTCTGCTCGCCGAGGACGAGCGGTTCTACGCCGAACGCAACGCCCAGACGGTTCTGGCCGCGGAGGAGTACTACCGCTCGATGTTCGGCGGCTCGGTCGAATCGTGGAATCTGCGCGACACCCATATGGCCGAGACCCTGGAGGCGCTCGCCGACCGCCTGACCGAGCGGCTCGGCGAGCCGGCGAAGATCGTGGTGTGGGCCCACAACTCCCACCTCGGCGACGCCCGCGCCACCGAGGTCGCCGAACGAGGCGAACGCAACCTCGGGCAGCTGATGCGCGAACGCCGCCCCGGCGAATGCCGGCTGATCGGCTTCACCACCTATGCGGGCACGGTGACCGCCGCGGACGACTGGAACGGGCCGGCGCTGCGCAAGCGGGTCCGACCGGGCCTGCCCGGCAGCGTCGAGGAGCTGTTCCACCGGGTCGGTCAGCGGGAGTTCCTGCTCAGGTTCGACACGGCGCCGCGATCCGCCGAGGCGCTGCGCCAAGCGCGTCTCGAACGCGCCATCGGCGTGATCTACCGACCCGAGACCGAGCGGTACAGCCACTACTTCCGCACCAGGCTCGCCGAGCAGTTCGACGCGGTGATCCATATCGACGACACGCGCGCGGTCGAACCGCTGGAGACCACCGCCCCCTGGATCGAGGGCGAGGCCCCGGATACCTACCCGTTCAGGGTGTGACGCCCCCGAGGTGCTCGTTGAACCAGTCCTGGGCCAGTTCGGCCACGGACTCCATCGCGCCGCGCTCCTCGAACAGGTGGGTCGCGCCGGGCACGATCGCGATCCGGTTCGGGCCGCCCAGGCGGCGTTGCGCGTCGTAGTTGAGGCCCAGGACGCTCTCGTCGCGTTCGCCGACGATGAGGAGCGTCGGCGTCCTGACGTTCGGCAGGTCGTCTCCGGCGAGATCGGGCCGGCCGCCCCTGGAGACCACCGCCCGCACCTCCACCCCGGGCGCCGTCGCGGCCCGCAGCGCGGCCGCCGCGCCGGTGCTCGCGCCGAAGTAGCCGATCCACTCGTTCTCGGCTCCGGGGCGGTCCTGGAGCCAGTTGGTGACCTCGGCGAGCCGCTCGGCCAGCAGCGGGATGTCGAAGACCTTCCGGCGGTCCTCGGCTTCCTCGGGCGTGAGCAGGTCGAACAGCAGCGTCCCGAGCCCGGCCTCGTTCAATGCCTCGGCGACGGTTCGGTTGCGCGGGCTGTGGCGGCTCGAACCGCTGCCGTGGGCGAACACCACCACGCCCGCGGCGTCGTCGGGGACGGCCAGGTGGCCCTCCAGCTCGATGGAGTCTGCCGGGATCTTCAGCGTCTCGTCGATCATGCCGCGGGTATACCCGCGCCGGACGGCGCTATGCCCCGCGGTTCGTCTTGGACCGGCCCTAGGCGTCGAGCTCGGCGAGGACGTCGTCGGCGATGTCGACGTTCGTGTAGACGTTCTGGACCTCGTCGGAGTCCTCCAGGGCGTCGACGACCCGCATCACCTTCCGTGCGCCCTCGGCGTCCACGGCGATGCTGGTGGAGGGCTGGAACCCGGCGTCGGCCGAGTCGTAGTCGATTCCGGCCTCCTGGAGCGCGGTGCGGACCGCGACCAGGTCGGTCGGCTCGCACAGCACCTCGAAGCCGCCCTCACCGAGGTCGTTGACCTCCTCGGCGCCCGCGTCGAGGACCGCCATGAGGACGTCGTCCTCGGTCAGCCCGTCGGTCTTCGGCACGATGATGACGCCCTTGCGAGAAAAGAGGTATCCGACGCTGCCGGCCTCGCCGAGCGAGCCGCCGTTGCGGGTCAGCGCGACGCGCACCTCGGAGGCGGCCCGGTTGCGGTTGTCGGTCAGGCACTCGATGAGCACCGCGACCCCGCCGGGCGCGTAGCCCTCGTACATGATCGTCTCGTAGTCGACGCCGCCGCCGTCGAGGCCGCCGCCGCGCTTGACCGCGCGGTCGATGTTGTCGTTCGGCACCGAGCTCTTCTTGGCCTTCTGGATGGCGTCGAAGAGCGTGGGGTTGCCGGCGGGGTCAGGACCACCAGTACGCGCCGCGACCTCGATGTTCTTGATCAGCTTCGCGAAGATCTTGCCCCGCTTGGCGTCGATCGCGGCCTTCTTGTGCTTGGTCGTCGCCCACTTGGAGTGGCCACTCATGCCAGCAGTCCCCTGTCCTACTTACTCAACCGTTCCGGCGCCTGAGCGCCGGACCATATCCACGAAGTATCGGTGCACCCGCGCGTCCGGCGTCACCTCGGGGTGGAACGAGGTGGCCAGGCAGGCGCCCGCACGTACGGCGACGATCCTACCGCCCGGCCCTTCGGCCGGTCCCTCCCCGGCATCGACCCTGCCCAGGACCTGCACGTCGTCGTCGACGCGCTCGACCCACGGCGCGCGGATGAAGACGCCGTGGAAGGGGCCGCCCTCGACACCGTCGAGGTCGATCGGCGATTCGAAGGAGTCGACCTGGCGTCCGAAGGCGTTGCGGCGGACCGTCATCGGGATGGTTCCGAAGGAGCGCTGGTCGGCCCTGCCGTCGAGAACCTCGGTGGACAGCATGATCATTCCCGCGCAGGACCCGAAGGCGGGCATCCCGGCGTCCAGGCGCTTCTGGAGCGGCTCGAACAGGCCGAATACGGTCAGCAGCCTGCTCATCGTCGTCGACTCGCCGCCTGGGATGACCAGGCCGTCGACCGAGTCGAGCTCGGATTCGCGGCGGACCGGCACGGCTCGGGCGCCGGCGGCCTCGATCGCGCGCATGTGGTCGACGACGTCGCCTTGCAGCGCGAGTACGCCGACCTCGGGCACCACGGACATCAGAGAACTCCAAAAGTCGCGTTCATCGGGCGATACAAGCGTAGTTCGGCCACATCCCACTGCCTACCTGCGCAATCGGCACTGTGACCGATTACTTCGCTCCGGGACCGATCCGTTAGGCTCTGCGGGCGAACGTGCAGCACCCCTAGGAGCTTGAAGACCCATGCCTGAGATCGTCAAACGCAACCCGATGCCCCGTTCGGTGCGGGCCGGACGCAACGCCTTGTGGATCCAGACGGCCATCTGCGTCGCCGTCGGCGGCCTCATCGTCTTGGCCCACCACTACGCCCGCGGCCTGGTCCCCGAAGCCGCCGAGCACGACGTCTACCGCGTCGCGGCCGGCCTCGGCGCGCTGGCGCTGTTCCTGCTCCTGGCCATCGCGCTCCTGCGCACCCAGTGGCGGGTGCTGTGGCTGCTCATCCTCCTCAGCCAGGTCCTGAGCCTGGCCGGGCTCGTGTGGCTCATCGCCACCGGCGGCCTGTACTGGGCGCTGTGCATCGCGTTGGCTATCGTTCCAATCACCATCATCGGAACGTTGACCGAGCGGTTCGCCCGCCGCTGGTTCAACCACTAACCGCTCGGAAGGCGATCGCCCATGCTCCCGCAGCCCAACTTCGGCCACTCCTCCGGTCCGGAAGACGACGACAAGGACGAGGTCGAGGGACCGCCGAGGCAGATCGGCCGGTTGCGGATCGCCATGTGGGTGCAGGCCGTCTGCGCGGTACTCGCGGGCAACTTCCTGATCGTCACCGTCTTCGCCTACCGCGCGATGTCGGTCGAGGACCTCATCGACGCCGCTCCCGACGTCGACGACGCGGCCTCGCTGGCGCGCGACGCACACGAGTACTACCAGAGCACGGACTTCCTGGCCATGTACCTCACCCTCGCCGGCGTGGCGATCCTGTGCGCGATCGTCGCCGCGCTGTGCGCGCTGCGGCTCAAGACCCGCATGAGGGCCGTTCGCCGCACCGCGATCGCGGTGACGATCGTCCTGTTCCTCGCCGGCATGCTCATGACCGGCATCTTCAGCTACCTCGTCGCGCCGTGGGTGTTCGCCTCGGTCCTGGCGCTGTGGTGGCTGTTCGCCGGCGATGTCAGGCACTGGATGACCGAGAAGTCGAGGTAACCGGGGCTCCCCCTCCCCCGGCTCGCCCTCACCGTGGCGGGAGAGGTAGTCGATGAACGCCGCGCGAGCCAGCGGTTCGCTGGAGCCCCACTGGCCCTGGGTCGCCTCACGCCACATCGCCACCAGGTCGTCGATGGCGACGCCGATCTCGGCGACGTCGGGATCGAGGTTGTCGGCCTCGCTCGCCGCCGGGGTGTGGCGGAACAGGTCGATGAAGAACCGCCAGTCGCGGCGGTGGCGCGCCAGCGCGAACGCGCGGTGCTGGAGTTCGGTGGTGGGCAGTTGGTCGAGGTCTGCTGCGTTCATGCCTCAACTCTAGGCTCCGTGACCGTTTCGGGAGTGTCGATGGGGGTTTGCACGCCTTCGGCTACTTAGGATCACGGCATGTACAAGAAGTTCACACGCGTCGTCGCCGCTCTCGGGTCGGTCGCGTTCATCGCACTCGCGCCCGCGCAGGCGCAGGCGCGTTCGGTACCGGTCAGCAACGGCCACGGCGCCTTCTACCTCGAGGTCGAGTACTCGGACGGGACGGTGCACGACGCCCTGCTCAGGTGCCCTTCGGGCGAGGGCCATCCGCACGGGGACCGAGCGTGCGCCCAGCTCACCTCGGTCGAGGGCGAGGTCGCCGCACTGCCGCCGCTCGACGGGATGTGCACCATGGACTACCGGCCGGTGACGGTCCGCGCCCACGGGATGTGGCAGGGCCGCTTCCACTCCTATCAGGGTGAGTTCGGCAACCACTGCGTCGCCGTGGGCCACACCGGCGGGCTCCTGTTCGACATCGCGCCCGCATAGGGGCGCAAGCGCGGCGGGGGCGGACCGTTCGGCGGTGGCCAGGAGTGGTCGCAACGACTCCTGGCACCACAGGTCCGGTCCGGGCCCGCTCGGCGTCGCTGGGCTACCAGCCGCGGCCGGCCATCTTCTGGTCCTCGGTGAGGGAGTCGACGTTGATGCCGACCATGGCCTCGCCCAGGCCGCGGGAGACCTCGGCGACGACCTTCGGGTCGTCGTGGAAGGCGGTGGCCTTGACGATGGCGGCGGCGCGCTTGGCGGGGTCGCCGGACTTGAAGATGCCCGAGCCGACGAAGACCCCCTCGGCACCCAGCTGCATCATCATGGCCGCGTCGGCCGGGGTGGCGATGCCGCCGGCGGTGAACAGCACCACCGGGAGCCTGCCCAACTTGGCGACCTCGGCGACGAGCTCGTAGGGGGCGCGCAGCTCCTTGGCGGCGGCGTACAGTTCGGCGCCGTCGAGCTTGGTCAGGCGGCCGATGTCGGCGCGGATCCGGCGCATGTGGCGGGTGGCCTCCACGACGTTGCCGGTGCCGGCCTCGCCCTTGGAGCGGATCATGGCCGCGCCCTCGCCGATGCGGCGCAGCGCCTCGCCCAGGTTGGTCGCGCCGCACACGAACGGGACGGTGAACCGCCACTTGTCGATGTGGTTGGCCTCGTCGGCCGGCGTGAGGACCTCGGACTCGTCGATGTAGTCGACGCCGAGGGTCTCCAGGACCTGGGCCTCGACGAAGTGGCCGATGCGGGCCTTGGCCATCACGGGGATCGACACGGCCTCGATGATGCCGTCGATCATGTCGGGGTCGCTCATGCGGGACACGCCGCCTTCGGCGCGGATGTCGGCGGGGACGCGTTCGAGCGCCATGACCGCCACGGCTCCGGCGTCTTCGGCGATCCTGGCCTGCTCGGGCGTGACGACGTCCATGATGACGCCGCCCTTCAGCATGTCGGCCATGCCTCGCTTGACGCGGGCGGTCCCGACCTCGGCCTCGGTCTTCTGGGTCTCTGACACGGTCACCGGCTCCATCTTGATGGTCGACTACGTTGGGGGTGCCTGACCTGGTCGATTCTACGCCGCGACCGGCCTCACAGCCTCTTGGTACAAACCGCGGCGGCTAGCGCACCGGGTCGTCGATGTCCCAGTACTGCGGGCGGGGCAGGCGGTGGTGGAGGCGCAGCAGCACGGCCATCGGCAGGGAGCGGGAGGCGACGGCGTCGCGGACGAAGTCGGAGTGGATCTGGCGGGCCAGGGCGACGCGGCGGTTGGCGGCCTCCAGGTCGTCGGTCCCGGCGTGCTCGGCGTCGAGCTCGCGCAGCGCGCGGGTCAGGTCGTTCTCGGCGTACTCGCGCAGCTCGCGCTGGCGCTGGGTGTCGGCGGGGACGGCGACGACGGACAGGGCGAGGGCGACCGGCTCCTCGAAGCCGGGGTGGCCGACGAATTTGAGCACGGTCTCGGCGCGCTCGTCGAGCTTGGCCAGGAGCGCGGCCTCGGCGGTGCGGGCGCGCCGGTGCAGCCGCTCGACGCGCGTCACCGTCCACGTCGCATAGGCGCCGACGGCGGCCACGACCGCTACGAGTATTGCCAGCCACCACATCGGGATCATCGTAATGGGGCCAGGCTCGCCGACGGCTGGCCGGTCGAGGCTTGGTGAGCGTTCACTGTCGGGGCGCCCGGGGAGCTCAACCGCGTTCCGCGCCGGCGTCGATCGCGGCGCGGTAGACCTCCAGGACGCGGGCGGCGACCTCGGGCCAGTCGTAGCGTTTGACCCATTCGTTGGCGCGCTCGACGTAGCCGGAGCGAAGCTCGGTGTCGTCGAGGAGTCGGGCGGCCTTGGCGGCGAGGTCGGCGGCGTCGCCGACGGCGAACAGCTCGCCGGCGCTGCCGTCGTCGAGGACGCTCTTGAACGCCTCGATGTCGGAGGCGAGCACGCATGTTCCGGCGGCCATGGCCTCGGTGAGGATCATGCCGAACGACTCGCCGCCGGTGTTGGGGGCGACGTAGAGGTCGACGCTGGCGAGCATGCTGGCCTTCTCCTCGTCGGTGACCGCGCCGAGGAAGTGGATGCGTTCGGCGATCGCGGGGTCGAGGCCGGCGACGGCGGACTGGGCGTCGCCGCGGCCGACGACGAGCAGGTGAATGTCCGGCCGGTCGGCGGCCAGGCGGGCGAAGGCGTCGCGGAGGATCCCGAAGCCCTTGCGGGGCTCGCCGTAGCGGCCCATGAACCCGATGGTCGAGCCCTCGGGCTTCGAGCGCAGCGCGGCGGCCTTGCGGTAGAAGGCGACGGGGACGCCGTTGGGGATCTCGACCGCTCCCCCGCCGAGGTGCTCGACCTGGACTTTGCGGGCGTAGGGGCTGACGGCGATGCGGGCCGAGAGGTTCTCCAGGACCAGCTGCGCCATGTTCTTGCCGGCCGCGAGCATCCTGGACCGGGTGATGGCGGTGTGGAAGGTGGCGACGACCGGGCAGCGCGCGGTGAGCACGGCCAGGCACGACAGGCTCGGGGTGAGCGGCTCGTGGACGTGGACGACGTCGAAGTCGCCGTCGACGCACCAGCGGCGGACCCGCGCGGCCGAGCGGGGGCCGAAGGCGAGGCGGGCGATGGAGCCGTTGTAGGGCACGGCGACGGTCTTGCCGCCGGCGACGACGAAGTCGGGCAGGTCGTCGGTCTCGGTGGCGGGCGCGAGCACGGAGACGTCGTGGCCGCCGTCGATCAGGGTCTCGGCGAGGTCCTTGATGTGGTTCTGAACGCCGCCAGCCACATCGAAGGAGTACGGGCTGACGATCCCGATCCGCAGGTCCCCCATGAGGCTGTGCTCCTTCACGAACCCGTGGACTCGAAATCGGCCGACCAGAACCGCTGGAGCATGTGCCAGTCGGCCGGATGGGCGCGGATGCCCTCGGCGAACGCGTCGGCCATGGCCTGCGTGGTGGCGGCGACGCGGTCGCGCAACCGCCCGGTGCCGGTGTCGAGCGGCCCGGTGATGTGGCAGACGGCCCGGTCGCTCTCGTAGTGGATGCGGGCGGTGTACAGCGGGACCTGGTTGCGGATGGCCAGCAGTGCCGGGCCGGAGGGGAAGGTGGTGGTCTCGCCGAAGAACTTCACTTCGATGCCGCGGCGCCCGAGGTCGCGGTCGGCGACCAGGGCCACCACGTCGCCGGCCCGCAGGCGCTCGCTCAGGACCGCCTGCGGGTCGCGTTCGCCGCCGGTGGCGGGGACGATGTTCATGCCGAGCGACTCGCGGTATTCGAGGAAGCGGCGGAACACGCCTTCGGGTTTGAGGCGTTCGGCGACGGTGGTGAGCCGGTGGTTCGCGATCTGGGGCACCCAGGCCCCGGCGAGGTCCCAGTTGCCGCTGTGCGGCAGTGCGACGATGGAGCCCTTGCCCTTGGTGAAGCGCTCGCCAACGGGCTCGTAGCCGTTCATCTCGAAGCTGCGGTCGAGGTCGTCGCGGCTCATCGACGGCAGCCTGAACGCTTCGAGCCAGTAGCGGGCGTAGGAGCGCAGGGCCTCGCGCACGAGCTCCTCGCTCACGTCGCCTTCGACGACGCGGGAGAGGTTGCGCCGCAGCTGCTGGACCGCGCGCCCGTTCTTGCGCCAGCCGCGGTCGGCGAATCGGCGGGCGAGGGCCGAGGCGGGCCGCTGCGGCGTGACGCGGATGCCGCGCCAGGCCGCCAGGTAGGCCCATTCGGTGAGTCGCTCACGCATCGGCGTGCTCCTCGAGCGCCGCCAGCGAGGCGTGCGCGCGCACGAGCCGCTGGAAGACGGTGATGGTCGTCAGCACGGCCAGAACGCCCATGCCGATCTCCATGGCGTAGGGGACGCCGCAGATCTCGGCGACCACGCCGACGCCGGCGATGATGATCCGCTCGGGCCGCTCGGCGATGCCGACGTTGCACTCCCCGCCCAGCCCCTCGCAGCGCGCCTTGACGTAGGAGACGACCTGGGAGGTGACGAGGACGACGAGCGCCAGCGCGCAGCCGAGGAACCGGTCCTCGGTGAGCAGCCAGAAGGCGAGCCCGCCGAAGATCGCGCCGTCGGCCACGCGGTCGCAGGTGGAGTCGAGCAGCGCGCCGAATCGGCTGGTGGTGCCCTTGACGCGGGCGATCGCCCCGTCGAGCATGTCGGTGAGCACCGCGAGCGCGATGACGATGAGGCCGGCCAGCAGCAGGCCCTGCGAGAGCAGCAGCAGCGAGGCCGCGACGACCACGGCGGTGCCGACGACGGTGACGGCGTTGGCGGACACGCCGATGCGGACGAGGACCTTCGCCACGGCGTCGACATAGCGCCGCAGCCCCGCTCGTCCGGAGGTCCGAAGGAACTTCGCCATGGTCTCCTGATTTCTGAGCTGATTCACGGCTCGCAAGCTTCGCCGTGGCTGGCGTCGCCCATTGGGTGTTTGGGCACTGGGCAGGTGGTGGCTCCGACTCTATAGTGCCCCTCCGTTTACAGCCGACCCCAGGCGGCCGCCAGTTCGGTGCGGGTCTCGTCGAGCAGCTGGGGCAGGGTCTTGGTGCGGCCGATGATCGGCATGAAGTTCGCGTCGCCGCCCCACCTGGGGACGATGTGCTGGTGCAAGTGGCCGGCGATGCCGGCCCCGGCGACCTGGCCCTGGTTCATGCCGATGTTGAATCCGTGTGCGCCCATGGCCGCGCGCACGACCCGCATGGCCTCCTGGGTGAGCGAACCCATCTCGGCGACCTCTTCGACGTCGAGGTCGGTGTAGTCGGGCACGTGGCGGAACGGGACGACCATGAGGTGGCCGGAGTTGTAGGGGAACTTGTTCATGACGACGTACATCGTCTGGCCCCGGGCGACGATGAGCCCGTCGGCGTCGTCGAGCTTGGCGATCTCGCAGAACGGGCACCCCTCGATGTCGGAGTCGTCACCGGTGGGCTTGCCCTCGCCCTTGATGTAGGCCATCCGGTGCGGCGTCCACAGTCGCTCGTATTCGTCCGGGACGCCGGCTCCGTCGGGTGCAACTTGACTCACGGAGACGATCCTAGGGCACCGCCACCGGGGGCGTCGACCGCGGCGAAATGCGGCGAGGGCTCCGCCATAACGGCGAAACCATCCGGTTTCACCCCTGGGGTCGCGGATATGCTGCGCAGTGTGACGTTGCCTCAGCTGTACCTCGTGCTGCTCGTCGGCTGCGCCACCGTGCTCCTCTCGATCGCGGCCATCCGCGCCACCCACCGGCTGGGGCTCCCGGCGCTGCTGATCTTCCTCGGCGCCGGCATGGTGCTCGGCGAGGACGGCCTGGGCTTCGACTTCGACGACTTCGAGCTGGCGCAGGTCATCGGCACGTTCGCGCTCGCGCTCATCCTCATCGAGGGCGGTCTGTCGACCCGGTGGAAGGCGATCTCGGCACAGGTCGCGCCGGCGGGGCTGCTGTCGACGGTCGGCGTGGGGATCAGCGTCGTGGTGGTGGCGGCGGGCGCGCACTACCTCATCGGGTTCTCCTGGCAGACCTCGCTGATCCTCGGGGCGGTCGTGGCATCCACCGACGCCGCGGCGGTGTTCTCCGAGCTGCGTGGCGTGGGCTTGCCGAAGAAGCTCTCGGGGACACTGGAAGCAGAGTCGGGCTTCAATGACGCTCCCGCGGTCATCCTGGTGCTGGCGTTCTCCTCGGCGGCGGGGGTGCCGAGCGCGGCGACCCTGGTCGCGACGCTGGCCTGGCAACTGGCGGCCGGCACGGCGATCGGGGTGGCGGTCGGCTTCGGCGGGGCGTGGCTGCTGCGACGCCTGGCGCTGCCGGTGACCGGGCTGTACCCGCTCGCGGTGTTCAGCCTCGGCCTGGCGGCGTTCGCGGCGGCGGGCGCGCTGAACGCCTCGGGGTTCATCGCCGCGTATCTGGCGGCGCTCATCCTCGGCAACTCGCACCTGCCGCACCGGGCGGCGACGCTGTCGTTCGCCACGGGTCTGGGCTGGATGGCGCAGTTGGGCATGTTCATCATGCTCGGCATGCTGGCGAGCCCGGCGAACCTGCTGGACTCGGTGGTGCCCGCGCTCGTCCTCGGCGCGGTGCTCACGCTGGTGGCGCGGCCGCTGTCGGTAGCGCTGTGCCTGGTGCCGTTCCGGTTCTCCGTGCGCGAGCAGACGCTCATCTCGTGGGCCGGCCTGCGCGGGGCGGTCCCCATCGTCTTGGCCACCATTCCGCAGTCCGAGCGCCTGCCGGGAGGCCAGGCGCTGTGGGACCTCGTGTTCATCCTGGTGGTGGCGTTCACACTGCTTCAGGGGCCGACGCTGCCGTGGATGGCGAAGCTGCTGCGCCTGTCGAACCCCGGAGCGGCCCGGGAGGTCGACATCGAGGCCGCGCCGCTGGACGCGGTGGACGGCGAGGTGCTCACCATCACCGTGCCCAAGGGCTCGGCCTTGGCGGGGCTGCGGCTGTTCGAACTGCGTCTGCCCGAGGGCAGCGCCGTCGCGGGCGTGGTGCGCGAGAAGCGCCTGTTCGTGCCGGCGAAGGGCGAGCGGCTGCGCTCGAACGACCAGCTCATCGTGATCACCTACCCGAAGCTGCGCGAGGCCACCGAGCGGCGGCTCACCGCGTTGACGCGCGCGGGGCGGCTGGCGCGCTGGCTCGGCGAGACCGGCAAGGACTGAACCGGTCGCCGAAGGGGCGTGGAGCGAACGGCGCGCACCGCTCGGGTGCGCGCCGCCGTCTTGCCGCCTACTCGGCTTCGGCCGCCGACGGGCCGTCGTTCACGCGGGACTCGACGAATCCGGCGACGTGCGCGATGGCCTCGTCGATCGGGACGCCGTTGCGCTGCGAGCCGTCCCTGTAGCGGAACGACACGGTCCCGGCGGACTGGTCGTCGTCGCCGGCGATCACCATGAACGGGATCTTCTGCATCTGGGCGTTGCGGACCTTCTTCTGCATCCGGTCGTCCGAGTGGTCGACCTCGCCGCGGATGCCGGCCTGGCGCAGCTTGGCGAAGAAGCCGTCGAGGTAGTCGGCGTTCTCATCGCGGACCGGGATGCCGACGGCCTGCACCGGTGCCAGCCACGCCGGGAACGCGCCCGCGTAGTGCTCCAGCAGCACCCCGAAGAACCGCTCGATCGAGCCGAACAGCGCCCGGTGGATCATGACCGGCTGCTTGCGGGTGCCGTCGGCCGCCGAGTACTCCAGGCCGAAGCGCGCCGGCTGGTTGAAGTCCAGCTGAATGGTCGACATCTGCCAGGTCCGGCCGATGGCGTCCCTGGCCTGCACGGAGATCTTCGGGCCGTAGAAGGCGGCCCCGCCCGGGTCCTCGACCAGGTCGAGTCCGGATTCCTCGGCCACCTGCCGCAGCATGGCCACCGACGACTCCCACAGCGCGTCGTCGCCGATGAACTTCGGCGAGTCGTCCTTGTCGGAGATCTCCAGGTAGAAGTCGTCGAGCCCGTAGTCGCGCAGCAGCCGCAGCACGAACGCGAGCAGACTCGCGATCTCGTCCGGCGCCTGCTCCTCGGTGCAGTAGATGTGCGCGTCGTCCTGGGTCATGCCCCGCACGCGGGTGAGCCCGTGGACCACGCCGGACTTCTCGTACCGGTACACCGAGCCGAACTCCGACAAGCGCAGCGGCAGTTCCCGGTAGGAGCGCCCGCGCGAGCGGTAGATCAGGTTGTGCATCGGGCAGTTCATGGCCTTGACGTAATAGTCGGCGCCCTCGAACTCCATGGGCGGGAACATCGAGTCCGCGTAGTAGGGCAGATGCCCCGAGGTCTCGAACAGCTTGCTCTTGGTGATGTGCGGGGTGTTGACCAGCTCGTACCCGGCGGCCTTCTGGCGCTCGCGCAGGTACGACTCCATCTCGTACCGGACGATCCCGCCCTTGGGATGGAACACCGGCAGGCCCGAGCCCAGCTCCTCGGGGAAGCTGAACAGGTCGAGCTGCTGGCCGAGTTTGCGGTGGTCCCGCTTCTCGGCCTCGGCCAGGCGCTCAAGGTACGCCTTCTGCTCGGCCTTGGTCGGCCAGGCGGTGCCGTAGATTCGCTGGAGCTGCGGGTTCTTCTCCGAGCCCATCCAGTACGCGGCGGCCGAGCGCATGAGCTTGACCGCGCCGATGAGCCTGGTCGAGGGCAGGTGCGGGCCCCGGCACAGGTCCGACCAGCACCGCTCGCCGGTCTTGGGGTCGACGTTGTCGTAGGCGGTGAGCTCGCCGCCGCCGACCTCCATGACCTCGTCGGCGTCGGTGCCCTCGCCCTTGGTCTCGATGAGCTCGAGCTTGTAGGGCTCGTGCGCCAGTTCGGCGCGGGCCTCCTCGAGCGAGGCGTACTTGCGCCGGTGGAAGGTCTGCCCCTGCTTGATGATCTGGAGCATGCGCTTCTCGATCTGCTTCAGGTCCTCGGGGTTGAACGGCTCGGCGACGTCGAAGTCGTAGTAGAAGCCGTCGGTCACCGGCGGTCCGATGCCGAGCTTCGCCTCGCGCAGTTCCTGGACGGCCTGCGCCATGACGTGCGCGGCCGAGTGGCGCATGACGCCCAGCCCGTCGGGGCTGTTCAGCGGCACCGGCTCGACCTTGGCGTCGGACTCGGGGGTCCAGGCGAGGTCGCGCAGCTTCCCCTCGGGGTCGCGGACGACGACGATCGCGTTCGGGCCGTGGACGGGAAGACCGGCCTCGGCGACCGCGTCGGCGCACGTAGTGCCAGCCGTCACCCAAAGCGGTTCGACGACGGCTGGACTGGTGTTCGGCGCTGCGGATGCCACGGTTCTCCCTCGATCACGTTCGGCCGGGTCCGGGCCCGGCGCTGCACATTCGCGTCAATGGTAGTCGTCGGCGCCGCCCGGACTCCAACGCATTGCCTCCCGCTCGCGACCGCGTCGCACGAGGCTCGTCACCGGAGCGCCGACGCCCCCGAATTTTCTTCGCCCCAAGACTTGACCTTGGAGCCGACTCCAAGGTTTACGGTTCATCCATGACCACCGCAATCGCCACACTCACGGTCGGCAAGCTCGCCGAGGCCGTCGGCGTCTCGGCCGACACCATCCGCTACTGGGAGCGCGAAGGCCTGGTCCCGGCCCCCGAGCGCAGCGCCGCCGGCTACCGGCGGTACGGGCCCGAGGCGGTCGAGCGGGCCCGGTTCATCCGCACCTGTCAGAGCGGCGGTCTGCGGCTGAGCGACATCGCCGACCTGTTGGCCGTGCGCGACACCGGCGAGTGCCCATGCGAGCCGGCCGAGCAGCACCTGGAGCGGCGCATCGGCGAGGTCACCGCCGAGATCGCGCGCCTGGAGGAGCTGCGACATCAGTTGACGTCGATGCTGCGGGCCGTCGGGGACGGGGTCTGCGGGGAGCCGCTGCCCACGGGCTGGTGCCCGCCCGAACAGTGCGAAGAAGGAGGTGAGACCAAGTGAACGACGATTGCTGCGATGACTGCGGTCCGGGCTGCTGCGACTGACAGTACGGTTGGAAGCAGAAGGTTTCGACGCGCCCGCCGCCGATCGCGCGGCGGGCGCGTCCCGTCTCTGCGAGGGAGTGTGATCATGCGCCGAGTTCTGCTGACCGGATTCGAGCCGTTCGGTTCCGTCCACGGCAACTCGTCGTGGGAGGCGGTCAAGCTGGCCGCCGAGCACCCGATCCGGGACGCGGTGGTCGAGACCATGCTCCTTCCGGTGACGTTCTCCGGCGCTCCCCTGGCCATGGAGGCCGCGATCGAACGCTTCGAGCCCGATCTGGTCATCGCCGTCGGTCAAGCGGGCGGTCGCACCGCGGTCGACGTCGAGCGGGTGGCGGTCAACCGGGTCGACGCCTCCATACCCGACAATGACGGCCGTCAGCCGTTCGGCGAGCCGCTCATCGCCGACGGGCCCGGTTCCTACTTCACCGGCCTGCCGCTGCGCTCGTGCGTCGCGGCCGCGCGCGAGGCCGGGGTGCCGGCCGCCGGGTCGATGACGGCCGGAACGTACGTGTGCAACGCGGTGTTCTACCGGCTCATGCACTTGGCGGCGACGCGCCGTCCCGGCCTGGTCGCCGGGTTCGTGCACGTGCCGCTGATCCCCGGGCAGTCGCTCGACGGCAACTATCCGACGCTGCCCTCCGACCTGGCGGCGAAGGGGATCGCCGCGATCGCGGCGACGGCGCTCGCCGGCGGTGATCCGTCCTTCGACCGCTAGGCGGTCAGGATCATCTTCCCGAGATGGCCGCCGGCGTTCATGAGCCGGTGGGCCTCCGCGGCTTCGGCGAGCGGCAGCCTGGTGTCGACCACGGGCTTGATGTCGCCGGAGTCGAGTGCGGACCAGACATGTTCGAAGACCTCGGCCAGGATCTGGTGGCGCTGTTCGATCGGACGCGCCCGCAGCGTGGTCCCGGCGATGGTGTGGCGCTTGGCGAGCAGCCGGCCGAGATCGATCTCGGCGGCGCGTCCCTTCTGGAGCCCGATGACGGTGAGCCGGCCGTCGACGGCGAGGGCCTTGAGGTTGTCCTCGAAGTAGGCGCCGCCGATGACGTCCAGGATGGCGTCGGCGCCGCCGGCCTCCGCGAGCGCTGCGCCGAAGTCCTGTGTGCGGTAGTCGATGACCTTGTCGGCGCCCAGCGCCTCCAGGTCTTTGGCGTGGTCCTCGCGGGCCGTGGTCCAGACCTCGGCGCCGAGGAGCCGGTGCGCGAATTGGATCGCGAAGGTGCCGATGCCGCCGGCGCCGCCGTGGACGAGCACGCGCGGGCGTTCCTTCGCGCCGCCGAGGAGGTAGCCGAGGTTGGAGTAGACGGTGGCGGCGGCCTCGGGCAGGGCGGCGGCCTCGATCAGGTCGACGCCTTCGGGTTTGGGCAGGACGAGCCCGGCGTCCACGGTGACCCGTTCGGCGTAGCCGCCGCCGGAGAGCAGGGCGCACACCTCGGTGCCGACGAGGCTCGAGTTGTCGTCGCTGCCGACGGCGACGATGGTGCCGGAGACCTCGAGGCCGGGCCAGGGCGGCGCGCCCTGCGGCGGCGGGTAGTGGCCCGCGACTTGGAGCAGGTCGGCCCGGTTCACGCCGGCGGCGGCGACTTCGATGAGGACTTCGTCCGGGTCCGGGTGCGGGTCGGGAACCGACTCGGGCACCAGGTTCCCCTTCGCGATGGTCAAGGCAAGCATGAACCGAATCCTAGGACTTACGTTCCTTCGCTCGAATGGCCGGGGAACAGGTGGGCGTCGGGGTCGATGGCGACCGCGGCGTTGTTGACGGCGGTGGCGCCTTCGCCGAAGCCGGTGGCGATGAGCCGGACCTTCCCGGGGTACTGGGCGATGTCCCCGGCGGCGAAGACGCGCGGCAGGTTGGTGGCCATGGTGGAATCGACGATGATGCAGCGCTTCTGGATCTCCAGTCCCCATTCGGTCATCGGGCCGAGGTCGGCGGTGAAGCCGAGGGCGGCGACGATCGTGTCGGCCGGCAGCTTGCGCGCCTCGGTCTCGCCCTTGACCTCGATCTCGACGCCGGCGACGCGGTCGTCGCCGAGGATGCGGGTGATCTGGGCGTTGACGAGGATGGGCACGCCGAGGTCCCGGACGCGCGCGACGCTGCCCGCGTGCGCGCGGAACTTGTCGCGGCGGTGGACGACGGTGACGCTGCGGGCGATCGGGTGGAGGGCGAGCGCCCAGTCGAAGGCGGAGTCGCCGCCGCCGACGACCACGACGTCCCGGCCGGCGTGGGCGGCGAGCTCGGGGACGAAGTAGACGATGCCGCCGCCGTGGAAGTCGGCGGCGGCGGGCAGGGGCCTGGAGGCGAAGCTGCCGAGGCCGCCGGTGATGAGCACCGAGCCGCAGGTGACCCGGGTGCCGTCGTCGAACTCCAGGACTGGCAGGCCCCCCACGTGCGAGAGCTTCTCGGCGCGGCGTCCGAGCAGGTATTCGGGGCCGAACGGGGCGGCCTGGCGAACGAGGTTGTCGACGAGGTCGCGGCCCTTGATCTCGGGGAAGCCGCCGACGTCGAAGATGAGCTTCTCGGGGTACATGGCGGTGATCTGGCCGCCGGGTTCGGGCAGCGCGTCGGCGACGATCGTCGACAGTCCTCTGAAGCCCGCGTAATAGGCGGCGTAGAGGCCGGTCGGCCCGGCTCCGATGATCGCGAGGTCCACTGAGCGTTCGGGCATGCAGCATCACCGACTCCGTTGGCAGGATTCTTGCAGTCATCCTAGCCATCCGGCGCGGACGACGGTCGCGGTCCATGCGCGCCACGAAACCCGCGAGCCGGCCACCGCCGCCTGCAGGGAATCGCGGTGGGACCGGAGCATGACCCCGGCGGCGCTACACTTGGCCGCGCCACGGCGAGGACGAAGCGGACCCCGTGCGCGCACTCACGACGAGAACTCCGGAGGCGTGAATTGGCACGGTCGGCATTGATCACCGGCATCAGCGGGCAGGACGGCTCGTACCTGGCCGAGCTGCTGCTCGCCAAGGGATACGAGGTGCACGGGATCGTGCGGCACACTTCCTCCCTGATCGCCAACACCTCCCGTCTCGACGCGGTCTACCAGGACCCGCACGAGTCGGGGCGTCGGCTGTTCCTCCACAAGGGCGACGTGACCGACGCCGGCCTGCTGGTCAACCTCATCCGCGACATCGAGCCCGACGAGATCTACAATCTGGCCGCGCAGAGCCACGTGCGCGTCAGCTTCGATCTGCCCGACTACACCGGCAACGTCACCGCGCTCGGCGCGATCCGGCTGTTGGAGGCGGTGCGCGCCTCGGGCATCGACACCCGCGTCTACCAGGCCTCCTCTTCGGAGATGTTCGGTCTGACCGCACCGCCGCAGGACGAGACCACCCCCTTCCGCCCGCGCAGCCCCTACGGCGCGGCGAAGCTGTACGCGCACTGGGCGGCGATCAACTACCGCGAGTCCTACGGCATGTTCGCCGTCAGCGGGATCGCCTTCAACCACGAGAGCCCGCGGCGCGGCGAGACGTTCGTGACCCGCAAGATCACCCGCGCCGTCGCCCGGATCGAGGCGGGGCTGGAGAAGCGCGTCTACCTCGGCAACCTCGACGCGGTGCGCGACTGGGGCTACGCGCCCGAGTACGTCGAGGCGATGTGGCTGATGCTCCAGCACTCCGAGCCGGTCGACTACGTCGTCGCCACCGGGCGCGCCGCGACCGTCCGCGACTTCGCAGAGGCCGCGTTCGCGCACGCCGGGCTCGACTGGCGCGACCACGTCGAACACGACGACCGGTACGAACGGCCGGCCGAGGTGCCCGAACTCGTCGGCGTCCCCGCCAAGATCGAGCGGGAGATCGGCTGGAAGGCGAAGGTCCACTGGGACGAATTGGCGCGCATCATGGTCGAGGCCGACCGTGCCGAAGTTCACGCCGTCTCATAACGGGAGTGGACGCGCGCGTCAGTGGATACGATCGCGGGCATGACTGAACTGAGCTCAACGATCGAACTCAACGACGGCGCGTCCATGCCCCGCATCGGGTACGGCACCTACAAGGTCGGCGACGACGAGGCCCAGCGGACCGTCGAGACGGCGCTCGAGCTGGGCTACCGGCTGGTGGACACCGCCGAGATGTACGGCAACGAGGTCGGCGTCGGCCGCGCCGTCGCGAACGCCGACATCGACCGGAGCGAGGTCTTCCTGACGAGCAAGCTCTGGAACGACCACCACGGTTACGACGCCGCCCGGCGTGCCCTCGAGGCCTCGCTGGAGCGGCTCGGCACCGACTACCTGGACCTGTACATGATCCACTGGCCCTCGCCGAAGCAGGGCCTGTACGCCGAGACGTTCCAGGCGCTGCTCAAGGCCAAGGAGGAGGGCCTGATCCGCTCGGCCGGCGTCTCGAACTTCCTTCCCGAGCACCTCGAACGGGTCAAGAGCGAGACCGGCGTGTGGCCGTCGGTGAACCAGGTCGAACTGCACCCGTACTTCAATCAGCCCGAGCTGCGCGCCTGGCACGCCGAACGCGGGATCGCGACCGAGTCGTGGGGGCCGCTGGGCCAGCGCACCGGCTCGCTGCTCCACGAGAAGCCGGTGGTCGACGCGGCCACCGCGCACGAGAAGACCGCCGCGCAGGTCGTCATCCGCTGGCATCTCCAGCGCGGCTGCGTGGTGATCCCGAAGTCGTCCCACGCCGAGCGGATCGCCGACAACTTCGCGGTGTTCGACTTCGCGCTGACCGACGAGGAGCTCGACCGGATCGACGCGCTGGACACGGGCAAGCGCCAGGGCCTCGACCCCGGCGGCAGCGAGCGTTGAGCCGGTCAGCTTGTTCGCACTGATCCACAGTCCCTTGACCGGGCCGTCGGCCTGGGAGCCGGTGGCCGAGTCGCTGCGCCGGCGCGGCCACCGGGTCGCGGTGCCGGCACTCGCCGAAGCGTTCGAGGCGGGGCCGCCCTACTACGCCGCGGTGGCGGCGTCCATCGGACGGCAGATCGCCGAGGCCGGTCCCGACGCCGCGGTGACGCTGGTGGCGCACAGCGGCGCCGGAGCTCTGCTCCCGGCGATCGCGGAGGCGACGCCGGGAGTGGACGGGGCGGTCTTCGTCGACGCGCTCCTCCCCCACCCCGGTGTCGGCTGGTTCGCGACCGTGCCGCCGCCGATGCGCGAGCGGCTGCTCGGCCTGGCCGACGGTGACCGGCTGCGGAAGTGGAGCGACTGGTTCCCTCCGGGAACGATGGAGGAACTGCTGCCGGACCCCGACCGGCGCCGGCGATTCATCGGCGAGCTGCCGTACGCGCCGCTCGCCTATTTCGAGGAGGCCGCGCCCGACCCGGCGTCATGGCCGCCGCGGCGGTGCGCCTACCTGCGATTGAGCGAAGCCTATGGTGAGCAGGAAGCCGAGGCGGCACGGCTGGGCTGGACGGTTCGGCGCCTCGACGGCGACCACCTGTCGATCGCGACCCGCGCTGAAGCGGTGGCGCCGCTGCTGGAGGATCTGGGCCGGACCGGCGCGACCGACTCCGTCGGGTGAGGGCTATCCGGCGCCGGAGGCGAGGCCGAGCTCGTCGGCCTGCGCGGCGACGGCGTCGATGACCTCCGCGCCGCCGACCAGCGCGGGGTCGTTGTGGCCGATCGCGTCGATCCGCACGACCGTCACGGTCGCGCCGGCGGCCTCGGCCGCCTCCGCGACGGCCGCGCTCTGCTCGGCCGGGACGATCTCGTCGTCCTCGCTGTAGATCACGGTGACCGGGGCGCCGTTGGAGGCGAGGTCGTCGGCGACGGGAAACCGGTCGCGCAGGATCAGGCCGACCGGCAGCAGCGGATAGTGCTCCCTGCCGATGTGGGCCAGGCTCGTGAACGGCGAGCGCAGCACCAGGGCCGCGGGGTCGACTTCGGTGGACAGCCCGGTGACGACGCCGGCGCCGATGCTCTCGCCGAACAGGACGATCCGCTCGGCCTCGAAGCGGTCGCGGAGGTGGTCCCAGCCGGCGCGGGCGTCGGCGTAGAGGCCGTCCTGGCTCGGCGAGCCGGGGTTGCCGCCGTAGCCGCGGTAGTCCAGCAGGAGCACGGTGAAGCCCTCGTCGGCCAGCGCCCGGCCGAGGGCGATCCGGTCGCCGCGGTTCCCGGCGTTGCCGGGAGCGACGAGCACGGCGGCGTCGCGGTCGGTCGAGGAGTCGGGCTCGAGTTGCCAGGCGGCGAGGTCGAGCCCGTCGGAGGTGCGCAGCGTGACCTCGGCGGCGTCGGCCTCGGGGGCGGGCGTCGACGTGTCGGGGAGGTAGATCAGGCGTCGCTGGCCGAACCAGGCAGCGAGGACCACCAGGCCCGCGACGATCAGGAGGACGACGAACAGGCGCACGATCCCGACCCAAGGCATACCCGCATTATGCCGCCGCGCGGCCGCGTCAGAAGCGCACGTCGCTCGTCACGGACTCGGGCAGCCCTTGGAGCTGGAACACCTCCCCTGTGTCCTTCTCGGTGACTTCGCCCACCGGAGCGAAGCCGAAGGTGAGCTCGTCGAGTTCCGCGGGCACTTCGAAGACGAGCGAATAGGCGGTGCCGCCCTCGCCGGCGAAGGGACTCTCGTCCAAGGTGAGGAGCTCGAAGACCTCCGGCTCACTGCCCCAGATCTGGACCGCCCGCTCGGCGTGGAGTGACAGCTCGATCTCCTCGAAATAGTCTCCGCTGCACCAATTGAACTCGATCAAGAGGTACACCGATCCGTCCGGGGCCCAGCCGTGGTCCTCCAACCAGACGCGCCGCCTCAGGTCGGCTCCCTCGAAATAGCAGCTCACCCACCACCCGTTCCTCCCGTTCAGGAACCTGAGTCGCTTGAAGTCGAACGGCTCGGTCGAGACCGGGCGCAGACCCAGGCCGTTGTAGTAGGTGCTCACCGGGTCGAT
>NZ_BAAHCB010000011.1:71757-84615 GCF_054776215.1 Glycomyces tarimensis
GCCCTGCGGAGGCATCGAGGCGAGGTCGATCCGCTCTCCTCCGGTCTCGATCCATGACCGCACGGGACTCGGCCGCACTTCGAATCCTTGGGTGAACTCGAATCCGATCTGGTTGATCAGCAGTTCAGCACCGCCGATGAGCTCGGGTATCCGAGACGGTTCGCCGGAGCCGTCGATGACGAATTCCGGAAATTCGGGCTCGGCGAAGTGGCAGGTGAACGAGACCGAGAAGTGCGGGCCCATGAGGTCGGCGCCGTCCTCGAGGAGGCGCGCATCGTCGCCCTCGCCACACCAGTGGTCTTGTCGCGGGCCGGTGAAGACCTCATGGAGACCAGTGGTCTCCAGTGGTTCGATCCGCGCACAGGCGGTGACCGCGAGGGCGATCGCGGCGAGGGGCAGGACGGTACGGGCTATTGAGGTATGCGAATGGGGCACGCGGTGACTGTAGGCGACTACGCACTGTGCCACCTGAGTAGACGGTCCGGATTTTCACGACGGCGACGCCCTGGAGCCGTTCAGCCGATGCCGTGCCGGACGGCCCACAGGGCCGCCTGGGTCCGGTCGGCGGCGTTGATGCGTCTGAGCAGGTTCGTCACGTGGGTCTTCACCGTCTTCTCGGAGACGCCGAGCGCCCGCGAGATCTGGCGGTTCGTCTGGCCCTTGGCGATCAGGCCGAGCACTTGGCGCTCGCGCGGGGTGAGCGACGGCGCGGCGTCGCCGGTGTCGCCCGACATGAGCCCGCGCATCGCGGCGGGCGAGAGCAGCGACTGTCCGGCGTGCACGGTCCTGATGGCGGCGGCCAGCGCGTCGGGGTCGATGTCCTTGTGGACGAATCCGGCCGCGCCCGCCTCGATCGCGGACGGGACTCGCTCGCCCTCGGTGGCCGAGGTCAGCACCAGCACGCGCGGGCCTCCCGCGTCGAGTCGATCCAGGACGCCTTGGCCGTCGAGGCCCGGCATCTTCAGGTCGAGGAGGATCACGTCGGGCCGGTCGTCGGCGATGGCCGCCAGCGCCTCCTCGCCGTCGCCGGCCTCGCCGACGACGGCGAAGTCCGCTTCGAGTTCGAGGTAGGCGCGCAGACCTTGGCGGACGACTGGATGGTCGTCGACGAGCAGGAGACGGATCGGCTCATTCATGGACCAGCTCCAAGGTGACGACGGTGCCCTCGCCGGGCGCGGTCGCGATCTCGAGCGCGCCGCCGACGGCCTTGGCGCGTTCGCGCATCGACAGCAGGCCGAGCCCGCGCGTGGCGGCCTCCTCGGCGTCGAAGCCCTCTCCGTCGTCGGCGACGGTGACCCGCTCGGAGTCGACGGTGACCTCGACTCGGTCGGCGCGGGCGTGCCGGTAGGCGTTCCCGAGCGCTTCCTGGACGAGCCGGAGCACCTCGACCTCGCAGTCGCGTGAGAGGTCCACCGGGGACCGGACGGTGAAGACGACGTCGGTCTCGTGCAGCCGGTCGAGCAGTTCGACGTGGCGTCGCAGCGTCTCGATCAGGCCGTGCGTGTCGAGATCGGCCGGGCGCAGTTCGACGATGACGCCACGCAGTTCGGCGATGGCGTCGGCGGCGAGCGCTTCGACCTGCGCCATCCGGGCTTCGGCGGCGACCGGGTCGGTGCCGATCTGCTTCGCGGCCGCGCGGGCGGAGAGCCGCAGCGAGAACAGCCGTTGCATGACCGCGTCGTGGAGTTCGCGGGCGAGCCGGTTGCGCTCCTGGATGATCGTCAGTTCGCGGCTGTGCTCGTAGAGTCGGGCGTTGGTGAGGGCGATGGCCGCGTGCGAGGCGAGCAGTTCGATCAGCTCGGTGTCGTCCTGGGTGAAGCCGGGCTTGCCGAGGTCGTTGGTGAGCACCACGATGCCGAGCGTCCGGTCGCCGTCGAGGATGGGGACGCCGAGCAGTGCCGCCATCGTCGGGTGGGCCTTGGGCCACCACTGGTAGCGGGGGTCGCGGCGCAGGTCGGGCAGCCGGATCGGCTCGTTCTCGGTGAGGATCGCGGCGAGCATCCCGTGCTGGCGGGGCAGCGGGCCGATCTTCAGGCGCTGCTCCTCGCTGATGCCGTCGGTGATGAACTCGGCGAAGCCGCCGGCCTCGTCGGGGATGCCGATGGCGGCGTAGTCGGCACCGACGAGGCGCCGGGCCGAGGAGACGATCACCTCCAGCACCTGCGGGACCGACAGGTGGCGGGTGATCGCGCCGACGGCGGCCGACACCTCGTGCAGGAGGGCGGTGGAGTCGGATCGGGAATCGCTCACGCCTCTCAACCTAGTCGAAGCTCCCGGGAGCGCACTCGGACGCTGGTCCTAGGACCACCGGAGTAGGACCACCGCGACCTCGGTCCGATGTGCGCGGCCGCTGCGGAGCATAGCGTCGAGGACATGAACAGCAACACTCTCGAAGACGCCGAGAACCGCACCGCCATCGTCACGGGGGCATCGGCAGGTCTGGGCAGGGCGCTCGCCGAGCGGCTCGCCGCCGACGGCTGGAGCCTCGTCCTCACCGCCCGCGGCGAGGAGCGGCTGGCCGAGATCGCCGAGAAGCTCGGCGCCCGGCACCTGACCGGCGACGTCGCCGATCCGCAGCACCGCGAGCGGCTGGTCGCACTGGCGGAGGGCCGCATCGACCTGCTCGTCAACAACGCCTCGACGCTCGGGGAGGTGCCGCTGCCGGAACTGGCCGAGGCCGACCTGACCGCGTGGCCGCGCCTGTTCGACGTGAACACGCGCGCGCCGATCGCCTTGGCGCAGTTGGCGCTGCCCGCATTGCGCGAGCGCGGCGGGGCGATCGTGAACATCAGCTCCGACGCCGCCACCGGCCCGTACGCCACTTGGGGGCCCTACGGGGCGACGAAGGCCGCGCTCGACCAGTTGTCGAACGTGCTCGCCGCCGAAGAGCCGCGGGTCGCGGTGTGGGCGATCGACCCCGGCGAGATGCACACCGAGATGCTGGCCGACGCGGTCGGCGAGATGGACGCCGAAGAGGCTCAGCCGCCCGGGCGCGCGGCCGACGCGATCGTGAGGATCGTCGCCGCCCGCCCGGCGAGCGGCCGGATCGAGGCCGGCGGTTTTCAGGAAGGAGCACCGCGATGAGCACGACATTGGCCTCCCCTTTCGCCTTCGCACTCGATGCCGCCCTGGAGGCGAACCAGCCCGCCGAGGTCCGCGGCTCGTCACGCTCGGACGTGCGGATGCTGGTGTCGGAGAAGGCGAGCGGCGAGATCAGCCACCGGCATTTCGAGGACCTCCCCGCGCTGGTCTCCCCCGGCGACCTGCTCGTGGTCAACAACTCGACGACGCTGCCGGCGTCGGTGCCGACCGAGCACGGCCGGCGTGTGCACTTCTCCTCGACCAGGCCCGACGGCTCGTGGCTGGTGGAGCTGCGCGACGGCCCGCGCCCCTACCTCGGCGAGGTCCCCGGGCGCGTCGTCCAGCTGCCCGGCGGTGTGAAGCTGGAGCTCTTGGAGCGCTTCGGGAAGCGGCTGTGGGTGACGCGGCCGCCGCTCGGATCGGTCCCGGAGTACCTGGCGCGCCACGGCAAGCCGATCCGCTACTCCTATATCGACCGCGACTGGCCGTTGTCGGCCTATCAGACGGCGTTCGCCACGGTGCCGGGTTCGGCCGAGATGCCGAGTGCGGCACGGCCGTTCACGCCCGAGATCGTGACGCGCCTGGTCTCGGCGGGCGTGGGCGTCGCGCCGATCACCCTGCACACGGGCGTGGCCTCGTTGGAGAGCGACGAGGATCCCTACCCGGAGTGGTTCGAGGTCGGCGAGTACACCGCCCGCGCCGTGAACGGCACGAAGGCCTCCGGCGGCAGGGTGATCGCGGTGGGCACGACCGTGGTGCGCGCGTTGGAGAGCGCCGTCAGGGGTGCAGCGGTGGCCGCGGCCTCCGGCCACACCGGCCGGATCGTCGCTCCGGCCGAGCCGCCGGTCGTGGTCGACGGGCTCCTGACCGGTTTCCACGAGCCGCGCTCGACGCACCTGTCGATGCTGGAGGCCCTGTGCGACACCGAGCTGCTGCGCGATTCCTACGCCGCGGCCATCGAGGCCCGCTACCTGTGGCACGAGTTCGGCGACGTCCACCTCATCCACTGACCGGCGGCATCGAGGCGTCCGTCGACGCCTCGATGCGCGGTTCAGTCGACGTAGATGTCCGGCTGGAAGTCGGTCTGCCCCGGTACGACCGAGTACGGCGACAGATCGGCGATCCCTTCGTCGGCGAGGACGTCCTCGACCATGACCGCGTTGCCGGTGTAGGCGTCCGGGGACTTGGCCAGGATCAGCAGCGCGGCGTCGGCCACGATCTCGGGCTTGCGGCTGCGCTCGACCATCGGCTTGCCCCCGAGCGCGAACTCGACAGCGGCGGTGGCGATCGTGGTGGCGGGCCACAGGCAGTTGGCGGCGATGCCGGGCTCGGTGCCGGCCGCGCCGAGCGTCATGATCGTCATGCCGTACTTGGTGGCCGTGTAGGGGCCGCCGTGGAACCACTTCGGATCGGTCGCCAGCGGCGGGGCGATGGTGAGCAGGTGCGCGTGATCGGACTCGCGCAGGTGCGGCAGCGCGGCCGAAAGGGTCGCGAAGGTGCCCCGCATGTTGACCTGCGTGATGAGGTCGAACCGCTTGAGGCTCATCTCGCCGACGGGCGTGAGATCGAGCGCGGAGGCGTTGTTGACGCAGATGTCGAGTCCGCCGAATTCGGCGGCGGCGCGATCGACGGCCTCGGTGACGGCTTCGGCGTCGCGCAGGTCGCCGATGATCGGGAGCGCCCGGCCGCCGGCCTTCTCGATCTCGGCGGCCGTCTCGTGGACGGTCCCGGGCAGTTTCGGGTGCGGTTCGCCGGTCTTGGCGAACACCGCCACCTTGACGCCGGCCGCGCCGAGCGCCACGGCGATGGCCTTGCCGATGCCGCGGCTCGCGCCGGTGACGAAGGCGGCCCGTCCCGCGAGGGGCTGGTCGTTGACGGCTCGCTCCATTGCTGTGCCTCCAGGTCTGTCGGTTGGAACCGAATCCTACTAGTCGGTAACTTACAGGCTCGCCGGCCGTCACGCCACCCCGACTCGCCGACCGCCTGAACGAAAGCTGAGAGCCGCTGCGGAAGTGCCGTGGAAACGGCGCCGAACCCTGTCGATGCTCCACACCCTGCAATATGCTGGCCGGGCAACCGAACGCAGGCGCGGGCAGCAGTAGGAGCGATGGATGACTTCGAGCAGCGGACCCGCCGGGGCCACTCCTCCAGAGGTGCCGCTCCGGTCCGACGGGTCTCCGGCGCGGCTGCTCGTCGTGGACGACGAGGAGAGCCTGGCGGACCTGCTGGTCGAGGCGCTCTCGTTCCAGGGCTACGACGTCACCTCTGCCCCCTCGGGCACCGAGGCGCTCGCCGCGGTCGAAGCCTCGCGCCCCGACCTGGTCATCCTCGACGTCAACATGCCCGGACTCGACGGCTTCGGCGTCGCCGACCGGCTGCGCTCGACCGGCGACAAGACCCCGATCATCTTCCTGACCGCCCGCACCGCCCCCGACGACCTGCGCGAAGGCTTCGGCTCCGGCGGCGACGACTACCTGATGAAGCCGTTCCGGCTCGAGGAGCTGTCGCTGCGTGTCTCGGCGGTCCTGCGCCGCACGATGGACGCCGAGACGCGCGGCCCGCGCGCCGAGGAGACCGTGACCGTCGCCGACCTCACGCTCGACCTGGCGGCGCATCAGGTGACGCGGGGCGGGGAAACGGTCGACCTGTCCCCCACCGAGTTCCGGCTGCTGCGCTACCTGGCGGCGAACGCCGGGCGCGTGGTGTCCAAACAAGAGCTGCTGAAGCAGGTGTGGGGCTATGACTTCGACACCGAGTCGAGCCTGTCCGAGACGTACGTGTTCTATCTGCGCCGCAAGCTCGACAAGCTCGGCCCCAGACTGATCCACACCGTCCGGGGCGTCGGTTACATGCTGCGTCCGCCGCGGGAGTAGCCGATGGCGATCCGCACCAAGATCGCGGCCGCGATGGCGGTCCTGCTGCCGATCGCGGTGGCGATCATCGGATTCGTGACCGTCAAGACCGTCTCCGACCACCTGATCGGCCAGGTCGACCAGAAGCTCCTCGACTACGTGCGCCACGGCATCGTCGACCGCCCGGGCGGGAACCCATCGCAGGACTACGGGTACTCCGACTTCGCGATCATGGCCTTCGACGATTCCGGCCGGCTCGTGTACCTCCAGCCGTCGGGCTACCTGGACGACCCGTACTCCAGGCCCGACCTGTCGGCGCCGCCGGACACCGACGAGTTCTTCGACGTCGGGAGCACCGAGGGCGACATGACCTACCGCGCCGCCGCGGTCCACGACCGCTTCTCCATCCAGGGCACCACCGTCGACCTCGTGGTCGCCACCCCGATCGAGGACGTCCACGCCACCATCTCGACGCTCACGCGCACCGTCGTCATCACCGGCATCGTCGTCTCCGCCATGGGCATCGCCATCGCCTGGCTCATCACCCGGCGGGGCATGCGCCCGGTCGACCGCATGGTCGCCGACGCCGAGACCGTCGCCGAAGGCCGGCTCGACCACCGCATCACACCGGCCGACCCGCGCACCGAGATCGGCCGGCTCTCGATGGCGCTCAACCGCATGGTCACACGCCTGACCGAGGCGATCGCCGAACGCGACCGCCAGCACGAGCGCCTGCGCCAGTTCGTCGCCGACGCCGGGCACGAACTGCGCACGCCGCTCACCGCGATCGGCGGTTACGTGCAGCTCTACCAGTCCGGGGCCGCGGCCGAGGGCGAGAAGCTCGACCGGGCCATGCAGCGCATCGGCTCCGAGAACGCCAGGCTCGCCAAGCTCGTCGACGACCTCATGGTGCTCTCGAGGCTCGACGAGGAGGTCGGCGGCGACCGCGAACTCGTGGAGCTGTCCCAGCTGGCCCGGGACGCGGTCGACGACGCCGAGGTGGCCGACCCCGGCCACCCGATCGAGCTTCGCGCCCCCGAGGAGCTCACCGTGGTCGCCAACGAGGGACAGCTGCGCCAGGTCCTGGTGAACCTGCTGTCCAACGCCCGCGTCCACACGCCGTCGGGCACGCGCATCGACGTCGACGTCGAGAGCGACGGCCACTGGGCCGTGCTGCGCGTGGCCGACCAGGGTCCGGGCATCCCGGAAGAACACCGCAAGCGCATCTTCGACCGGTTCTACCGGGCCGACCCGTCGCGCTCGCGCGCCACCGGGGGCTCCGGACTCGGTCTGTCCATTGTGACCTCGATCGTCTCGGGCCACGGCGGCGAGCTGCGCCTGGAGAGCGCCGAGGGCGAGGGCACCACGATCGAGGTGCGGATCGCGAAGGCCCAGCTCGAATAGGGCCGGACGCTACGTCACGGCCCTCGCACTCGGGATCACCAGCGGCGTCGCGGTCTCCGGATCGTCGATGACGCGGCACGGCAGATCGAAGACCTTCTGGACGACCTCGGCGGTGACGATCTCGGCCGGGGTGCCCTCGGCGACCACGGCCCCGTCGCGCATCGCGATCAAGTGCGTGGCGTAGCGCGCCGCCTGGTTCAGGTCGTGCAGCACCGCCACGAGAGTGCGGCCCTCCCGGTGGAGCTTGCCGCACAGGTCGAGGACCTCGAGCTGGTGGGTGATGTCGAGGAACGTCGTGGGTTCGTCGAGCAGCAGCAGCGGGGTCTGCTGGGCGAGCACCATCGCGATCCACACCCGCTGGCGCTGGCCGCCGGACAGCTCGTCGACGCCGCGGGAGGCGAGGTCGGCGACGTCGGTGGCGGCCATCGCCTCGGCGACGACGGCCTCGTCGTCGGCCGACCACTGCTTGAGGATGCCCTGGTGCGGGTAGCGGCCCCGGGCGACCAGATCGGCGACGGTGATCCCGTCGGGCGCGCTCGCCGACTGCGGCAGCAGGCCGAGCCGCCTGGCGACCGAGCGCGTCGACTGCGAGTGGATGTCGCGACCGTCGAGCAGCACCCGCCCGACCGAGGGCTTGAGCATACGCGCCAATGCCTTCAGCAGCGTCGACTTGCCGCAGGCGTTGGGGCCGATGATGACGGTGAACTCGCCCTCGGGAATGTCGACGGTCAGGCCCTCGCTGATGGCGACGCGGCCGTATCCGATCGTCGCCTCGTCGACGACCAGCGGGCTCGGCAGCACCTCGGCGACGCCCGCGGAGCCGTGTATTGGCACGGTCACGACATGACCCCCTTCTTGCGGTGTGTGGCGAGCAGCCACATGAGATAGACGCCGCCGACGACGCCGGTGACGACGCCGGTCGGCAGCTGGCGTTCGCCGACGCCGAACACGGCCGCCGCGTCGGCCGCGGCGACGATGAGCGCCCCGACCAGGGCGGCGCACAGGAAGCTGCTGGACGAGCCGGTCAGGCGGGAGGCGATGTGCGGGGCGGCCAGCGCGACGAACGCGAGCGGCCCGGCGATGGCGACACCCCCGGCGGTCAGGATCGAGGCGGTCACGAGCGCGATGATCCGGACGGCGTTCAGGTTGACGCCGAGGCCGACGGCGGTCGCCTCGCCCAGCAGCATCGCCGTGAGGCCGCGTCCGATCGCGACGGTGACGGCGCCCCCGGCGGCGAGGACGACGGCCGCGGTGGCGGCCTGGTGCCAGTCGCGGCCGTTGAGGTCGCCGGTGAGCCAGAAGACCGCGCGGGCGGCGTCGATGATGTCGCTCTGGGTCAGCAGGTAGCCGTTGACGCCCGCGAGGATCGCCGCGACGCCGATGCCGACGAGGACCAGCCGGTAGCCGGAGGGATCGGTGCCGCGGGTGAGCAGGAAGATCACCAGGCCGGTGCCCAGCGCGCCGATCGCCGCCGAACCGGTGACGACGGTGCTGGAGGCGCCCGTGAGAACGATCGCGGCCAGCGCGCCAACCGAGGCGCCCTGGGTCAGACCCAGGATGTCCGGGCTGCCGAGCGGGTTGCGCGTCAAGGTCTGGAAGAGCGCACCGGCCAGGCCGAGGCAGGCGCCGACGCAGACGCCCGCGGCCAGGCGCGGCAGGCGTACCGTCCAGACGATGAATTCCTCGGCGGCGGTGCCCGAGCCGGTGAGCGCGGCCCACAGCCGATCGAGGGTGAGCTCGAACGTACCGGTCGAGGTCGACCAGGCGCCGATGGCGGCCAGGGCCGCCACGCAGCCGATCACGGCCGCGATGGTGCGGCCGTGGAAGCGGATGGAATACTCGCCCAAGCGAATGACCGTCACAGGCGAGCCACCTTCCTGCGGCTGACCAGGTAGAGGAAGTACGGGCCGCCGACCACGGCGCACACGATGCCGACCTGGAGCTCGGCGGGCCGCGCGACGACGCGGCCGAGGATGTCGGTCGCGAGCAGGAACACCGCGCCCGACAGGATCGAGTAGGGCAGGACCCAGTTCTGGTCGGGGCCGGTGAAGGCGCGCACGATGTGCGGCACGACCAGGCCGACGAAGACGATGGGCCCGCACGCGGCCGTCGCGGTGCCGGCCAGGACCGTGATGGCGGCGATCCCGGCGATGCGGAGCACACGCGGGTCGACGCCGAGCCCGGTGGCGGTGGCGTCGCCCAGGGCCAGCGCGTTGAGCGGCCTGGCGAGCAGGATCCCGCCGAAACCGGCGACGGCGATGGGGCCGAGGACGAACAGCAGCGGCACGGTGTGCGCGTTGACGAGCGAGCCGACCGACCAGAACCGCATCTGTTCGAGCGTGGCGGTGTCGAGCAGCTGGATCGCCGAGACGTAGGCGTATCCCGCCGCGGTGACGGCCGCGCCGGCCAGCGCCAGCCGGGCGGGGGTGGCGCTGGCCGCGCCCGCGATGAGGTAGCAGGCGACCGAGGCGATCGCCGCCCCGACGAAGGCGAAGAGCAGCGTCCCGGTGAAGCCGACGAGGCCGAGGAAGTGGACGGCGGAGACGACGGCGGCCGCCGCGCCGGTGTTGACGCCGAGGAGGCCGGGGTCGGCCAGCGGGTTGCGGGTCATGGCCTGCATGAGTGCGCCGGCGAGCCCGAGCGCGGCCCCGGCGGCGAGCCCGAGGGCGGTGCGGGGCACGCGCAGCTCGGTGACGACGGGGTAGGCCTCGGCGGTGGCGTCGGTGAGCCCGGACCACACCTCGCCCAGACCCATCGAGCGGGAGCCGACGGCGACGCTGAGGACCGCGAGGGCGGCGAGGACGGCACCGAGGACGAACAGGCCGGCGACGCGGCGTGCGGTGGGAGGGACACCGGTCGCCCCGGGCGGGGTCATGGTCGTGGCTGCTGACAAGTGGTGGCTCCGAAGGTACCGACGGCAATTGTTGTTTAGGCTAACCTAAGCCGCACAGCTGAGCCAGGCTCACCCACCGGGAGGGCCAGAAGCGGTGAAGCGGTGGCCGCCGGCACATCATGACGCCGTGCGAGTCCGTAATATTTGCTTAGGCTAACCTAAGTCAACACTCTGACACGGTCACCTGCCCTTCACTGAGGAGATACACATGGCATTCGACGTCGACAGCGTCAAACTCGGCCGCCGCGGACTACTCGCCGGCGGCGGCGCCCTCGGCCTCACCGGCATGCTCGCCGCCTGCGGCGCGGGCGGCGACGAGGAGTCCGGCGGCGGTTCGGAGGACACCGGTCCCTGGTCGTTCACCGACGACGCCGACCAGACCGTCGAACTCGACAGCATCCCCACCTCGATCGTCGCCTTCACCGGCATGGCCGCCGCGCTGCACGACTTCGGCATCACCCCCAAGGGCGTCTTCGGCCCCACCACCAATGAGGACGGCAGCCCCACCTCGCAGGCCGGGAACCTCCCCGTCGACGAACTGACCATTATCGGCAACACCTACGGCGAGTTCGACATCGAGGCCTACGTCGCCCTCGAGCCGCAGGTGGTGATGACCCACTTCTACGTCGACCCCGCCTCACTGTGGTACGTGCCCGAGGAGAGCAAGGAAGAGGTCACGAGCATGGCCGCGCCAGTGCTGCTGGCCGCCGACGACGGCTCCAACACCCTCACCGACGTGATCGGCCGCCACGCCGAACTGGCCGCGAGTCTCGGCGCCGACCTCGAATCCGAGGACAACGCCGCCGCCAAGGAGCGCTACGACGCCGCGATCGAGACGCTCCGCACCGCCGCAGCCGAGAATCCGGTCAAGATCCTGGCCTGCTCGGGCGCGCCGGACTTCTTCTACGCCTCGAACCCCGTGCACGCCAACGATCTGCGCCTGTTCACGGAGCTCGGTCTCGACCTCGTCGTTCCGGACGACCCGGACGAGGACGGCGGGGCCGGCGGGTACTTCGAGAGCCTCTCGTGGGAGAACGCCGACAAGTACGCCGCGGACCTGCTCCTGCTCGACGCCCGCGAGGTGGCGCTCCAGCCGGAGGCGCTGGCCGACTTCCCGACCTGGAACGCGCTTCCGGCCGTCCAGGAGGGGCAGATCGTCGGCTGGAACTCCGAGCCGATCTACTCGTACACGGGTTCCGCCGAGAACATCGAGGCGCTCGCCCAGGCGATCGTGAACGCCGAGAAGCTCGTCTGAGGCGCATACGACGAGAGCGGGGCCCCCGGGAGGGGGCCCCGCTCGCCGTCTCGGGTTATCGCAACTGCTCGATCAGCCGGTTCGCCTGGTGGACCAGCACCGGGCCGGCCTCACCGTCGATCCGCTCGGCCTTGTAGGCGAATCCCTCAAGGGCCTTGACCGCCTGGGCGGTCTTGCCCTTCTCGAGGAACCACTCGGCCGTGGTGAGCTTGGCCGCGAGGACCATGCGCTCCCAGCGGCTGAGGTCGCCCTCGTAGGACTCGAGCGTGTCCTTGAGCTCCTGCAGCGTTCCCGGAGCGTGGAAGTCGGGGACGGGAACGTCCGCGAAGTCCATGTCCGAGGCCATGTAGAAGCTCGTGTACTGCGGCTGGTTGTAGGCCGTCTGCTGCGCTGCCACGCCGACCCGGTACTGGGGGTCGTGCATGAGCGTGTACAGCTTGCGGTCGGTGACCTCGGTGGACAGGTAGATCCGCAGCGCCGAGGAGTCCTCGGTGCGCAGCAGCAGCTCCTCGCGCCAGTCGCCGAACACGTCGGCCACCAGGCTCGGGTTGCCCTTCGTCCAGTTATTGGTCAGCGTGCCCTCGGCCTCGAGCAGCACCCCGCGGTCGTAGTCCTGGATCCACGGGGTCTCGAGGACGTCGGTGGCGGCGCCGTGCACCTGCTGGGTGGTCATGTCGGCCGCCCACCGGATGCTCATGTTGGTGCCGGGCACCTCGCCGCCGAGGCGCTCGCCGGTGGCGCTGAACAGCCCCCGCTCGCCTTCGGTGTTCGGAGGCATCGAGCCCCAGACCTCGAGCCCGGCGATGTCGGGTTCGACGTCACCGACCATGCCCCGGCCCGTGTCGCGACCGGTGTAGCCGCCCCAGAGGATCTCGCCGGTGGCGGCGTCCCGCATGGCGTAGCCGTAAGGCGCCCAGACGCCTCCCTCGTGAACGGTGAAGATCTCCAGGCCCTCGTTGTTCGGGTCGAAGTCGCCCACGTGCTCCGCGTCGCCGTGTCCGAGTTTGACGTATTCGCCGGCGACGTTCGACTCCGGCGGGCCGTAGTCGTACGAGGAGTACAGCAGCGAGCCGTCGTCGTCGAGCGTGGCCGAGCCGTAGACGATCTCCTGCTTGCCGTCACCGTCGACGTCGGCCGCGCTCAACGAGTGGAAGCCCTGGGTGGTGAGCGTGCCCCATTCGGGGTCCGGTCCCTCGACGCCGTGCGGGCCGTCGTTGAAGGGGTTGGACATCGGGGCGTGGCCGGAGTCGGCGAGCCAGCGTTGGCTGAGCTCCTCGCCGTCCCAGTCGATGGCCGCGATGGTGGCACGGGTGTAGTAGCCGCGGGCGAAGATCGCCGAGGCGTGCTCGCCGTCGAGGTAGGCCACCGCGGAC
>NZ_BAAHCB010000012.1:0-58266 GCF_054776215.1 Glycomyces tarimensis
GAGGAGTCCTCGGTGCGCAGCAGCAGCTCCTCGCGCCAGTCGCCGAACACGTCGGCCACCAGGCTCGGGTTGCCCTTGTTCCAGTTGTTGGTCAGGGTCCCCGTGGCCTCCAAGACGGTGCCGTCCTGCCAGTCCTCGATCGTGGGCGTCTCGTCGACATCGGTGGACAGACCGCGGACGGTCTGCGTGGTCATGTCGGCCGCCCACCGGATGCTCATGTTGGTGCCGGGCTGGCCGTCGGCGCCGATCGGTTCGCCGGTCACGGTGAACAGGCCCTCCTCGCCTTCGCCCTCCACCTCGAGGTCGGGATTCGCGGCCCAGGCCTCGAGCCCGGCGATGGCGGGTTCGATGTCGCCGACCATGCTGCGGGCGGTGTCCACACCGGTGTAGCCGCCCCAGAGGACCTCGCCGGTGGCGGCGTCCCGCATGGCGTAGCCGTAGGGCGCCCAGGTGCCGCCTTCGAAGGCCGAGAAGATCTCCAGGCCCGCGCGGTCGGGATCGAGATCCCCGAGGTGGTGGGAGTCGCCGTGTCCGAGTTTGACGTATTCGCCGGCGACGTTCGACTCCGGCGGGCCGTAGTCGTACGAGGAGTACAGCAGCGAGCCGTCGTCGTCGAGCGTGGCGGCGCCGTAGACGATCTCCTGTCTGCCGTCACCGTCGACGTCCGCGGCGCCCATCGAGTGGTTGCCCTGGGTGGTGAGCGTGCCCCACTCCGGATCGGGTCCCTCGACGCCGTGCGGGCCGTCGTTGAAGGGGTTGGACATCGGGGCGTGGCCGGAGTCGGCGAGCCAGCGTTGGCTGAGCTCCTCGCCGTCCCAGTCGAAGGCGGCGATGGTGGCACGGGTGTAGTAGCCGCGGGCGAAGATCGCCGAGGCGTGCTCGCCGTCGAGGTAGGCCACCGCGGACAGGAAGCGGTCGACGCGGTTGCCCGGCTCGATACGGGACATGGCGTAGTCGCCCCACATCAGACCGTCGTCACCGCGTTGGACCGGGAAGTCGACGGTCTGGGCCTCCAGGCCCGTCGCGCCGTCGAACACTGTCAGGTACTCCGGGCCCGAGAGCACGAAGCCCTCGAAGTCGCGGAGCTGGTTCCTGCTCGACCGAGACGGCGCGTAGACGTCGATGAAGTGGTCGGCGAGGCGCTCCGCATCCTCTCGGGACAGCGGGTAGGCGAAGTCGAACTGCTCGTCGGCGCCCAGGGCGGCCTCGATCGTGGCCGGCCAGTCGCCGTTGACGACCTCGGGGTGCTCGTGCCAGCCCATGAACGTCCCGACCAGGTGGTCGTAGTAGCCCTCGGCGCTGAGCCGGTAGTCGTCCTCGTGCGACACGCCCGCCTCGACGTCGTCCTCCGGCAAGGTGACGAACCGTTCCTCACCGCCGTCGACGTAGGAGGTCGTCCTGGTGCCCGGCGCCGTCTTCGCCATGACCTCGGACTTGCCGTCGCCGTCGAAGTCGTACACGTTGAACTGCGTGTAGTGCGCCCCGGCCCGGATGTTCACACCCATGTCGATCCGCCACAGCAGCTCGCCCCCTTGCGTGTACGCATCGAGGTAGACCGGGCCGGTGTAGCCGACCTGCGAGACGTCCTTGGAGTTCGTCGGGTACCACTTGACGATGTACTCGAAGTCGCCGTCTCCGTCGAGGTCGCCGACGCTGACGTCGTTGGCCTCGTATCCATAGGGTTCTCCGGCGGGGGTGACGCCGTCCGCGGGCTTTTGCAGCGGGACGTCGAGGTAGGACGCCGACCACGGGCTCACCGAGTCGGAGAAGTCGACCTCCTCGCCGTCGACCACGGCCACGACCCGGTACTGCGAATCGCCACCGCCCTCGGCGTCGAGGTAGTTCGTGCTATCGGTAACAGTGGCAAGCAGCGCACCGTCCTTGTACACGTTGAAGTCGGCACCGGTCAGACCTGAATCGTTATAACCGGACACCTCATCGGCGAGCAGTCGCCAGCTGAGGAAGACACCGTCATCGGTGCTCGCCGCGACCAGGCCGCGATCGAGATGCTCGAGCTGAACACCGCTGCCCTGAGCGGGGGAGTCGGATCGGGGGTCGGCGTGCGCCGCCTGCGGGCTCATGGCGCCCGTACCTGTGACTGCGGTCGCCAGCGCGACCGCGGCGATCAGGGTGAGCTGCTTGGGGGGACTCATCGAAGGGGCTCCTTGTCATCGCGCGAAGCCGACGGGAGCGCGCCGAAATCCGGCGTGCGGGGACGCGCAGCTGCCGGCCGATATTGAAACGATTTAACACATCGAAGGCTATCGACGAGCCAGCCTCGTGTCAACCTGATGTGCGATCGAAGACGCCGATCCGGATGCCGCCGCGCCTGCGCGCCCGTACACCGCCGGGTCGAGCGTCGTCTCGGCTGCCCGCTCCACGGGCCGGCCCTGCGCGAGCATGTGTCGCCGTTCGACCCGGCCACCGCCCGTCCGGCGCGCGACCACGGCATCCTGGCCGCGACGATCGGGACGCGCCCGGGGGCTTCAGCAGCGGCAACCCCGGCACTTCGGTCGCGGCCGTCGGCGCGAGCGCGGCTCGAAGACCACTGCGGGCACTGACGACACCGCCTCGAAGGTCTCAGGGGATCGTAGATATTGACTCCTCTGCATGTCTCACTTAATATAAGTCTTATATATAAGTGTGATGTGTATCGCTCCGGGCCTCGGCCCGGGCACGCGGAAGGAAGCTCCGATGCGACATTCACGACTCCGTACCATCCGAACGACGGCCATCGGCGCAGGTCTCGCCGTGTTCACCGCGACCGCCCTCGGCTCGGGCCTTTGGCCCTCGGCCCAGGCGGCCGAGGCAGCAGCCGATGTCTGGCTCACCACGGCCGACCAGACCGCACTGCTCGAACAACAGCCTTCCGTGCCGTTCGGATCCGGAGGCGGCGGCACCGTCATCGAGGTCGACGCGGACACGAGCTACCAGGTCATGGACGGCTTCGGGGCCTCGTTCACCGACTCCGCGGCGTGGCTGGTCCACGACCGACTCGACCGGTCCCGGCGCGACGAGCTCATGCGGAACCTGTTCGACCCCGACTCGGGCATCGGCCTGAGCATGGTCCGACAGCCGCTCGGCGCCAGCGACTTCACCGTCGGCGGCGCCGACTACACCTACGACGACACCTGTTGCGATGCGGGCGACTTCTCGATCGACCACGACCGCGACTACATCGTTCCCCTCCTGCGGCAGGCGAAGTCCCTCAACCCCGAGGTCAAGATCGTCGGCACCCCCTGGAGCGCACCGGCCTGGATGAAGACGAACGGCTCGCTCTTCGGCGGACGGCTCGCCTCCGATCGCTTCGACGACTACGCCGACTACCTCGCCCGCTTCGTCGCCGCCTACGAGGCCGAAGGGCTCCCGATCTACGCCCTGACTCCGCAGAACGAACCGCACCACGAATCCTCCACCTATCCGACGATGCGGATGTCCTGGCAGGACCAGGCCGCATTCGTCGGCGACCACCTCGGCCCGGCGCTCGAGGGCAGCGGCACCGCCGTCATTGCCTGGGACCACAACTGGGACGAGCCGGACTACGCCGTCAACGTCCTGAACGACCCCGAGGCGAATCGGTACCTCGCCGGCAGTGCCTTCCACTGCTACGCGGGCGACGTTTCGGCGCAGCAACAGGTCCACGACGCGCACCCCGACAAGGGCCTGTGGTTCACCGAATGCTCCGGTGGCGAATGGGCCACCGATTTCGCCGGCAACCTGAAGTGGAACACGCAGAACCTCATCATCGGCGCCACGAGGAACTGGGCCAAGAGCGTGACACTGTGGAACATGGCGCTCGACCAGGACTTCGGGCCGACCAACGGCGGCTGCGCCGACTGCCGGGGCGTCGTCACCGTGGACACCCAGACCGGCCGGCTCGCCTACAACGTCGAGTACTACGTGCTCGGCCACGTCAGCAAGTTCGTCCGCCCCGGCGCGGTGCGCGTCGACTCCACCACCCGGCCCGGCGGCATCGAGACCGTCGCGTTCAAGAACCCGGACGGCACCATCGCGCTGCTGGCGCTCAACGCCGGCGCCTCCGCGGCCGACTTCACCGTCTCCCAAGGCGACCGTCAATTCGGATATCGACTGCCGGCCGGTGCCGTCGCCACGTTCACCTGGAGCGAAGGCCGGGCCTCCGAGCCTCCCGGCGGCGAGATCGATCCGCGGGCCTCCTACGCGATCGAATCGGCCCACAGCGGCAAGGTCTTGGACGTCACCGACGCCTCGGCGGCCAACGGCGCCCTCATCCAGCAGTGGGACGACTTCGGCGCCGCCAACCAGCGCTGGCGCTTCGAATCCACAGGAGACGGATACTGGCGGATCGTCTCGCTGTCCTCGGGCAAGGTGCTCGACGTCACCGACGCCTCCACGGCGAACGGCGCGCTGATCCGGCAGTGGGACGCCCACGGCGGCGTGAGTCAGCAGTGGAGCGTGACGCCGCTCGGTGAGGGGACGTTCTCGATCATCAACCGCCGCAGTGGCAAGGCCCTCGATGTGAAGGACGTCTCGGCGGCCAACGGGGCCTCGATCCAGCAATGGGATCACACCGGCGGCGCGAACCAGCGCTGGCGTCTGGCCGCCGACTGACCCCCCTCACCGCGGCGGGCGGGTTCAATCCCGCTCGCCGCTGAGGAAACGCTCGATCACCAGGGTCGCCGCGCCTTTGGTGACCGCGTCCGGGCCGAGTCGGCCCGGCGCGATCGTCGCCCGCTGGAAGGGCTGGTGCAGCGCGTACGAGCCGGCCGCCGCCACGATGTCGTCCATCCGCCGCTGCGCCAGCATCAGCCCGGCCCATCCGCCGATGACGATGAGTTCGGGATTGAACAGGTTGAGCAGGTCCGCCAGGCCCGCCCCCAGGTATTCGACCGTCTCGTCGACCACGGCGCGCGCTGCCTCGGAGGGGTCGTCCAGGAGCCGCTCCAAGGCCGACTCCTCACTGAGCTCGGAGAAGTCGACCGCTCCTCCGGCGGCCAGGTACCGCTCCAGGACCCCCTCGGCGCCGACATAGGCCTCCAGGCACCCGCGGCACCCGCACCGGCAACCTCGGCCGCGCACCTGGACGGTGGTGTGTCCCCATTCCCCGGCGCTGCTTGCCGATCCCCGGTAGAGGCCGCCGTCGGCGACGATGCACGAACCGACGCCCGAGCCGATGAGCGCGATGACGGCGTTGCCGGCGCCCCGCCCGGCCCCGAACCACAGCTCGGCCTGGCCCATCGTCATGGCGCCGTTGTCGACGTGGACCGGGAGCGGGGCGAGCCGCTCCATGAGCAGGCGTCCCAGCGGAACCTCGTCCCAGCCGAAGGCCTTGGCGTGGATGACGCCGTCCGGTCCGTACTCCACGACGCCCGGCATCCCCACCCCCACGCCCAGCACCTGCGTTCCGTCGGAGTCGTCCAGGACGCGGCGGACTCCGGCGACGATGTGGTCGACGACGGTGGCCGGGTCGTGCCGGCCCGGCGCCAGCGCGTACTGGGCGCTCGACTGCTCGGCGAGCTTGAGGTCGAGCAGTTCGACGCGGACGTGGGTCTCACCGACGTCGACGCCCACCACGTGCGCGTGGCCGGGGTCGACGTCGAGCAGGATCTGCGGGCGGCCGCCGTCGGACTCGAGCTTGCCCGCCTCCCGAAGCACGCCCTCGGCGAGCAGCTCCGAGGTGACGTTGCTGATCGAGGCGGTGCTCAGCCCGGTGACGGGGGAGAGGTCGCGACGGGTGAGCGGGCCGTCGAAGTACAGCGTCCGCAGCAGCCGCATCCGGTTGCCGAGCTTGAGATCTCGCGTGGTCTTCTGCCGCGGGAGTTCCATAGTTCACCAGTCACTCGTTATAGGTCCGCGACCATGCCGTTACCCCGTGGAGATTGACGGCGTTGGTCGATCTACTTAATATAAGTCTTATAAGTAAGTCGTGTACGACAGCCCAAGCGTACCGCCGACCCGCCCCCGACCGCTGAGACCCGGGCATCGCCGCAGCTTGCATCCCAAGCCCGGCGGCGTGTCCCCTGAATATTCATAAAGGAACCTTCCGGAATATCCCTCCCGAACCGCCGGCCCGCCGGCGGTCTGGACCAAGGAGCAATAGATGAGGACCGAACCTCTCAACCGCCTCACCCCCTCAGGCGCCCGAACCGCCGCGAAACGGCGCGGCGCGGCGGCCCTCCGCGCGATCGCCGTGGGCGGCTGCACCGCCCTGGTGGCGGCGGCCTGCCTCGACGGCGGGGGCGCGAGCGCCTCCGACCGCGTCGAGATCCGCTGGTTCGTCGGGATGGGCGCGGGCTCCGACGCCCCCACCATCCCCGCCCAGGAACAGATCGTCGAGGAGTTCAACGCCAGTCAGGACGAGATCGAGCTGGTGCTCGAGATCGTCGACGCCGACCAGGCCCCCGACATCCTCAGCACCCAGATCGCCACCGGCGACGCGCCCGACATCGTCGGACCCATGGGCATCCGCGGCCGCTCCACGTTCCCGGGAGCCTGGCTCGACCTCACGCCGTACATCGAGAAGAACGACTACGACCTCTCCGACTTCGACCCGGCGCTCGTGGACTTCTACCAGATCGAGGAGGAAGGCCAGATCGGTCTGCCCTTCGCCGTCTTCCCCTCCTTCATGTACATCAACCTCGACCTGTTCGACGAGGCCGGCCTGCCCTACCCGCCCCAGGAATACGGCGCGCCCTACGTCGACGCCGAGGGCACCGAGCGGCCCTGGGACATCGAGACGATGACCGAGCTCGCGATGCGGTTGACCGTCGACGCCGAGGGCAACGACGCCACCGATCCCGCCTTCGATCCCGAGAACATCGTCCAATTCGGATTCGGCAACGTCTTCGCCGACCTCCGCGCCCAGTCCACCCTCTTCGGCGCCGGCTCACTCGTCGACGACGAAGGCAACGCCCAGATCCCCGCGCACTGGGCCGAGGCCCAGCAGTGGTACTACGAGGGGATGTGGGAGGACCGCTTCATGCCCAACGGCCCCTACGGCGACTCCGACATGATGGGCGCCGGCTCCTGGTTCGAGTCGGGCAACCTCGCTATGGGCTACACCCACCTGTGGTACGCCACCTGCTGCATGGCGGCCTTCGAGGGCAACTGGGACACCGCCGCCGTTCCGTCCTACAACGGCGAGGTCACCGCCAAGCTCCACGCCGACACCTTCTCCATCACCGCCGACACCGAGCACCCCGACGAGGCGTTCACGGTCCTCACCCACCTCATCGGCGACGCCGCCGAGGAACTCACGGCCACCTACGGCGGCATGCCCGCCCGAATCAGCCTCCAGGACGGCTACTTCGACCGCGTCGGCGACGCCAACTTCGAAGGGCAGGACATCAACTGGGACGTCGCCGTCGAGGGCATGTCCTATGTCGACAACCCCTCCCACGAGGGCGGCATGCCCAACTTCCTCGAAGCCGAGGCCGCCATCGCCGAATACGCCACCAGGTTCGCCCAGGAGCCGGGCCTGGACATCGAGGCCGAACTCGAGAATCTCAGGAACGACCTCCAGGCCGTCTTCGACGCCGCGTGACCCCACCGCTGCTCGAACCGCCGGGTGGGCCGATCCGCGGCCCGCGGACGACCCGCCCGGCGGACTCCTCGAAAGGACGCCATGTCTGAACTCACCGAAGCGGTGCTCACCGCCCGGCGCCGCCCGCGCCAGGCCAAGCGGCCCGCCAGCCCCATGCAGCGGCGCGAGGCGCGCTGGGGCTTCGCCTTCATCTCGCCGTGGGTCGTGGGATTCATCCTCTTCTGGATGCTCCCCATCCTCGCCTCGCTCGTCTTCTCCACCTTGGACTTCGAGCTCACCGCACCGGATGAGACCACCTTCGTCGGCCTCAGCAACTGGGAACGCGCCCTGTCCGACCCCCACACCTGGTCGTCGCTGCTGGTGACCCTGCGGTTCACCGTCTTGTTCCTGCCGCTGAGCCTCGTGGTCTCCCTCGGGCTGGCCCTGCTGCTCAACTCGGCCAGGCTCAAGGGCCGCAACTTCTTCCGCCTCATGTTCTACGCCCCGTCGATGATCCCGCTGGTGGCCGGCATCCTGATCTGGCAGCAGGTGCTCAATCCCCAGACCGGCTGGCTCAACCGCCTCATCGGCCTCACCGGCGTCCAGGCCACCGGCACCTCCGGCCTGCGCTGGTTCGACAACCCCGTGCTCGTCCTGTTCGCCTTCAGCTTCATCGGCCTGTGGGGCGTCGGCAACGCCATGATGATCAACCTCGCCGGCCTCCAGGGCATCCCCACCCAGCTCTACGAGGCCGCCGCCATCGACGGCGCCGGCTGGTGGCGGCGCCTGCGGAGCATCACCCTGCCGCTGCTCTCGCCGGTGATCTTCTACAACCTCGTCATCGGATCGGTCCTCATCATGCAGTACTTCGTGGTGCCCTGGGTGCTCTTCGGCGCCAGCGGCCACCCCGACGGCTCCAGCCGGTTCCTCCTCATTCACTTCTACGAGCAGGCGTTCGTGTTCGGGAACATGGGATACGGCGCCGCCCTCGCCTGGTTCATCTTCCTCGTCGTCGCGGTCCTCACGGCCCTGCTGTTCGGCACCGCCCGGTACTGGGTCCACTACGGATCGGAGCGGTCATGACCGTCGAAGCCCCCGAACGCACCGAGCCGGCCCGCGCCGGCGAACGTCCGAGCGGCGAAGCCGTCATCCGCCGCCGCCGCAAGACCATCATGTGGACGCTGTGCACCACCTTGGGCGCGTTCCTGCTCGTGTCGATCTTCCTCATGCCGCTGGGCTACGGGGCCGTCACCGCCCTGAAGGACAAGGACGGCGTCTCGAACCCGAACTCGCCGATCCTGCCGGTGGCCGCCGAGGTCTTCGAGTACGAGGGCGAGGAGTACGACGTCTACTCCGTGCCCATGCCCGACGGGACGGTCCGCGAACTCGCGCTGATCGAACCCGGGCGCGAATCGAGCGTCTTCATCGACCCGGCCGACCCCGGCGCCGGCCCCCTCGAATGGGAAGGGCGCTGGCGCACCCTCGAACCCGTCGTCGGCTTCGCGCCGCAGTGGGGCAACTTCGCCGAGGCCTGGGAGACCCTCGACTTCCTGCGCCTGACCGGATGGACGCTGTTCTACGCCATCACCACCGTGGTCGCCACCGTCGTGTCCTCGGCCGTGGTCGCCTACGGCTTCGCGCGCTTCCGCTTCCCCTTCCGGGGGGCCCTGTTCGGGCTGCTGCTGGCCACGATCCTGCTGCCCCCGGCGGTCACGCTGGTGCCGAAGTACGCGGTATTCCTGCAGATGGGCTGGATCGGGACCTACCTGCCCTTGATCGTGCCGCACCTGTTCGCCAACGCCTTCAACGTGTTCCTCTTGCGACAGTACTTCCTGACGGTTCCCAGGGAACTGGAGGAGGCCGCCCGCATCGACGGCGCCGGCCCGATCCGCACCTTCTTGAAGGTCATCGTCCCCCAATCGGTCCCGGCGCTGACCGCGGTGAGCCTGTTCCACTTCTTCTACGCCTGGAACGACTTCTTCGAACCGCTGCTGTACCTCGCCGGCAACCGCGACATCGTCCCGATCGGCGTCGGCCTGAGCTACTTCAGCGGCGTCTACAACTCCGAACCGCACCTGATCCTGGCCGCCGCCCTGCTGGCGCTCGTGCTGCCGGTCGCGATCTTCCTCGCCGCCCAGCGCGTCTTCGTCCAGGGCATCGTCGTGTCCGGAGTCGACAAGTGAACCGTCCAACCGAGGAGCACACCCGTATGACCGAAGCCAGCCCGTTCCCCGAGGACTTCCTCTGGGGAGCGTCCACCGCGGCCTATCAGATCGAGGGCGCCGCCGAGGCCGACGGCCGGTCGCCGTCGATCTGGGACACCTTCGCGGCCACCCCCGGCAAGACCCGCGACGGCGACACCGGCGCGGTCGCCTGCGACCACTACCACCGCTGGCGCGAGGACTTCGCGATCGCCGAGGGCCTCGGCCTGCGCGCCTACCGCATGTCGGTCTCGTGGGCGCGGCTCCAGCCGAACGGCCGCGGCGAGCTCAACCCCGCCGCCGTCGACTTCTACCGCGCGCAGCTCGGCGATCTGCGTTCGCGGGGCATCCGCCCGGTGGTGACGCTCTACCACTGGGACCTGCCGCAGGCCCTGGAGGACGAGGGAGGCTGGCCCGAGCGCGAGACCGCCCACCGCTTCGCCGACTACGCCGGCCGCACCGCCGCCGCGCTCGGCGACCTGGTCGGGGACTGGATCCCCGTCAACGAGGCGTGGTGCGTGTCCTTCCTCGGATACCACCAGGGGGTCCACGCCCCCGGACGCCGCGACCTGGCGGCGGCGCTGCGCGCGGTCCACCATCTCAACCTCGGCCACGGGCTCGCCGTCGAGTCGATCAGGGCCGCGCGGCCCGCCGCCAGGATCGGCTGCTCGGTGATCATGACCGACATCGAGCCGGCCGGCGAGGGCCCGGACGACCTGGCCGCCGCGCGACTGTCCGACGGCAACGGCAACCGGATGTTCCTCGATCCGCTGTTCAAGGGCAGCTACCCGGAGGACATGGTCGCGCACTACCGCCACACCGGCGCGTTCGACGCGGTGGCCGAGGGGGATCTGGAGGCCATCGCCGCGCCGCTGGACTTCGTCGGCGTGAACCACTACCACCGCTTCCGCATCGCCGCCGACGACGGCGACGCGCACCTGGGCGGGCGCGGCCTGCCCCCGGAGGGCCCGGTGACCAGCTTCGGCTGGGAGATCAGCCCCGACAGCCTCCGCCGCGTCCTCGAACGCGTCGCCGCCGAATACACCGACCTGCCGGTCTACATCACCGAGAACGGCGCGTGCTTCGACGACGTGGTCGGCCCCGACGGAGCGGTGGACGACGCCGCCCGGATCGACTACCTCGACGCGTACCTCCGCGCCGCGGGCGAGGCGATCGAGAAGGGCGTGAACCTGCGCGGCTACTTCGTGTGGTCCCTTCTGGACAACTTCGAGTGGGCCGAGGGGTACTCCAAGCGCTTCGGCCTCGTCCACGTCGACTACGAGACCCAGCGGCGCACCCTCAAACGCAGCGCCGAGTGGTACCGCGGCGTGATCGCCTCGGGCGGCGCCTCCCTCGCCGGGCAGTGACGCACCGCGCCGCCGCGCGCCCCGGGAGACCGGCGCGCGCGGCGGCGAGCGCGGCGTTCAAGCCGCCGCGATGCCGTCGTGCTGCACGCCCCACGTCCGCGCGTAGCGCCCCGAGCGCTCGAGCAGCTCCTCATGGGTGCCCCGCTCGGTGATCCGGCCTTCTTCGAGGACGACGATCACGTCCGCGTTCCGGATCGTGGAGAGCCGGTGGGCGACCACGAGCGTGGTGCGGCCGCGCATCAGCGTCTCCAGCGCGCCCTGGATGTGTCGTTCGGACTCCGAGTCGAGCGCGCTGGTGGCCTCGTCGAGGAACAGGATCCGCGGGTCGCGGATGAGCGCCCGGGCGATCGACAGCCGCTGCCGCTGGCCGCCCGACAGCCGCGCCCCCCGCTCGCCGACGACCGTGTCCCAGCCGTCGGGCAGGGCCTCGACGAAGTCGAGCGCGTTCGCGTCCCGCAGCGCGCGCCGCACCGGCTCGTCGTCGACGCGCCCGAGGCCGTAGGTAATGTTGTCGCGGACGGATCCCTCGAACAGCACCGAGTCCTGCGGCACCACCGAGACGTGGCGGCGCACCGAGCGCATGTCGAGCTCCTCCATGTCCGCGCCGTCGAGCCGGACCGTGCCGGAGGAGGGGCGGATGAGCCCGAGCACGGTGTTCATCATCGTGGACTTGCCCGACCCGGAGGGGCCGACGAGCGCGACGGTCTGCCCCGCGGCGATGTCCAGATCGACGCCGTCGAGCGCGGGTGTGCCGCCGTCGGGGTAGCGCACCGTCACGTCGCACAGCTCGATCCGGCCCTCCACGCGGTCGACCGTCGGCTTGCCGTCGTTGTGCTCGATGTCCGGATCCTGGAGCACCTCGGCGATCGAGCGCACCGACTCGGTGCCGCGCGCGGCGATCGGCAGCAGGTTGAGCACGGCGCTCACCGCTCCGGTGAGCATCGAGAAGTAGGTGCCGAGGACGACGACCTGCCCCGGCGTGATCGGGGCCCATTCGAGCAGCGCGACCGTCGCGGCGAGCAGGAGGCACCCGACCGACAGCAGCTGCATCGTGACCCAGCTGGCGGCGCCGAACCGTCCGTTGAGGACGTCGAGCCGCAGGCCGCGGTGGCGCACCTCCTCGGCCACCTGCGCGACCCGTTCGGCCGCGACGTGCTCCAGGCCGTGGGCGCGAGTGATCGGCATGAGCGCGGCCATCTCGCCGACACGGGAGGAGAAATACTCCATCTCGCGGCGGAACTCCTGATTGCGGCGCTGGATCCGGCGGCGGGTGAACCACCACACGCCCACGCCGCACGGCAGGCACAGCGCGAACACCGGCAGGAACTGCGGGACGGTCACCGCGGTCATGGTGATCGCGCCGGTGAAGACGAAGACCGCCGACAGGCCCGGGCCGCCGGACTGGGAGAACATGAGTTCGACGTTCTCGACGTCGCGCACGACCTTGCTCTGGATGATCGAGGCGTTGGAACGCGAGTGGAAGCCGATGGACAGCAACTGCAACCGGGACGCGAGCGCGTTGCGGAAGTCGGCGCCGAGGGACCGGACCGCGCCCATGTACAGGTGCGTGAACCAGACGTGCGTGACGAGGTTCTGCCCGACCAGCAGCGCCGCGCCGATCGCGAGCCAGGCGAGCGCGGAGCCCGGGCCGCCGTCCACGACGATGTCGATGGCGGCGCCGGTGATGACCGGCGTCAGCCACAGCGGACTGTCCTTGACCGCGAAGACGATCACCGACAGGCCCAGGCGCTTGCGGCTGGGTCGCAGCGCCCGCGCGACCGATGTGAGCGGATGCCGTCCGTCGAGGGCGATGGTCTCCATCGGCTAGCGGGCCTCTTTCCGTTCGGGGTGCGGGAGCGGTGTGATGAGGGCGGCGACCATGACGCCCAGCGGCACGATCGTCGACAGCCACAGCACGAGCTGGAACGAGCCGGTCCAGGAGTAGAACAGCGAGTACAGGATCGGCGCGAACGCGGTGCCGGCGATGGTCGCGGAGGCGACGACGCCCCGGATCGCGCCGATGTGCGCGGTGCCGAACAGTCGCGGGGTCATACCGCCCTCGATGGCGCGCAGCGCGTTCCCGGCCGCGCCGATGGCCATGCCGAAGCCGATCGCCGACCATCCCGGCTCGACGGCGGTGCCCCAGACGACGGCGAGCGCGAAGCCGAGCATGGAGGCGGCCAGCAGAAGCCGGGGCCGTCCGCGGTCGACGAGGTAGCCGAGCACGAGGGTCGCCGCGGTCCCGGCGACGGTCTGCGGCAGGAAGTTCGCGGCGGCCTCGGTCGCCGACAGGCCCCGCTCGCCGAGCAGGGCGATCTGGTGGAAGCCGATCGCGGTGCCGAAGAAGCCGGCGGTGCCGACGGTCGCGACCAGGACCCAGAAGTACGGGTGCCGCATGGCCTGACCGCGGGTCATGCCCCATTCCGCCCGGCTCTGCTCGCCGTTGGCCGGGTCGCCGTCGACGAACTGGCCGACGTCGGCGGGGCGGTTGCGCACGAAGAGGACCGACAGCGGGATGACGACGACCGCGACGACGGCGGCCTCGACGAGCATGGCGGTGCGCCAGTCGGTCGCCGAGATGAGTCGTTCGAGGACCACCGGAGAGACGGAGATGATGCCGCCGCCGATGGCGCCCTGGAGGCCTAGGATCGTGCCGCGCCGCTTCTCGTACCAACGTGACACCAGCGTGGCCGAGCACAGGCCCAGCGCCCCTTGGCCGAGCATCCGGATGCCGATGAAGCCCGCGCCGAGGCCGATGATGTTCGTGGCGAAGGAGAGACCGACCAAGGCCACGCTGAAGAGCGCGGCGATGACGGCCATGGCGCGCCTGGTGCCGTACTTGTCGACGGCGCGCCCGATCCACGGGAGGGCCAGTGCGCCGGTGAGCGTGCCGATCATGTAGGCCGTGGAGATGACGGTGCGGCTGACGCCGATGTCGGCGATCATCGGGTCGAGGAAGACGGAGATGGACGCGGTCTGGCCGGGGGCCGTCAGGCCCATGGCGATGGTCGCGACGACGACCATGCGTGGCCCGGAGAACCGGTCCGGGGCGGTGCGGGGCGCGGTGGCGATCACGTGGGCGGCTCCAGGGCGTTCACGGGTGCGTTCGGGACTTGCCGGGCGGCTAGGAAAGCCGGTTCCCAGACTAGAGCGGTACCGGCGGTCGGGGCCTCATCAATTTCCCGCTCCTCGGGCCAACGTGGCCGAACTCACCGGCCCCGCCGGCTCGCGCGAGCGGGCCCGCGCCCCGGGCCGGCCCTCTACCATCCGAAGAGAGGACACGAAACCGATCGTCGAACGGTGGTGAGGACTGTGCGCGCGAACGTCGGCGACCGACTGCGTTTCCGCGGGCGCCAGGTCGGCATGAAGGAGCACACCGCGGAGGTGGTGGCGGTGCTCGGCGAAGACGGCGAACCGCCGTACCGGGTCCGGCACGACGACGGCCATGAGACCCTCGTCGTCCCCGAATCCGACTGCGTCGTGGAACCCGCCGAGTGAGGCGCGGCGCGGGACACCGCGCCGNCCCCCCCCCCCCCCCCCCGGCCGAGTCCCGCCGTCCACTGGCGCCCTCGCGCGGGGCCGGATAGCGTTGCCGTCTCAGCGAACAGAGCGGTTCCTCGATGGCGCTCGACGGTCGGTTCAATATGAGCAACTACCGCGACGCGGACCATCTCAAGGCCCGCGTCGACCTCTACCGCTACCGCACTCCGGATTTCGATCCCGTCGACACCGCCGCCGGCCTCCTCCCCTCGGCACTCGGCTACCTCCTCGACGTCGGATGCGGCTACGGGCGCTACGTCAACCGGCTCCGGGCCGACCACCCCGAGGCCACCGTGGTCGGCATCGACCTGTCCCCGGGCATGCTCACCGAGGTCGAGCCGCCGGTGATGGTCGCCGCGGCCGAGGCCGTTCCGTACCCCGACGACAGCGTCGACGCGGTGCTGGCGATGCACATGCTCTACCACGTGCCCGACATCGCGAAGGCCGTCGGCGAGTTCCGCCGCGTCCTCAAACCGGGCGGGACACTGCTCGTCTCGACCAACGTCGAGGGCGACATGGCCGCGATGTACGAGTTGTGGAACGCGGCGATCGCCTCAGTGCTCGGCGAGGCCGCCTTCCGCCCGGAAGCCGAGGTGGCGCGTTTCGACGGCGCCAACGCGCCCGGCTACCTCGAGGCGGCGTTCGCCTCGGTCGAGCGGATCGAGAAGACCGGGACCGTCTCGGTGCCCGGACCCGAGCCGCTCCTGCGTTACCTCGCCTCCATACGCACCTTCTTCGACTGCGACGACGAGGCGTTCGACGACGTCCTCGCCGAGGCCCGCCGCGAACTCGAAGCGCACTTCGCACGCCACGATCGCTTCGAGTTCGCGAAGGGCTTCGTCTACTACCGCTGCCGCTGAGCCGCGGCAGTGGGCACATTCCTCCACATCGGATACATGGACGGCCCTTCGGGGAGCCGGAGCGCTTCGCGCCGCTCGAAGCCGTGCTTGCCGTACCAGTCGGTCAGCGGTAGGTTCGCCGCCTCCAGGTAGCCGGCGGCACCGAGCCGGTCGAGCCGGTCGAGCCCCACCGAGAGCAACTGCGATCCGAGACCCCTGCGCTGGTGTTCGGGCGCGACCGCGCAGAAGGCCAGGTGCTGGTGCGGTCGCTGTTCGGGGTCGGGATGGCCGCGTTCGAACGCGGCGTCCAGTGCCTGGAACCGGGGCAGGCGCGGGCCGCACAGCGCTTCCAGGCGCCGCTCGTAGTCGGGCGGGCCCGGTATGGGGCCCTTCGTGTAGTCGAACCAGACGGCGACGCCGGCGAGCGAACCGCCCTCGTCGATCGCGGCGTCGACGTGCCCGTGCCCGTCCAGGGCCGGACCGACGAGCATCGCGAACTGGCCGGCCAGGAGCCGGTGCCGCTCGGCGAGGTCGCCGGGGACGAGCCATTCGGCGACCGCGAGCGTCGCGAACGCGCTCGCGATGCGGTCGGCGACGGCCTCGGCGTCACCGGAGTAGTCGGTCGCGACGATCACGGGCGTTCCCCAGCCGGCACCGGTTCGGAGTCGGGTCCGGGTTCGGACTCGTCGATCGCGGCCTGCGGCCCGGCGCCGATGCGGCGGTAGAGCTCGGGCTTGGCCCGGCGCAGCACCAGGCCCCAGGCGACGCCGATCGCGGCGACCACGACGTATATGAACATGATCGCCGCAGGCAGCGGCGAGCCCGGGGCTGCGCCGAGCAGGTCGCCGAAGTCGGCGATCGCCATGACCGTGACCGCCGCGAGCAGGAGCGCGGCGAGCGCCGGAGCCCAGCGGGTGCTCCAGTCCGACTCGCCGTGCGAATCGCGGACGAAATACGCCACCACCGCCACCGAGGAGATCGTCACCAGCACCAGGATGCCGAAGCCCCCGGAGGTGCCGAACAGGTAGAACAGGTCCACGAGCGGGTCGAGGTCGGTCGCCGCGTAGACGACGAGCACGACCAGCGCGATGGCCGACTGGACCAGGGACGAGCGCGTCGGCGCCCCGGTTCGGGCCGAGGTGCGTCCGAGCGAGGCCGGCAGGACGTGCTCGCGGCCCAGCGCGAAGGCGTACCTGGCGACGGTGTTGTGGAACGAGATCGCGGCGGCGGCCACGCTGGTCACCAGCAGCACCTCGGCGGTCGTCGCCACAGTGGAGCCCATCTGTTCGCCGATGAGTCCGAAGAAGACCCCCAAGTCCGCCTCGCGGGCGGCCTGGACGATCTGATCGGGGCCCACGGCGACGGTCATCGACCATGACGCGAGCGTGTACAGCACGGCCAGGATGAGGATCGCCAGGACCGTCGCGGTGCGCACCGTGCGCCTGGGGTTCTTGGTCTCCTCGGCGTACACGGTCGGCATCTCGACGCCGACCATGCCGAGGAATCCGAGGACGAGGAGCGCGCCCGCCGTGGAGGTGAACAGCAGCGTCGGGTCGAGTGCGTCGAAGCGGAACGTCCCCCCCGCCGGGTGGCCGAAGTTGGAGGCGCTGAAGACGACGATGATGGCCATCTCGAGGCTCAGCAGGACCGCGAGGAACTTGCTGTTGACGTCGACCGCCCGTGTACCGAGGACGGCGACGAGCAGCCACAGCACACCGGCCGGCGCCCACCAGGCGACGTCCCAGCCGAACCAGGATTCGAGGAGCGGCGCGGCGGCGACGCCGAGCAGCCCGTAGAGCCCGATCGACAGCCCGGTGTAGGCGACGAGCGCCACGAGCGCGGCACCGACGCCCGCGGTGGGGGAGATGCCGCGGGAGGCGAAGGCGTAGAACGCGCCCGCGTTCGCGATGTGCCTGGCCATGGTGGTATAGCCGACCGAGAACAGCACGAGGACCGCGCCGATGGCGGCGAACGCGACCGGGATGCCGATCTGGCCGGTGAGCGCCCAGCCGGTGACGGTGACGCCGGCGATGACGGTCAGCGGCGTGGCCGCGGTGAGTGAGAAGTGCAGGAGGCCCATGACGCCGAGACGGTCGGCGGCGAGCCGATCGGCTATCGAGCCGACCTGGGGTCGGGGGGTGACGGACACGGGGGAGGATCCCTTCGAATGGTGCTGACAGGACAGTAGAAGGCGCCTTACGGTCGCCTGGTCATGGCGGCCTGACCCACGACGACGTCGAGGTGGTCGAGGAGCTTCCGGATCGGGTCCTCGAGCCCGTCGACGGCCTGCTTGAGGCGGGTGCGGCCGATGTCGGTGTCGGCGAGGCGCTGGTCGAAGCCCATGCGGGACAGCAGGCCGATCAAGAACGCGTCGCGGCCGGCCGGCGCGCCGAGGTGGTCGCGGTTGAGGTTCTGGTGGAGGCGCGCGAAGGGCCAGGCGCCCTCGGTCGGATTGCTCGGCACATACGCGAGGCGGCGGCCGAGCACGCCCTGCCGCTCGATCGCGATGATCCCGCGGGAGGCCATGCGCTCGGTGACACGCACGAAGACGCCGCCGGGGCCCATGCCCTGCTCGGCGAGGTAGAGCAGCCACGTCTTCAGCGGCTGCGCGGTGTGCTCGGCCTTGACCGCCTCCCACGTCTCGAGCGCGAGCACGGTCGTCGGCGGCTGCGCGGTGTAGGACAGGACGACCGTCTTGCCGACCAACTGCACGTGGCCGAACGCGAGGAGCTGGCCGAGCACGCAGGCGCCGAGCCCGAGCCCGATGATGCGCGGTCGGACGGCCGGTCGCCAGTTGAGCTGGTCGAGGCAGCAGAGCACGAGCTCGTCGGCGAGCTCCAGACCCGCCTTCCTGCCCTCGGGGGAGCGCCGTCGGAGTTCGGGTATTGCGGCGTTGTCATCGCGGGCGGGAATGCCTGGCGGAGTTTCCGGGGGACGGTTCATGGGCCTTTCGCAGGTCGCACGGGAGCTTCGGCGGACGGGGCGTCTGGCATCGAGATGCCCGTCCGGTAACGGATACGTTTGTTGTGTCATAGCGTCGCCCACTCTGCCCAGCTAACCGGTTCGGTGTCTAGTTGGCAAGGGCTGGCGGCAAGAAACTCGAATTGGTCGGATGCCTATGTCAACGTCCGTTTCCCAAGGGGTCCGTGGTCTTCGTGTGACGCAGCGCAGCGGGCGCCGCCCACCCGTCCGGTGGCCTTCGGGGAGTAATCTGTTCGCATCACAGGACCACACCATCCCTTATGGGCCTTGCCCGGTGAGAGGAACGCACCCCCCATGCGTCGGATCACGAACACAGCGAGAATGCTCAATCTCCTCCTGACGCCCGCCTCGCGCGGCATGCGGAATCCGGAGCGGTCATGGGACAGGGCGGTGCGGGACGTCGCCAAGTCGACCCGGCTGTCGACCGACGGTGACGAGACGTTCGCCGAAGAGCTCGGCTTCGTGCTCGAATGTCTCGCCGACGAGCCCGGACTGACGCCGCTCGGATGGCAGGCGGCCATGAACGACGCCAAGCAGCGCCTTGCGAACCGCCTGCGGGTCAACGACCTCATCGCGACCGAGCCCGCGATCGCGCGGGAGCGGATCGACTCGCCGGTGTTCGTCATCGGCCTGCCGCGCACCGCGACCACGCTGGCACACAAGATCCTCGCCGCCTCCGACGGGCACAGGGGCCCGACGCTGTGGGAGATGGCGCACACCGACCTCGAGACCGACCCCGCGGTGATCGCGGCGCGAGTGAGCGCCCTGGAGAAGCGGGCGCGGTTCATCTCGATGATCGCCCCGTCGTGGGAGGTCATCCACCCCATCCGCGTCAACAGCCCCGAAGAGTCGATGTTCGTGCTGCCGCACGGCACCTACCACCTCATCCTCCGCGCCCCCATGCCCGAGTACCGGGCCTGGCTGGCCGAGCGCGACACTCGGCCCGACTACGAGTACCTCAAGCGGGTCCTGCAGGTGCTCCAGCACGGTCGCGAGCCCAAGCGGTGGGTGCTGAAGTACCCCGCGCACGTCGCCGACCTCGACGTGATCAGGGAGGTCTTCCCGGACGCGACCTTCGTATGGACGCACCGCGACCCGACCACCGCGATCGGCTCGCTGTGCAGCCTCATGGAGACGGCGTGGTCGATGTACCTGCGCCGCCCCGACCCTCACGCGATCGGCGCTCTGGCGCTCGAGCTCCTGACCGAATCCGTGGAGCGCGGCAGGCGGTCGCGCATGGCGCTGCCCGGCGACGCGATCGTCGACGTGCCCTACCACCTGCTCAACTCCGACCCCCGCACCGAGGTGCCGCGGCTGTACGCCGCGCTCGGCGCGACGTGGACCGAGAAGGACGCGGACAACCTGGAGCGCGTGCTCGCCCGTCCCGCAGCCGACCGCCGGCACGAGTACGGCGTCGCCCGCTACGGTCTGGACCTCGGCGAAGTCGAGCGGGCCTTCGGCGACTACACGAAGCTCGTCGCGAACCTCAATATCGGCATGGCGGGACGCTAGGACGGGCCCTGGACGGTCACCGACCGGCGGGCAATGCGGCGAGGAGCTCCTCGCCGGTCCAGTCGCGGCGCCCTCCGGCCTCGGCGTCGCGGACGAGCGCGACCAGCCGGCCGTTGATCGGCGCCCCGACGCCGTGCCGGTGCGCGAGCACGACGATCTCGCCGTTGAGGTAGTCGATCTCGGTGGTCCGGCCCGCCTCAAGGTCGTCCCACATCGACGACCGCGCCAGCGGGTCGATCGCGAGCATCCGGGCCGCCACGCGGGTGAAGACCGCGTCGGGCGCGCCGAGCAGCGCGGGCATCCAGCGTGGCGGCACCGGCGTGAGCCTGGCGGGCGCGACCCCGGCCGCGTCGAACACGGTCAGCGCCTCGCGCTGTGCCGTCGCCAGGCACCGCCGGTAGGTCCGCCGCGACAGCTCCTCCTTCAACGGCAGACCGGAGAGCGCGTTGATCGCGTTGTTCAAGTTGAGCAGCAGCTTCGCGGCCTGCACGCCGGGCATGTCCCCGCGGGTCGCCAGTGGCAGCCCCGCGCGCTCGAAGAGTTCCGCCCACGCCCGCAGAGCCGGATGCGCCTGCACTTCGAGATCGCCTTGGGTGGCGCCGTGGAACCAGCCCGCTCCCCGGCCCGCCACGTTGAACCCGACCATGCCCGGCAGCACCGTGGCACCGGGCAGGCGCTCGCGCAGCTCCTCGGCGTTGTGCAGGCCGTTCTGGAAGCTGACGACGACGGCGCCCGGCTTCAGCCGCGGCGCCACCTCCTCGCCCGCCCGGCCGGTGTCCGCCGACTTGACGGTGACGAGCACCAGATCCGCCTCCGCGACCGCTTCCGGCGCCGTCTCGTAGCGCGGCGAGGGCACGTTCCGCTCGGTGCCGCGCCAATCGGTGAGCGTGAGCCCGTGCCCGGCGAGCTGCCGGGCCACGCGCTCGCGGCCGACGAACACGACGTCGCCGCCGGCCGCGGCGAGCCGGCCGCCGACATAGCAGCCGACGCTCCCCGCACCGTACACACAGATCCTCATCGGGCGGATGCTACCGCGCGCACCGCCGCGACTCCAGCCGTCTCGGTTCACCCACCACCGCGAAGGCGAGCAGCCGCTCACGATTCCGCGGCGAGCGCGACGAGCCGGGCGTGGGCGTACTCGCACACCACGGCGTGCCGGTAGACCGCCGCCGGGACGTCGGTGTTCGAGTCGACGCGGATCGCCAGGTCCCCGCTCTGCCACCGCAGGAACGTGGCGTCGCCGGTCAACTCGGCCAAGATCGCCAGCATCGAGTCGTCGAAGCGCATGGAGTGCACCGCCCGCCGGTACTCCTCGGGTGTCAGGCACAGCGCGAACGGCAGGTTCATCAGGCACAGCGCGGTCTGGATGTCCAGCTTGAGCAGGCGGCGGCGGTGGGGCTCGGGATCGAGCGGCGGCACCTCGAGGCCCTCGAAGTCGAGCGCGCGAGCGCGGACCGGCCCAGGGCCGAGCGCCGCGAGGACGTCGTAGACGTTGATGTCGTGCTCGATCACGGCGCGGTCGCCGAGCCCGGCGAGACCGGTCGGCCGCAGCGTCACCGGTTCGATGCCCGAGTCGCCCGCATTGCGGACGATGAAGTTGAGCAGGTTCGTCTCGATGACGAAGTGCCTGATGAGCAGCTCGACGGCGAGCGGCGAGACGAAACGGCGCAGGAACCACAGGCACAGGAAGTCCATGGCGGTGTGCGCGGTCCAGCGGATCGGCGTGAGCCGCTTGGCGACCACGATGATCGCCACCAGCAGCCGCGAGATCGGCCGGGCGACCGGGTAGAGCCAGGCGCGGGTCCAGCGGCGCTGGTCGTCGGCGACCATGCGTGCCACACCCGGCTCCAGCGGCATCGCGGGGTCGGCGACGACGGCGTCCCACAGCGACGGGTCAGACATGGTCCAGCTCCTCCAGCTGGAGCGCGTACAGCCTTGCGACGACTTTGGCGGTCTTGACGATCGCGTCGGCCGCCGCCTCGTCGATGAGGTCCGAGGCGAGGATCGCCTGGAGCTTCGCGAAGTGGTCGTCGTCGGCCTCGCCGTGATAGGCCAGGAACGACACCTGGTCGTCGCGCAGGCCCAGCAGCAGCTTGAACCGCTCCGCCCAAGTGGCCGCCTCGCCGGTGCCCAGCCCCTCGATGATGAACATCGCGCCGAGCAGCCCGATCGGATCGGGTGCGCTCGCGGTGTGGAACATGTAGGCCGACAAGGCCTCCGAGCCGATGTTCTTCTCGCCCGAGCGGATCTCCTCGAGCGCGCCGCCGCATGCGGCGAAGTCGCGTTCGAGCATCATGAAGTCGCGGTGCTCCTCGGCGGCGTGGCGGATCGCGGCGCTGCGCAGCTCGAAATGGTCGACCGAGAAGTTCGAAGCGGCCCGAGCGATCCACCTGGCCCCGTCCGCCACCTGCTGGCGCAGATTGAACAGCAGCCGCCGGTAGTCCTCGATCGTCACCGAGCCGTCGGCGAGGCGGCGCATCACCGGCGCCTCGGCCAGGCGCCGCTCGAAGTCCTCCCAGACCGCGTCCAGCCGGGACATGACATTGCCGCCGGCCTTGACCGAGGTCCGCGCCGGCGCGGGGGAAGGCGCCTCCTCCGCGGAGTCCACACAGGTCAGGTGCGCGAAGGCGAAGGAGAAGCGGCCCGACTCGGGCACGGCCAGCAGCACCGTCTGGCCCGGTTCGAACCTGCCGGTCCGCCAGCACTCCTCCAACGCGATGAAGATCGACGCGGCGCCCGTGTTGCCGCGCGTCTCGAGGTTGGAGAACCACTTGTCCGTGTTCAGCGCCGCCCCGGACTGCGCGATCTGGTCGAAGATGATGTCGCGGAAGGCGTTCGTGCTGTAGTGGCACAGCACGTGGTCGAGTCGGTCGAGGTCGATCAGGCCCGCCCGGGTCAGCTCCTTGAACTCGCGCAGCCCCGCCTCGGCCAGCGCTCCGAGTGCGCTCGTGTCCTGGCGCAAGCGCATCATCCCGGCGTTCTCGGCCGCCGCCGCGGTGCCCAGATCCTGCCACGTCTGGCCCGCCCGCGGCTCGGGCTCGTCGCCCATACCCGCGCGCATGCACACCCGGTGCTCGTGCGCCAGGGAGACGCTCCGGACCCAGTCGACGCGAAGCGACGGACGGTCCGGGCGCGGCCTCGGCTCGACGATGACGGCGCCCGCGCCGTCCGAGAGCATCCAGCGCAGGAAGTGCGCGTCGGCCTCGCCACGGCTGAAGCGCGAATGCCGCAGCCAGCGGCTCGACAGCTCCGAGCCGACCACCGCCGCTCGGTCCATCTCGCCGAGCCGGACCTTCGCGACGGCCGCGTCGAGCGCGGCGAGGCCCGAAGCGCACACGCCCGCGGCCGACAGCAGCTGCATCGGACCGCCGCCGAGGCGCCCGTGCACCATCGACGCGAACCCGGGCACCAGCAGGTCCCCCTGCGTGGTCGCGGTCGCGAGCATGTCGAGTTCCTCGGCGCCGACGCGCCGATCGGCCAGGGCCTCGCGCAGCGCCGCGGCGGCGAGCTCCTCGTTGAGTTCGGTGGTGCGCCCCTGCTCGTCGAGCGCGTAGTGGCGCGAGGTGATGCCGTTGGCGGCCAGGATGCGGCGGCGCAGCCGGTCGCCGCGCGCGTCGACGCCGCCGAGCCGCGCGGCGATCTCGTCATTGGCGACCGGAGGGCCGGGCAGGTACGCTCCGGCGGCGGTGATGAAGGCGGTCTGAGTCATGCCTCCATTGAGCCCCTTGCGAAGCACCCACCGCATCGGCTCTCCTACTCAAATCGGCGCCCGAACGTACTCAATGCTCGCCGTCGATGCCGTGCTCGATCGCATACCGCACCAATTGCGCCCGATTGTGCAGCTGGAGTTTGCTCAACGTCCGCTGCACGTGGTTCTGCACCGTCCGATGCGACAAGAACAGCCGCGCGGCGATCTCCTTGTATGTCAGACCCTTCGCCACCAACCGCAGCACCTCGGTCTCGCGGTCCGACAGGCTCGGACGCTCCTCGGGCGCCTCGGCGTTCGCCAAGCGCCGGTACTCGCCCAGCACCAGGCCCGCCAGACCAGGCGTGAAGACCGTGTCGCCCGAGGCGATCCGCTCCACCGCGTCCACCAGCTCCGCGACCGACGCCGACTTCACCAGATACCCGCGCGCGCCCGACTTGACCGCTTCGAGCACATCGGCCGACTCGCCGCTGGCCGACAGCACCAGCACCTCGGTGGGGCAGTCCTCGTCGAGTCCGCGCAGCACCTCCACGCCCGACAGGTCCGGCAGTTGGAGATCGAGGATCGCCACCTCTGGGCGCAGCCGCCGGATCGCGGCCAGCGCCCGGCGGCCCTCCCCGACGCACGCCAGCACCTCGTGTCCGGCCGCGGTCAGGTCGCGGCCGATCGCCTCTCTCCAGATCGGGTGGTCATCGACCACGATGAGCGTCGCCATCGGCCCTCCCTCGCGGGCGCGGAACCCGCATCTCGACTTCCGTTCCCTGACCGGGGGCCGACTCCACGGCGGTCGTGCCGCCGAGCTCGGCGATCCGGCCCTCGATCGACTGGGCCACGCCCAGCCGGCCCGCGGCGGCGGCCTCGGCGAGCCGCTCCGGCCCCATTCCCGGCCCATTGTCCCTGACCGTCACCGTGACCGCCTCGCCGTCGTCCTCCAGTAGCAGCCACACGCGCGTCGAGGTCGGGCAGTGGTCGCGCACGTTGTCGAGCGCGCTGGCGACCGCCGCGTCGAGCTGCTGCGCCGTGCGGGCGGGCAGCCGCACCGGCGCGGCGGGCGTCGCGACCGTCACCGCTTCGCCGGCGTGGCGGGCGAGCAGCTCGCGCACGTCCCGCTGCCCGTCGAGCGGGTGCCGGTACGACTCGGAGGTGATGAGCGAGCGCAGCGCCGCCTCCTGCTCGCCGGCGAGGCGCCCGAGCGCGGCCGCCTCACCGCCGATCTCGTTGCCGCGCCGCTGGACGAGCGCGAGGACCTGGAGGACCGAGTCGTGGATGTCGCGGGCGAGCCGCTCGCGCTCTCGCGCGGCGGCACTGCGGGCGGCGGCCTGGCGCAGCCGCTCCTCGGCCTCGACGCCGAGCCGCGTCAGGTGCCCGACCATGAGCCCGGTCAGGATGAGCAGGACCGCCTCGGAGAAGTTGTTCTCGGTGGCGCCGCCCCTGAACACCACGCCGACGGCCGCGATGACGGCCCCGGCGATCACGCCGCGCCGCCGGCCCCACGCGACCGCCCAGGACAGCACCGCCCCGGCCAGCCACGGTCCGATCGAGATCGTCAGGGTCGCGTGGTCGATCTCGAGCGCCCACGCCGAGACGACGACCGCGGCGGCGGTGGCGGCGAGATCGACGTGGAGCAGGAGGGGGCGGTGCCCGCGGTGGGCGTACAGGTAGCTGAGCGCGCCGGTCCAGGCGGCGAGCGCCGCTATGAGGGCCAGTGCCGGCAGCGGGCGTTCGAGCGAGTCGAACATGAGGGCGCACAGGACCACCGGATATCCCAGGGCGGCGAAGCGGAACACCGCGATCGCGCGCCGCAGCTGCGTCTGTATGCCCACGCGGGCATTCTCCCAGCAAGGCGCTCAGCGCACCGCCTCAGTACCGCCTCAGTGCGGCGTCTCAATGCGTGGGGTCGAACTCCCGCTTCGTGGCCTGCCAGCGGTCCTCGTCCTGACCGAGCCGCCAGTAGCCGGAGATCGACAGGCGCTCCTTCGGCAGCGCGCGCTCCTTGGCCAGCAGGCGCCGCAGCTCCTTGACGAAGCCGGCCTCGCCGTGCACGAAGGCGTGGACGTCTCCCGACAGGTCGAGAGCGCGGGCCGCCCGGAGCAGGCGCTCGCCGACGCGGGCCGCCCCTCGGTGGAGCCAGCGCAGGTCGACGTCCGCCGGCGAGTCGAGCTTGTGCTCCTCCTCGGGGCCGGCGACCTCGATGAGGACCCGCGCCCTGGCCCCGACCGGGAGCTGTTCGAGCGTCGCGGCGATCGCCGGGAGCGCGGCCTCGTCGCCCAGCAGCAGATGCCATTCGGCCTCGGGATCGGGCGCGTACGCGCCGCCGGGCCCGGTGAAGCGCAGCACGTCGCCGGGTTTCGCGGCGGCCGCCCACGGCCCGGCGAGGCCCTCGCCGCCGTGGAGGACGAAATCGACCCACAGTTCCCGCTCGGCCGGGTCCCAGCGTCGGACGGTGTAGGTGCGGGTGCGCGGCCATGCCTCGCGCGGCAGTTCGGCTCGGATGCGCTGGAGGTCGAACGGCTCGGGGTAGGTCGCCCCCGCCGCGGGGAACAGCAGCTTGAGGTAGTGGTCGGTGCACTCGCCGACGTCGAATCCCTCGAGGCCGGGCCCGCCGAGCACGACGCGGACCATGTGGGGGGTGAGCCGCTCGGTCCGCATCACCTCGGCGGTGCGCACGCGGGGGTTCTTTCGTCCACGAGGCTCGGCCATCGCACTCCTTCGCCGGATCCGGTCACTACGGCAGACCTTAGCTCGGCTCCGCCCCTGCGGTCAGCGGACGGGCTTGGGAGCGATCGCCAGGCCGACGACGGTGACCGCCAGCGCCAGCGTCGTGTACAGCGAGATCGCCGCCGTCGAACCGAACCGCTCGAACAGCACGATCGCGATGATCGGGGCGAGCGCTCCGCCGGGCACGCCAGCGAGCTGGTAGCCCAGCGACGTGCCCGAGTAGCGCACCTTGGTCGGGAACATCTCGGCGATGAACGCCGCCTGCGGCCCGTACATGGCGGCGTGCGCGACGAGCGCGACGGTGACCGCGGTGATGATCGCGGCGGTTCGCCCGGTGTCCAGCAGGGGGAAGAACACCCAGGCCCACACCGCGGCCGCCGCGGCGCCGGCGGCGGCGATGCCCTTGCGCCCGAAGGCGTCCGACAGGCTCCCGAACCAGGGGATGAGCACCAGCTGCACCGCCGAGCCGATGACGACGGCCACGAGGCCGACGCTCTCGCCCAGATCGAGCTGGTCGGCCAGGTGGGTGAGCACGTAGAGCGTGAAGATGTAGAAGGCGACATCGACGCCGATGCGGGCGCAGAACGACGCGGTCAGAGCCCGCTTGTGGGTCCGGAACACCTCGTGGAGCGGATTGTCGGGTATGTCATGCTGGCGGGTGAACATCGGCGATTCGGCGATATTGCGCCTGATCCACAGCCCGACCAGCGCGAGCGCGGCCGAGAACAGGAACGGGAGTCGCCAGCCCCATGTCGCGAAGGCCGCGTCGTCGAGCGCGAAGGCGGCGAACGCCAGGATTCCGACGGCGGCGATGTTCCCGGCGGGGACGCCGAACTGGACCCACGAGGCGGCCAGGCCCCATCGCCGCCGCGAGGAGTGCTCCATCGACAGCAGGACCGCGCCGCCCCATTCGCCGCCGAGACTCAGGCCCTGCACGAACCGCAGGACCACGAGCAGGACCGGCGCGGCGGTGCCGATGGAGGCGTGCGTCGGGAGGATGCCGATGAGGAACGTCGACATGCCCATGACCAGCAGCGTGACGGCGAGGACGTTGCGTCGGCCCACCCGGTCGCCGAGATAGCCGAAGGCGACGCTGCCGATGGGGCGCGCGACGAATCCGACCCCGTAGGTGGCGAACGCCAGGAGCGTCCCGGTGGCGGGGTCCGAGCCGGGGAAGAACAGCGGCCGGAACACCAGGGCGGCGGCGGTGCCGTAGAGGAAGAAGTCGTACCACGCCAAGGAGGTGCCGACGGCGCAGGCGCCGATGATCTCGCGCGGCGACCTGGTCCTGGCCGGAGCGGCGCCGGCGGGGGTGGCGGTGGCGGTCATGCGCATCCTTCGAACTGGGGGATGGGGATCTGGGACGGGTCGACCACGGTGCCCTCGAACCATTTCTCCAGCAGCAGGGTGGCGTGGCTGTCGCCTCCCGAGGGGCCCTCGGCGTACATCTCGGTGATCACCCGGTTGAGCGCTTCGCAGCCCGCGGTGTCGCCCTCGCGCATGCCGATGCCGATGCGCTCTTGGGAGAATCGGGCTCCGGCCAGGCGCGTCTCGAAGTCAGCCGCCTCCGCGAGGCCGGCGAGCACGAACTCGTCGGTGGCGATCGCGTCGATCTCGCCGGTGCCGAGCAGGCCGACGCAGTCGTCGTAGCTCTGGACCTCGCGGACGTGCGCCCTGATGCCGTGCTCCTTGGTGAGCCGGTCGATGGCGTTGGAGCCTTCGAGTTCGCACACGGTCTCGCCCGCGAGGTGCTCGAGCTCGGTGATCCGGGTGTTGTCGGCCCGGACGAGGATGTCGAAGTGCTCGACCACGTAGGGACCGGCGAAGTCGATGGTCTGCTTGCGCTCCTGGGTGATCGAATAGGTCGCGACGGCGAGGTCGATCTCGCCCGACAGCAGCATCGGTTCGCGCTCGTCGAGGTCGATGGGGACGAATTCGGCGTCCTTGCCGAGCTGCTCGGCGAGGAAGCGGGCGACGTCGGCCTCGTAGCCCTCGAAGCCCTCGTCGGTCTGGAGGCTGACGCGCGGCAGGTCGTAGCGCAGCCCGATCACGAGCTCCTCCTTGTCCAGGATGGACTCATCGTCGTCGCCGGCGCAGGCGCCCAGGGTCGCCAGCGGCAGCGCGCAGAGCGCGGCCAGCGCCCGTCGGACCGCGGTATGCCGTCGTCTCATCGGTACTCCCGCAGTCTCGGGGCGATGCCGCTGAAGGTGAACACGCCGAGTGACACCATCGCGGCGATGAGCAGGAAGGCGAAGCCGGCGATGGCGTCCTCGCCCTCGGCTATGGCCGCCTCGAACCGTTCGAGGTGCCGGTCGGACAGTTCGCCGAGCGCCTCCTCGTATTCGCCGCGGGCCTGGTCGACCGGGGCGATCCTGGGCGAGGGCCCGCCCTCGCCCTCACGCATCCGGGCGTCGGCGAGGATGAGCGCGGTGTAGGCCTCCAGGACGCGCTCGCTCTGGGCCGATCCGTCGAGCCCGTCGCCGACCAGGCCCGTCAGGACGGCCTCGCCGTCGACCGCGCCGAGCCGCTCCTGGTAGCCGGCGAGGCTCACGGCCTCGAGGTAGACCAGTTGCTGTGTCTTGTCGAAGTAGGTCTGCTCGTAGACGTCGTCGCGGCCCTCGTCGAGCAGGTACCGGACGCGGTCGGCGTGGAGGCTGTTGGAGATCGCCTGGGCCCGTTCCACGGAGAGCACGGCGTCGAAGCCGTCCTCTTTGGCCTCGGCGAGCGCGACGCGCTCGGTGTCGAGCACGGTCAGCCCGGTGAACAGGTAGAGCACCGCGACCGCGGTGGCGACCACGAGGGACGGGTTGCAGACCCGCCTGAATCCGCGCGCCAGGAACATTTGGAGTCCGATCAGGAGCGCCAGGGCCGCGAGCCCGGTGACGGCGACCGCCCACCAGCCGAAGCCGATGCGCCCCTGGGCGTCGTCGTACGACCCGCGGACGATCGTGGCGTTCTCGAGTGTCAGGTTGTACGCCTGGGGGAGGATACGGCCGCTCATGAGGTCGGTGGCGTCACGGTAGGCGTCCAGCACCTCCGGCGGCGGTTCGCCCGAGGCGTAGGCGGCACGCTCGGCCAGCAGCAGTGCGACGGCCGCGGCCTGCTCGTATTCGCCCCATCGGGCCATGACCGACTCGATCGTGGCCCGCTGGGTGGCGGCCGAGCCGGCGAGCCGGTGCGCCTCCAGCAGGGCGGCGGCGATGTCGCCGCGCCGCTGCTCGTAGCGCTCGCGCGCGGCGTCGGCGAGGGCCGTGTCCGGGCCGACGAGCAGTACCGTGGCGACCTGGGAGTCGGCGTCGCTGAGCGCGTAGTACAGGTCGGTGGTGGCCACGACCTGCGGCCCCGAGGCGTGGCCGATGGTCTCGAGCGATCGGTCCGCGGCGTCCACGGCGTAGTACAGGGTGCCGAACATGACCGCGAGGGCCGCGACGACCGCGGTGGCCTGGGCGATGAGGGCCTGCGGCCCGCCGCTGCCGCGCTCGATGCCGAGCCGTTTCAAGGCGGCGGCGTCGGCGTCGGGCAGTCCCCGGGCCCCGCCCCGGTCGCGCACGATGGTCATCGCCGGTCCCCGTCCCGTCGCTCGCGGATCCTGATCGCCGTCCACAGGCCGATGTGGACCACCGATTCGGCGTCCAGCGGTGTCTCGACGTTCCGTTCGAGCTTCTGCCCGTCGACACGGGTGCCGTTGGCCGAGCCCGGGTCGTGAACGGTCCATTCGTCGCCGTGGCGTTTGAGGATGGCGTGGACGCGCCGCGAGACGCCCAGGTCGGCGGCGGGGATCTCGCCGAGGTCGATCGGCGGGCGCGGTTCCGGATCGCCCGCCTCGCTGCGCCCGATGTAGACGACGTCGCGGTCCAGCGGCACCGTCCGCTCGGGGGCATGCGGCGGGAACGACACCGGGTCGTCCGCCCCGGGTGCCCTGCCGAGCCGGTCGTAGAAGTCCCTGTCAGCGGTGATGACCGCCTCGAACCGCATCGGCCCCGTACCGGGCCGGGTCCCGAGGTGCGGCACCTCGATGAGGGCCGTACTGCCGCACTCGCACTGGACGGCGCCCTCGGTCTCGTGGCCGTTCGCGCACACCTTCGTCATCCCGTGCCGCCTTCCGGCGAGGTCGGCGTCCGGACGGTGTAGTCGCTCCTGGTGTTCAGCCACAGCGCGTCCGCTTCGGTGACTCCGGTGCGGATCGTGGTGTTGCCCTGCCCGTCGACATCGAGGAACGCCCTGATGCTCTCGGCCTGCGCCTCGTTGCCGGCGGCCTCCGCGCGCTCGAGCGCGGTGAGCAGGTGGTGCGTCGCGGCGCCGGGGTCGCGCCGATGCCAGTGCCGCAATCCCTCCCGGATGTGCTCGATCCCCTCCAACTGCGTGCGGTAGTGGACGACCGACGGGTGGAACGCCGTGCTCTTGGCCGGATCATCGGTCCACAGCGCCCGGACCTTGGACACGGCGGCGTCCCGGCCGCCGCGCACCAGCTTGAGTCCGATCTGCTGCTCCGTCCCCACGCCGCTGGGCGGGAACCGGACCGCGAGCAGGTATTCACGTTTCTCGTCCCCCCACGAGCCCAGGTCGAACGCGGTCTTGCGCGCCCCCGACGCCCGTCCGTGGGGGAGCAGGTCGCTCTCGGTGCGGTACACCTGCCACAGTCCCTCCAGCGAGAACCCGGCCGGCCCCTTGACGACGAGCTCCACCTCGTCGGCGGATCGGCCCATCGCCCGCTGCGACGCGGCAGTGAAGAACCGGCCCAGATCCGGCAGGTCCCGGCAGTACTCGCGGGTGCCGTGGAACAGGTCCGCGATCCGCTTGAGCTCGTCGGCGTTCCAGCCGGTGCCGATCCCGATCGCGTCGCAGGCGAAGCGGCCCCGGCAGAACTCCAAGTCCGCCTCGTACTCCCCGTGCGGCTGGTTGACCTGGCCGTCGGTCAGCAGCAGGACGTGGCCGATCGCTCCGGGCCTGGTCGAGACGACCTCGGCCGCGCGGCGCAGCCACGCCCCGATCGAGGTGGCGCTGCCGATCTTCATCGCGTCGACCGCCTTCGCGGCGGTGCGCTTGTGGCGCTCGGTCCCCTTCGCGAGGGCGCCGCCACCGGGATAGAGCTCGACGGCGCTGGTGCCGCCGGCGATGAGCGCGAAGTAGGCGTCCTCGCGGATCGCGCCGAGCGCCGCCTTCGCCGCCCGCTTCGCCTCCTCGAACTTCGGCCCCGTCATCGACGTGGAGCGGTCGATCACGACGACCTCGGCGACCTCCGATTCGCCGCCGCTCGACGGTGCGAACTCGACGGTGAGCACCGCGTCCATCCCCGTCTCCTCGGGGGCCAGATAGGGGTTCTGCGCCACGCTGAGCGAGAACCCGGAAGGGTCGGTCATGTCGTCCTCCTTCGGAGCTTCACAGCCAGGTCCTGGGCCGGGACCGGTTCGCCGCGCCGACGAGCGCCCACCGCGTCAGCGGTGACTCGCATCCGGCCGAGACGCGGCGCAGCACGGCCTCATAGGCCTGCCCGACGTCGTTGCGCGTCAAGGCCACGCCTCGAATGGTGCGTCCTGGGTCCTCGGCCCGGTCCCGCACCGCCGTGAGCGCCGCCCGCCACACCTCGGCCTCGATGAGCGCGGCCCGGGCGGCGTCGAGGCCGCCGAGGTTGTCCAGGTGCGCTCCGGCGGCGACCACGGCGTCCAGATCGGACTCACCGCGCACCCGCTCGGCGATCAACGCCTGCTGCGCGTCGAGGTAGTGGCTCGACGAATGCGGCACCTCCGACAATGTGGACAGCCGCTCGGCGATCGAATCGGAGCGCCGGGCGAGCCCGAACGCCGCGCTGGTGTGGTTGTGGTCGGTGCGCCAGACCGTGCGGTACAGCGCTGCCGCTCGCCACGCGGGTGATCCGCGCAGCTCCTCGCACACCGCCAGCGCGAGCATCGGCGCCAGTTCGCCCGGGAGGCGATGGCGCACCGCCGTGAAGCGGGCGAACGCCTCGGAGGCGTCGCCGCCGAGCGCGGCCACGCCGCGGTACCAGTCGAGCCGCCAGTCGTCGCCGAAGTCGGCACGTGCCCGATCGATGAGCGAGGCGGCGTCGCTCTTGCCCAGTTCGGCGGCGAGCCGGATGCGCGCCAGCCGCGCCTCCTTCGTCGCCGGGAGGGCCTCGATGAGCTCGCGCGTCCGCGCGGCCGGCTGGAGGGCGAGTCCGGCCAGGGCCGGTGCGGCGAGATCGGCCGGGTCGCCGACCTGCGGCACCGGCAGCGAGCCGCGCGCCTCCTCGGCGCGTGGCTCGGCGAAGACCGTCTCGGCCGAGTCCGCGAGCGCGCTGGCGAGGGCGCCGCGTTCGAGTCCGAAGTGTACGGACACCGCCGGGTACGACCGCTGGTCGATCTGCGCGCGGATCTGCCGGAGCACGCCGGTGAGCTGGTCGGCCATCTCGGCGGCCGAGCCGAACCGCTCGGCCGGCCTCGGCGCGCAGGCGCGCTGGAGCAGCAGGTGCAGCGATTCGTTGTAGCCCGAGGGAGGCGGCGGGAGGGGGACCTCGCGGATCTCGCCGCCGACCTCGATCGCGGGCCGGAAACCGAGGGTGAGGACGGCGAGGGTCCGCCCGACCGTGTACAGGTCGGAGGCGACGTCCGGCGGGTGGGACCGGCCGATCTCGGGGGCGCTGTAGCCGGGGGTGCGCCAGATGTCGCCGCCGGCGCGGCCGATGCGGCGCATCGCCCCGAGGTCGATGAGCTTGAGCTGATTGCCGGACTGGATCACGTTGGCGGGCTTGAGATCGCAGTAGACCATGCCGTTCGAGTGCAGGTACTCGAAGGCCGCGAGGATCTCCAAGGCGAAGGGGATCGCCCAGTGGGCGGGCATGGTCCGCCCCCCGGCCCATCCGGGGTGGCGCGGGTCGTCCAGCGCGAGGCCGCCGACGTACTCCATGACGAGGTAGTCGTGCTCGGCGCCGTCAGCGCGGTCGCGGTGCTTGACGTAGTTGTGGATGTCGACGATGTTGGGGTGGTTGACGGTGACGAGGTAGTGGCGCTCGTCGCGCACCGCGCGCAGCGCCGCCGGGTTCTCCGGGTCGATCAGCCCTTTGAGGACGACACGGCTCTCGAGGTGGTGGTCGACGGCGAGGTAGACGCCGCCGATGCCGCCGTGTGCGATGAGCCCTTCGATCTCGTACTGCTCGGCGACGAGTTCGCCTCTGGCGAGGGTCCTGGTGAAGTCGTACGGGGCGTCGCAGCGGTCGCAGGCGCCCTTGAGCCGGGCCGGGCGTCCCGCGCAGGAGCGCCCCACTTCGTGACCGTTGGGGCATTGGCGGCGGTCCTCGGGGACCACCGGGTCGCTGAGCAGGTTGGTGGTCGGGTCGAGGACCGGGGCGCCGGGGACGTCGGCGAGGCCGGTGCCGAGTCTGCCGGGGGTGTGGACGTCGCTGGGCGCCTCGCGCGCGAAGGCGTCCTCGTCGAACGTCCGCGGGCGAGGCGGCTCGGGAGGCGGCTCGTCGACGTACTCGGCGGGATCGCGCCCGCAGACCTCGCATTCGCCGTCCTCATCGAGGACGCCGAGCCCGTCCGCCGGACAGCGCGGCAGCGTGCAGTAGGCGACCTCGGTCATGGCATCGCCCCCCGCGGGGGCACGGGAAGGCGGATCGGTCCGGGTCTCGCAGGTGGCATGAACCAACTCCGGGGGCGGGCGTACGGGACTGGGGATCGCCGTGGTCGTTCAGCCTACCGAGAAGCCGCCACCCGTGCATGCCACCGAACGAGGACGACCCGGGCGTTGGCTGCGCCCGGGTCGTCCTCGTCGCCGTCGGTTCAGCTCCGCGTGCTCAGATATTTCCCGAGCAGCTCCTTGGCGCGTTCGCCACGGGTCTGGTCGTCCTCCTGCACCTCCGCGAAGAACCGCGCGGCGTCCTCGTCGCCGGCGGACTTGGCGTCGTCGATGTACTTCTGGATCGTCTCCGCCTCGTTCAGCGTGTGGTACAGGACGCTGACCAGGTTGTACTCGACGTCATAGGTGCCGGTCTGATGATGTGTCACCGTGTTGCCTCCTCATCGGCGGTCGTCCGCCCGCTGCGGCGCGCAGTTTCAGGCGTCCTCGCGGGACGGGTTCTCCAGGCGGAAGAAGTTGCTCTTCTCGCCGTCCTTCGTCTCCTCCTGGTAGAGGAAGTTCAGTCCGCGCTCGTCGAACGTCGTGAACCATTCGTCCCAGGAGATCTCTTCGAGGTCGTCTCCTCCGTAGCCGGGGAAGTCGAAGCGCAGCACGCCGGGACGGCCGTCGTGTTCGGTCCCCGGGACCGTGGCGGGCGCGGCCCCCCGGTCCTCGGCCCAGCCGCGGATCACTTCGTGGTTCGTGGTCACCAGGGAGCGTCCCTCGCGCTCGGGCCGCTCATCGGGCGAGGTCACCTCCTGCGCGTACCGCACCGACTTCGACTGCTGCTCGCCCCCGCGAACGCCGCCGGATTCCTGGCCTTGCTGCTTGCTGCTGTCCGAATCCGCCGTCATGGCGTCCCCCCTCGGCTCGAAACGATTACCCGGAAAGCCGTACCCCCGGACGCAGTGCCTAATCGTGACGCCCGCTGCGGGCCTTCCGTGCCTGCTCAGGCCGACAGGTCGCGCACGAGCCTGCGGGCGGCCACGAGCAGCGCGCCTTTGAGTTCGGCGGCCAGCGGCGATTGGTCGTGCAGCGGGCCGGCGTCGTGCTCGGCGGCGTCGAGCAGTTCCGTCAGGCGCGAGTCGGTCTCCTCGTCGCCTTCGTCGTCTCCCTGCAGCCAGGCCTCGAGCCGTTGACCGAGCGCTTCGGCCGCGGCGTCCAGGAAGTACGTGTAGTGCTCGCTGAAGCCCCCGTCGAGCGACTCGTAGGGGAGATCACTGCGGCTGACACCGTGCAGCGGGTTGGCGACGGCCTGGATCGCACTCGCGACGCGATCGAGGCGGACCGCGGCGACGTGCAGGTGTTCCACGGAGGTGGCGTCGCCGGTGATGGTCGGGCGCGGATTGAAGCGCAGGCTCTCTTGGCCGCGCTCCAGCGCCAGGCGTGCCTCGGCGACACTGTCGTCCAATCTCGTGGCGCTGTCCACCCATTCGCGCGAGACCTGTTCGTCCGGCTCGCTCCGCATCCCGCGTGCGATGTCGCGCAGCACCTGCTGCGCCCGGTCGCCTGCCTTGCAGGCGGCGTCGCGAACGGTGCGCACCCGCACCGGCGGGAAGATCAGGAGGTTCACCGCGGTGCCGATGAGGGCGCCGAGTCCCGTCTCCGCCAGGCGCCCGAGCAGGAACGTGTCCTCGATGCTCCCGGCGGTGATGATGAACAGCGCCGTGAACGGCACGTACAGTCCCTGGTCGTCGAGGCGCCGCCACTTGCCGAGCAGGACGGCGATCGGCACCGCCACGGCGAGCGCCACCTCCTTGCCGGGCGTGGCCACGGCGATGACATAGGCCAGTACGACGCCGAGCCCCACCGACGTCACCTGCCTCACACCCGACACCACCGACCAGTACACCGTGGTCCTGACCATGACCAGCGCCGCCCATGGCGCCAGATACGGCATCGGCAGCTGCAGCAGATGGGCCGCGATGGCCCATGCGGTGAGCGCCGCGAGGCCGCACTTGAGCGCCTGCGTCGCGGTCTCGCTGGCGATGCTGTCGTGCCGCGGGACCTCTCGGGCGAATCGCAGGGCCGCACGCGCGTCGGCGGCCACGGCATTCCATAGGGATCGAACTCGCACGAGTCGCCGAATACCCATTCCGGCCGTCTCGCACCCATGCCCGAGCCGGTGCGCCCGGCCACCGCCGCCCACGGGAAACCCGTCCCGGCGCGGCGATGAATCGGCGTGCCCGGCGTCGTCTGCACCAGTATCGACACCCGATCACCGCCGGAAGGAACCATTGCCATGACCACCGAGAACACCACCGTGAACAACCCCGGGGACACCGCCGTCAACGCCGGCCCCGGCCGTGCCCTGCACATCACCCTCTGGATCCTGCAAGGACTCCTCGCCGCGTTCTTCGCGTTCGCCTCGGCCGCGCCGAAGCTGTTCGGGCAGTCCGACGCCGTCGAGGGCTTCGCGCTCATCGGCGCCGGCGACTGGTTCCGGGTCTTCATCGGCGCCGTCGAGCTGGCCGGTGCGATCGGCCTGGTCATCCCGCACCTGTCGGGCCTGGCCGCCATCGGCCTCGCCCTGCTCATGATCGGCGCGGCCTACACCAACGCCGTGGTCGTCGACGGCCACTGGCCGGTCTCCACGCCACTGATCCTGCTCGCGCTCTTCGTGTTCATCGCCTGGGGCCGCCGGGACCGGACCCGCGCCCTGCTGTCGCGGCGCTGAACGTCCGAGCTCCCTGATGGCGGCCGGTTCGGCAGGCGAGCCGGCCGCCATCAGCTCACCACGTCTTCCGTTCGTCCCTCCACGCCCGCATCGGCTCAGGCAGGTCCATCCTGGCGAAGGTCGGCGTCCACTCCGAGGCCCCGTAGCCGACGCCCAGGTCCGTGTGGTGCAGTTCCACCTCGGCGAGGCGCCGGGGGAGGATCAGCGAGGCGCGGAACAGCGGCCCGTCCATGACGCGGACCTCGGTCTGCCAAGCGGCGTCGGTCAGCATGTCGGCGTCGGCCGCGAACGCCTCGGCGGTTTCGGCGACGTCGTCGCGCAGGTCGTCCACCGAGCGGTCGGCTCCGGCCTCGATGTCGGCGTCGCGCGCCCGGGCGTTCCGGTAGGCCGGCGTCTCCCTCCCGGTTCGCGCCCAGTCGAGCAGGTTCCTCAAGGCGTCGGCGTTGCGCGCGACGTGGGTGAGGACGTGGCCGCGCGTCCATCCCGGCAGGAGCGAGGGCTCGCGTGCCTCCTCCTCGGACAGGCGCCCGATCGCGGCGACCAGCCGATTGGTCGCGACGCGCAGGACGCTCAGGAGCTCGGCTCGTTCAGTGGTCATGGCCGCATCGTATCGATCCCCACCCCCGCATGGAAGTCCGCTTCGCCTAGCGCAGCATCGCGTCGAGGCGGTCGGGGTGCAGGGCGTGCTCGATGACCATCACGCCCGCCCCGATCGCCCCGCTGCTCTCCCCGGTCCGGGCCGCCGCGATGCGCAGATGCCTGGTGGCCAAGGGGAGCGAACGCTGGTAGATCACCTCGCGCACCCCGGCGATCAGATGGTCGCCGGCCAGCGCGAGCGAACCTCCGATCACGATGACCGACGGGTTGAAGAAGTTGACGGCCCCGGCGAGGACCTCGCCGATGTCGCGCCCGGCCTGGCGCACGAGCCGCAGTGCCGGGACCGAGCCGGAGCGGGCGAGCTCGACGACGTCGAGCGACCCGTGCGCGTCGATGCCCTGCTCGGTGAGTTTCGCGGCGATGGCCGCACCCGAGGCGACCGCTTCGAGGCAGCCGGTGTTGCCGCAGCGGCAGTGCGCGTCGGCACCGGAGACCTTGATGTGCCCCATGTCGCCGGCCGCGCCCTGGGCGCCCCGGTAGACCCGGCCGCCGGCGATGATGCCGCAGCCGATGCCGGTGGCGGCCTTGATGAACAGCAGATGCTGGTCGTCGGACCAGGCCGAGAAGTGCTCGCCGAGCGCCATGATGTTCACGTCGTTGTCGACCAGGACGGGGACGCGGATGCGGTCCTGGACGTAGTCGGGGACGTCGAAGCCGTCCCAGCCGGGCATGATCGGCGGATTCACGGCGCGCCCGGTGGAGTGCTCGACCGGGCCGGGCAGGCCGATGCCGATGCCGAGCAGCTCGGACGCGGGACGGGAGACCTCGTCGAGGAGCTTGTGGCCGTGGTCGATCACCCAGTCGAGCACCGCTTCGGGGCCGAGGGCGATGTCGAGGTCGGCGTTGGTGGCGGCCAGGGCCTTTCCGGCGAGGTCGGTGATGGCGAGCCGGGCGTGGGTGGCGCCGAGGTCGGCGCCCAGGGTGATGCGGGCCGAAGGATTGAACGCGAAGGTGGCGGGCGGGCGCCCGCCGGTGGAGGCGGTCTCCCCGGACGGCGCGATCAGACCGGCCGCGAGCAGGGCGTCGATGCGCCCGGTGACCGTGGACCGGGCCAGGCCGGTGAGGGTGGACAGTTCCGATCGAGTCCGGGGCGCGCCGTCGCGCAGGAGCTGGAGCAGCGTGCCGGCTCCGGTCGGCGTCGAGGCCGGTCGGCGCGGCGCGGTCGCATCTTCTGTCACATCACCAGTGAATCACACCGAATATATCGGGCTGACAACGTCACTATTTCATAACATCGCACAACTTTTGCTTGTGCTTCGTCATAAGTCTGGCCTAGGGTCGGCGTATGGCTCAAGTCACGATCAGCAGACCGACGACCTACCGGGCCGCCATCATCGGCACCGGCTTCATGGGGCGGGTCCACTCCCACGCGATCGCCGTCGCCGGGGGCGAGATCACCGGGATCTCGGGCTCGACCCCCGAACGGGCCGCCGAGGCCGCCGCGTCGCTGCGGGCCGAGACCGTCTACGACGACACCGACGAGCTCATCGCCGCCGCCGACGTCGTCCACATCTGCACGCCGAACCACCTCCACGCCCCGCTCGCCCTGGCCGCCATCGAGGCCGGCAAGCACGTCGTGTGCGAGAAGCCCCTCGCCACCGACGCCGCCACCGCCCGCGCCATGACCGACGCCGCGAACGCGGCGGGCGTCGTCGCCGCCGTGCCCTTCGTCTACCGCTTCCACCCGATGGTCCGCGAGGCCCGCGCCCGCGTCGCCGCCGGCGCGATCGGCCGCCTCACCCTCGCCCACGGGTCCTACCTCCAGGACTGGCTGCTGCGCCCGGGCGACGACAACTGGCGCGTCGACGCCGCCAAGGGCGGCGCCCTCCGCGCCTTCGGGGACATCGGCTCCCACTGGTGCGACCTGCTCGAGTTCGTCACCGGCGACCGCATCACCGCCGTGGCGGCCCAGCTCGCCACCGCCAACCGCCGCCGCGGCGGCCGCGACGTGTCCACCGAGGACATCGTCACCCTCCAGTTCGCGACCGCAGGAGGCATGGTCGGCACCACCGTCGTCAGCCAGGTCTCCGCCGGACGCAAGAACCGCCTCTTCCTCGAGGTCTCCGGCACCGAGGCGACCGTCGCCTTCGACCAGGAGCAGCCCGAGACGCTCTGGCTCGGCGCCCGCGACGCGAACGCGGTCCTCATGCGCGACCCCGACACGCTCAGCCCCGACGCCGCACGCCTCGCCCGCGTCCCCGCCGGCCACGCCCAGGGCTACCAGGACTGCTTCAACGACTTCATCGCCGACACGCGCGCCGCGATCGCCGGAGTGACCCCCGACGGCCTCCCGGTCTTCGCCGACGGCCTGCGCGCCACGCGCATCGCCGAGGCCGTCGAGCGGTCCGCCCGCACCCGCGAATGGGCGGAGGTGGACCGATGACCACCACCCCGGTGCTCGCCATGCGCGGCATCGACAAGGCCTTCCTCGGCGTCCCCGTCCTGACCTCCGTGGACCTCACAGTCGAGCCGGGCGAGGTCCACGCCCTGGTGGGGGAGAACGGCGCCGGCAAGTCCACGCTGATGAAGATCCTCGCCGGCGTCCACACCGCCGACGCCGGCACCATCGAACTGGGCGGCCGGGCCGTCTCCTTCACCCACCCCCTCCAAGCCCAGCACGCCGGCGTCTCCACGGTCTTCCAGGAGTTCAACCTCCTGCCCGACCTCAGCGTCGCCGAGAACATCCACCTCGGACGCGAGCCGCGCCGCCGCGGCTTCATCGACCGGCGCGCCATGCGATCCCAGACCGCCGAGATCCTCGCCGACCTCGGCGTCGCCGACCTCGCCCCGACCGCGAAGGCCGGCTCGCTGTCGGTCGCGCACCAGCAGATCGTCGAGATCGCGAAGGCCCTCTCCCAGGGCGCCGACCTCATCTGCATGGACGAGCCCACCGCCGCACTGGCCGACGCCGAAGTCGAGCTGCTGTACCGGCTCATCGACCGGCTGCGGGAGCGGGGCGTGGCCGTCCTGTACGTCTCCCACCGGCTGCGCGAGATCTTCGACCTGTGCGACCGGATCACCATCCTCAAGGACGGGCGCCGCGTCGACTGCGTCGCCACCGCCGACATCACCCCCGACGAACTCGTCACCGCGATGGTCGGCCGCCGCATCGAGACGGTCTTCCCCGAGCGGCTGCCCGACACCGACATCGGGCAGGTCCGCCTGGAGATCGCCGGCGGCGGCAACGCCCAGGTCGACGGCATCGACCTCCAGGTGCGGGCGGGCGAGATCGTCGGCATCGCCGGACTCCAGGGCTCGGGCCGCACCGAGATCGCCGAGGCGGTCTTCGGGATCGAGCCGTTCACGCGCGGCACCGTCGCCGTCGACGGGCGCGTCCGGCGCATCACCCGGCCCCGCAAGGCCATCGCCGCCGGGATCGCCCTGGTCACCGAGGACCGCAAGGCCCAGGGGCTCGCCATGCACCAATCGGTGCGCGCCAACGCCCGCATGGTCCTCGACGCCAACGCCCGCGTCCACTCCAGGCGGCGCCTGGCCCGCGTCAGCGGCATCCTCTCCAGCCTCGACCTCGTCGCCCGCGGCGAGGACCAGGAGGTCCAGTACCTCTCGGGCGGCAACCAGCAGAAGGTCGTCGTCGCCAAGTGGCTCGCCGCCGAACCGGGCGTCATCATCCTCGACGAGCCCACGCGCGGCATCGACGTCGGCGCCAAGCACAAGCTGTACTCGGTCATCCGCTCCCTCGCCTCCGAGGGACTCGCCGTGCTGCTCATCACCTCCGAGCTCATCGAGCTCATCGGCCTGGCCGACCGCATCGTCGTCCTCCACGACGGGCGCGTCTGCGGCGAGCTCCCCGCCGACGCCACCGAGCAGCAGGTCATGGCCTACGCCACCGGACGGAGCGGCGCATGACCACGCTCGCCGCGCCGCGCCGGCTCGACACCACCGCGCTCATCTACCTGGCGCTCGCCGGGGTCGTCGCACTCGGCGGCGCCGCCGTCGCCATCGACGGCGGCAACCTCTTCTCGACCGGCAACCTCGTCGACATGTTCACCCGCACCAGCCTGACCGGCTTCCTCGCCATCGGCATGACCCTGGTGATCCTGTGCCGGTCACTGGACCTGTCCGTCGGCTACGTCGCCGCCCTCTCCAGCCTGGTCGCCGCGACCACCATGGACGGCGACGTCGGCCGCATCCCGTTCGCCATCGCGGCCGTCCTGGCCGTCTCGGGACTCATCGGCGCGGCCAACGGTGCGATCGTCACCTTCGGCGGCGTCAACCCGTTCATCGCGACCCTCGGCATGGGCCTGATCATCAAGGGCTACCTCGACACCGAGTACCGGGGACCGGCCGGCGACGTGCCGACCGTCTTCCAGCAGTTCGGCTACACACGCATCGGCTTCATCCCCATCTCCGCCATCGTCATGCTCGCCGTCGCCGCGGCCGGCATCTGGTTCCTGCGCGCCACCAGGACCGGCCACCACATGTACGCCGTCGGCGGCAACATCGACGTCGCCCGCATGTCCGGCATCCGCACCAGGCGCACCCTCATCACCGCGCACATCCTGTGCGCCATGTGCGCCGGAGCCGCCGGGCTCCTGCTCGCCGCCCGCTTCGGCACCGGCTCGGCCGAGGCCTACACCAACCTCTACGAGCTCGACGCGATCGCCGCGGTCGTCCTCGGCGGCACCCTCCTGCTCGGCGGCAAGGGCGGCATCGCGGGAACCATCGCCGGCGTCGCGATCCTCGCCGTCCTCGACACCGTCTTCAACGTCATGCAGGTCAACCCGTTCGCCAAGGACGTGCTGCGCGGCGCGGTCATCATCACCGCCGTCGCCATCTATGCCAGGCGCCAGCTCAACCGCACCGCCAGACGGCCGCGCTTCGCCGCCGCCTCGGACGAGGGGAGATCATGATGCAGCGTCTGCGCAGCGCCGCCTCGGCGCTCTTCGGCGGCGGCACCGGCACCGTCTTCGCGCTCCTCGTCGCCATCTTCGCCTGGGTCTTCGCGATCAACCCCGGCTTCTTCGAGGGGCCCTCGCTCATGGCGTTCCTCAAGCAGGCCGCACCGCTGGTGATCCTCGCCGCCGGCCAGTACTTCGTCATCGTCTCGGGCAACTTCGACCTCAGCGTCGGGGCCCTCGTCGGCGCCCAGGTCGTCATCGCCGCCCGCCTGATCGACGGCGAGGAGGCCAACACCCTCCCCGTCCTCGGCATCATGCTCCTGTTCGGGCTCGGCGTCGGCCTCGTCAACGGCCTCATCACCACCGTCCTCAAGGTCCAGTCGTTCATCACCACGCTCGGCATGCTGCTCGTCCTGTACGGCGCCATCAGGCTGTGGACCGGCGGCGCCCCCACCGGGAGCCTGTCCGAGGCCTTCCGCACACCGGGGCGCCACGGCATCGAGGGCGTGCCCGTCGTCGGCCAGATCCCATGGGCGCTGCTCATCATGATCGCCGCCGGAGCGGCCGCCGTGTGGCTCATGCGCACCCGCTTCGGGCGCATCCTCATGGCCACCGGCGACAACGACCTCGCCGCCGAACGCTCCGGCGCCCGCGTCAACACGGTCCGGACCGCCGCATTCGTCCTCTCGGGATTGTCGGCGACGATCGCCGGAGTCCTCATCGGCGGCTTCGCCGGCGTCAGCGCCCAGGTCGGCGAGGGTCTGGAGTTCACCGTCATCACCGCGGTCGTCCTCGGCGGCGTCGTCCTCGGCGGCGGCCGGGGCGCCGTCATCGCCGCCATGGCCGGCGCCCTGACCATCGAAGCCCTGTTCACGCTGTTCAACCAGATGGCGCTCCCGTCCACGCTCCGGCCGACGGTGCAGGGCGTCATCATCATCGCCGCCGTGGCCTACGCCGCCAGGCGCAGGACCCGGCCCGCCCTCGCGTCCGTAACTCCCTCATGAGAAGAAGGTTCCGAACCATGCACACCATGCGCCTCGCCGCCGCCTCCGCGGCAGCCCTCGGGCTGCTGCTGGCCACCGGCTGCACCACCGACGAGATAGACGACCCGCAATCGGAGGAGACCACCGCCGAATCCAGCGGCGACGAATGGTTCGTCCAGGCCGACTACGCCGAACAGCTCGCCCAGCGCGAGATCGAACCCGAAGGCGACCCCGAGCAGCCCTGGCTCCAGGCCATCGAGCCCGAATGGGTCGACACCGCCGAGTTCGCCCGCGAAGAGGGCGACGCCACCGTGTGCTTCTCGAACGCCTCCGTCTCCAACCCGTGGCGCGTCACCGGCTGGATCACCATGCAGCAGCAGGTCGAAGTCCTCCAGGACTCCGGTCAGATCGGCGACTTCCGCCACTCCGACGCCGCCGACGACGACGACCAGCAGATCTCCGACATCCAGGCGTTCATCGACTCCGGGGAGTGCGACGCACTCATCATCTCGCCGTCCACCACCGCGACGCTCACGCCCGCCGTCGAGGCGGCCTGCGACTCCGGCATCCCGGTGATCGTGTTCGACCGCGGCGTCAACACCGACTGCGCCGTCACCTTCATCCACCCGATCGGCGGCTACGCCTTCGGCGCCGACGCCGCCGAATTCCTCGTCGACAACCTCGAACCGGGCTCCACCGTCCTGGCCCTGCGCATCCTGCCCGGCGTCGACGTCCTTGAGCACCGCTGGGCCGCCGCCCAGGAGATCTTCGCCGACTCCGAGCTGGAGATCCTCGGCGACGAGTTCACCGGCGGCGACGCCGCCGAGATCAAGAACATCGTCACCCAATACCTCCAGCGCGGCGAGGTCGACGGCATCTGGATGGACGCCGGCGACGGCGCCGTGGCCGCCATCGAGGCCTTCGAGGACGCCGGCCAGCCCTACCCGGTCATGACCGGCGAGGACGAGCTGTCGTTCATGCGCAAGTGGAAGGAGACCGGCATGACCGCGGTCGCCCCGGTCTACTCCAACTTCCAGTGGCGCACGCCCGTCCTGGCCGCAACGATGATCCTGGACGGCGAGCAGGTGCCCGCCGAATGGGTCCTGCCCCAAGAGCCGATCACCGAGGCCGACCTCGACGAATACCTCGAACGCAACGCCGACATGCCCTCACTCCACTACGCCAAGTTCGGCGGCGAGGACCTGCCCGGCTTCCCCGACGCTTGGCGGGACCGTTGACCCGCGGCATCGGCGTCAACACCTGGGTCTGGGCCTCGCCGCTCGACGACGAGGCCCTGGCCCGGCTCGCGGTGCGCGTGCGCGACTGGGGCTTCGACGCGATCGAACTGCCCGTCGAGGCCCCCGGCGACTGGGACCCCGCGCGCGCCGCGGACCTGCTCGCCGGGCTCGGACTCGACGCCACCGTCGTCCTCGTCATGGGACCGGGCCGCGAACTCGTCGCCGCCTCGGATGACGAGGTCGCGGGCACGCAGCGCTACCTGCGGCGCGTGGTCGACGCCGCCGCCCGGGTCGGCTCGCCGGTCATCGCCGGCCCCGCGTACGCCTCCGTCGGCCGCACCTGGCGCATCGCGGACCGGCCGGGCGCCTATCGAGAACTGCGCGAGCACCTCGCGCCGGTGGCCGACTACGCCGCCGAACGGGGCGTCACGATCGCCGTCGAACCGCTCAACCGCTACGAGACCAGCCTGGTCAACACCGTCGACCAGGCCCTGGAGGCGCTCGACGGGCTGGCCGGGTGCGCGCTGGCCCTGGACGTCTACCACATGAACATCGAGGAGACCGACATCCCGGCCGCGATCGCGCGGGCGGCCGGGCGCATCGGCCACGTCCAGGTCAGCGCCAACGACCGCGGCGCGCCGGGCCGCGATCACCTCGACTGGCCCGGCATCCTGGATGCCTTGGACGGGGCGGGGTACACCGGACCGGTGGTGATCGAATCGTTCACCGCGCACAACGCCACCATCGCCACCGCCGCCTCGATCTGGCGGCCCTTGGCGCCCACGCAGGACGCCATCGCCGTCGACGGACTGCGCTACCTGAGAAGCCTGGAACCTTGACCGAAACGATCGGCCCGAACCACCCGAGGAGCCTGACCGATGCCGAGACCCATCACGCTGTTCACCGGCCAGTGGGCGGACCTGCCCTTCGAGGAGCTGTGCCGCCTCGCCGCCGACTGGGGTTACGACGGACTCGAGATCGCCTGCTGGGGCGACCACCTCGACGTCCGCCGGGCCGCCGTCGACGACGACTACGTGGCCGATCGCAAGGCCCTCCTCGACGAGCACGGGCTCGGCCTGTGGGCCATCTCGAACCACCTCGTCGGCCAGGCGGTGTGCGACGACCCGATCGACCAGCGGCACCAATCGATCGTGCCCGCCCACGTCTGGGGCGACGGCGATCCCGAAGGGGTGCGCAGGCGCGCGGCCGAGGAGATGCGGGCGACCGCCCGCGCGGCCGCGCGGCTCGGCGTCGACACCGTCGTCGGCTTCACCGGCTCGGCGATCTGGAAGTACGTCGCGATGTTCCCGCCGGTCCCCGAGGCGACCATCGCGGCCGGCTACGACGACTTCGCCGCGCGCTGGAACCCGATCCTGGACGTCTTCGACGAGGTCGGCGTCCGCTTCGCCCACGAGGTCCACCCTTCGGAGATCGCCTACGACTACTGGTCGACGGTGCGGGCGCTCGAAGCGGTCGGCGACCGCGAGGCCTTCGGCCTCAACTGGGACCCCAGCCACATGGTCTGGCAGGACATCGACCCGGCCGCGTTCCTGTGGGACTTCCGCGACCGGATCTACCACGTCGACTGCAAGGACACCCGCCGCCGCTTCGACGGGCGCAACGGCCGCCTGTCCTCCCACCTGCCGTGGGGCGACCCGAGGCGCGGCTGGGACTTCGTCTCCACCGGCCACGGCGACGTGCCCTGGGAGGACTGCTTCCGCGTGCTCAACGCGATCGGCTACGACGGTCCGATCTCGATCGAGTGGGAGGACGCGGGCATGGACCGCCTCAGGGGCGCGGCCGAGGCGGTCGCCTTCGTGCGCGGATTGACCTTCGACCCGCCGCAGTCGGCCTTCGACGCCGCCTTCGGCTCCGACTGACCGGACCGCGACGGGCCTCGGTCAGTCGCCCGCGAGTTCGAGGCGCAGGATGCGGTCGTCGCCCGGCCGCGGTTCGGTGCCGCCCCAGGTCGCCCCGTCGGTGTTCGAGGTGACCAGCCACAGTGCGCCGTCGGGGGCGCGCTCGACCGTCCTGATGCGGCCGAACTCGCCGACATAGTGAGCGATCGGGTCGCCCGCCGCTTGGGGGCCGTCGACGGGCAGCTGCCACAGGCGCTGTCCGCCGAGCGCGCCCATCCAGAGCGAGCCGTCGGCATAGGCCACGCCCGAAGGCGAGGCGTCGTCGGGGTGGATCGTGAAGATCGGCTCGCGGCCGGTGTCGCCCTCGACGCCCTCGGTCTGCGGCCAGCCGTAGTCGGCGCCGGCCTCGAGCACGTTCACCTCGTCCCAGGTGCGGTGGCCCAGCTCGGAGGCGTAGACGGTCCCGTCCGGACCGAAGGTGATGCCCTGGACGTTGCGGTGACCGGTGGAGTAGACGGCGTCGCCGAACGGATTGTCGTCGGGAATGGAGCCGTCGAGTCCGATTCGCAGGATCTTGCCGTTCAGTGAGGCGTCGTCGGCGGCGTTCTCGGGTTCGAACGCGTCGCCGGTGCCGATCCAGAGGTTCCCGTCCGGGCCGATGCGGAGCCGTCCGCCGTGGTGGCGGTCGGCGGTCTCGATGCCGTCGAGCAGCACTCGCTCCCGGGTGAGCGACTCGAAGTCCTCGCCGACGCGCAGGGCGACGATCTGGTTCGTGGGTGCGGCTGAGACGTAGGCGAAGACGGTGCGGTCGCTCGCGAACTCCGGCGACGTCGCCAGACCGAGCAGGCCGCCTTCGTTGCTCGTCGCCACCCCGGGAACCGTGCCGACGAGTTCGGCGTCGCCGCCGTCCGCCGGGACGCGCGAGATCGCACCGGTCAGGCGGGAGGAGACCAGAGCCGAGCCGTCGGGCAGAAAGGCGAGCCCCCAAGGTGAGTCGAGTCCGGTGGTGAGTTCGGTGAGCGTTCCGGGTTCGGGCGGCGGGTGCTCCTGGGTCGGGGTGCCTTCCGGCGGCCCCGAGGCGGACGTGCAGGCGCTCAATGCCAGCGCCAATGCCAGGGCCGCTGGCGCCAGGCTCGCGGCCGTTGCTCTGATGGTCTTCATCGTGCCTCCTTGTTATCGTTGATAACAATACAGATGTTTCATTGATATACAATGGCACTATCAAAAAATTGTTATCGGCGATCCGAGCGAGGCGGCGGGCAGCACCGGGAACACGTCGGCGAGCGCTGCCTCCGACAATGGGGATGCCTAACGGCCCCGGTCGTCCGATCCGTCGTCGGGGCCATCGCCGGAATCGGTGGCCCCGTCACCACGCTCCTCGGAGGGACCGGACGGCATGTGGTGCGGCGGATATGGAGCCTGACCCTGCTCGCGCTCGTACGGCGGTGCCGGTGGCTGCTTCGACCTGCGGATCAGATAGATCACGAGCCACGCGAGGACCGCGACGATCGCGGTGACGAACAGCGGGCAGAGGAGCAGGACGACAACATGCCAAGGCTGCAACGCTCCCACAGCGGAACCCCATCTCGAGCCGGAGTGTCAGGCGAATACCGACCATCGTAGGGCCGCGGCCATCGCATTGGAAACCGCAGGATTCAAGCAGTGACGACCGTCCTCATGCGCCAGTGGAGTCCGTGCCTTCGAGTCCGGACGCCCCGGCCCGGACGCCATTGAGCCGCGGCGTCGGAGTCTCGCCGCGCGCTCCGCGGCCGAGGAGCACACGGCCCTCGGGCGACTGCGGCATGGTGTCGCTGAGCCTGCCCGCCGAGCGGACGAGCGATGCGACAGCCTGAGAGCGACTGCTTGACGGCCATGCGATCACCGTGGTGACGTTCGGCGCGTCGACGACGGGCACCGCGACGTGTTCGGGCCACTGCCAAGCGCGGCTGGACGCGGGGATGACCAGCAGTGTTCTGCCGAGTGCCACGAGTTGAGCGAGCTGCGACTGGGTGTGCACCTCCGGGCCGGGCCCCTCCGGGTAGGAGCCGTCGAGCCGGGGCCATCGAGCCATCGGAAGGTCGGGCACGTCGCGGACCTCCGCCAGTGTGAGCTGAGCGCGTGACGCGAGCGGATGCCCGGCGGGAAGGATCGCGACCTGACCTTCGACGTAGAGGTCCTCGGTGTCGAACCCGGCGAGGTCGTCGAACGGGCGATGCATGAGCGCCACGTCGGCGCTCCCGTCGCGGAGCAGCCGCGCCTGCTCGCCGACCTCGCACAGGAGGACGTCGATCGATGCCGCCTCGGGTTCGCTCGCAAGCGTGTCGAGGAGCCGTCGCAGCAGCTCGTGGGAGGCTCCGGCCTTGGTCGCGAGCACCAGCGGCCGCTGCGGATCCCCGGCGCGCCGCGTCCGACGCGCGGCGGCCGCGACCGCGTCGAGGGCCGCTCCGGCCTCCCGAAGGAGCACTCTGCCGGCGTCGGTGAGCGCCACGCCACGACGGTCCCGGTCAAGGAGCCGGACGCCGAGCCGCCGCTCCAGGCGGCTGATCGCGCGCGAGAGCGGCGGCTGAGCGATGCCGAGCCGATCGGCGGCGCGTCCGAAGTGCAGTTCCTCGGCGACGGCCACGAAATACCGGAGCTCACGGGTCTCGAGATCGTCCATGTGAGCAGCATACGGGCTGATACCTGGTGAGTATCACAGCGTGCCGCATCGGTCTTGGACGACGAGCGCGCGGCTCGGGAGCATGGACCGGGTGAATGACACGAAGACGGCGCTGGTCACCGGCGCGAACAAGGGTATCGGTTTCGCCATCGCACAGGGTCTGGGGGCGATCGGCTTCACGGTCGCCGTGGGCGCGCGCGACGACGGCAGACGGGAGGAGGCCGTCGAGCGTCTGCGCGCCGGAGGCGTCGACGCGTTCGGGGTCGCTCTCGACGTCACCTCCGACGACAGCGTCACCGCGGCCGCGGCGGCCATCGAGCGGCAGGCGGGGCGGCTCGACGTGCTCGTCAACAACGCCGGCATCGCCGGCCGAACCGACGGTGGCGCACAGGACCCGACGACGCTCGACCTCGATGTCGTCCGCACCGTCCTCGACACGAACGTGTTCGGGGTCGTTCGGGTGACGAACGCGATGCTCCCGCTGCTCGCCCGCGCGGCCTCCCCGCGCATCGTCAACATGTCGAGCAATATGGGCTCGCTGACGCTGCAGACCGGCCCGATCATGGCGGCGTACGCATCGTCGAAGTCGATGCTCAACAGTGTCACGGCACAGTACGCCCGCCGACTCGCCGACACGAACGTCATCGTGAACGCCGCCTGCCCCGGCTACGTGGCGACCGACTTCACCGGCTTCAACGCGCCGCGGACGCCCGAGCAAGGGGCCGCGATCGCCATCCGGCTCGCCACCCTGCCGGATGACGGACCGCGCGGCGGCTTCTTCGACGAGGAGGGCGTCGTCCCCTGGTGATCCGGCGGGACATGGGGGAGTGGCGGTGCGGGCCGGTGCCGCCTCCCACCGCAGACGCCGGCACCGGTCTCTCGACCGGTGCCGGGAGGCGGTTACAGCACGGCGTTGAATGTCGGAAGGGCGAAGGCCAGCAGGGCGAACGCGGCGCCCAGCAGGGCGAGGTTCACGCCGCGGGCGCGGCGGAACGGCAGCGCCGACGCGGCGATCAGCACGATCGCGATCAGATAGAGGACTGCCTGCAGTTGTGTCATCTTGGACCCCTCGGCGGCGTTCGGAAGCTCGTGTTCGGCCCGCTGCCGCGGTCCGCGGTGGCCGTGAGCGTGCCCGGCGACATCGACGCCGCGGCCGCCGCCTCGATCCGGGCGCCGCCGACACCTTCGGGCACCTCCCCGCCACATGTGCGGCGAGCACGTTGACCTACGGGGATCCTATCGCCCAAAGAGATCGATAATCACCTATATATGAGGTTCATCTGCGAAAGTCGCGAGTTTCGGGATCGCCGCCGCCAACAGCCGACGGACCTTGCCCAGGTTCGCTTCGAAGACCGCGAACACGGCCTCCTGGGTCACCGGCTCGATGTCGGGGTCCTCGTCGAGCCCGGCGTCGTAGTCGGTGACCAGCGCGATCCCCGCGAACGGGATCCCCGCCTCGGCCGCGAGCGCCGCCTCCGGCGACTGGGTCATGTTGACCACGTGCCACCCGGCGGTCCGATGCCACGCGGACTCGGCGCGGCTGGAGAACCTCGGTCCGTTGACGACCACCACCGTGCCGCCGTCGTGGGCGGCCACGCCGACCTCGGCCGCCGCCTCCAGCAGCACCCCGCGCAGCCGCCGGTCGTACGGCTCGGCGAACGGGGTGTGCACCGGGCCGTCCGCGAACTCGTCGTAGAACGTCGACGCCCGTCCCCACGTCCGGTCGACGACCTGGTCGACCACGACGAACTCCCCGGGCCGGATCTCGGGCCGCAGGGAGCCGGCCGCGAACGGCGAGACCAGGGCACGGACCCCGAGCCGCCGCATCGCGTCCACGTTGGCGCGGTAGTTGACCCGGTGTGGCGGGAAGCGGTGGTCGGTGCCGTGCCTCGGCAGGAACGCCACACGTACGCCGCCTTCGAACGCGGCGACGGTGACCGGCGCGGAAGGCGCGCCCCACGGGGTCTCGAGCGCCACGGTCCGGGCGTCGTCGGCGAAGGCGTAGAAGCCGGTGCCGCCGAAGACGCCGACGTCGGCTCGGATCTGGTCGTGCAACTGCTGCTCCTCATCGTTCGCGCACCGCCGTGCGGGCCCGAGCGAGCTGGGCGCGCATGTCCTTGACGGCCTTGACGGTCCCACCGACGGTGCCGGTGACCTTGCTTTTGCCGACCCGCGCCCGGTAGGGGACCGGCACCTCGGCGATCCGCCACCCGGCGAGCCCGGCGCGCAGCACCATCTCCAGAGGCCAACCCGAGCGCCGGTCGCCGATGCCCAGCTCCAGCAGGGCCTCGCGCCGCGCCGCGCGCATCGGCCCGATGTCGGTGAGGTGCGCCCCGCACAGCCGCCGCACCCGCCCGGCGAGATAACGGTTCGCGACGCGGCTGTGCACCGGCAGGGCCCCGGCCTCCGCCTCGCGCGCGCCCAGCACCAGGTCCGCCTCGCCGGCGAGCACCGGTTCGCACACCGCCCGCAGGTCGCCCGGATCGAGCGAGGCGTCGCAGTCCATGAACGCGACGACCGGCGCCGTCGCCGCCGTGAGCCCGGCGAAGCAGGCCGCGCCGAAACCGCGCCGCGACTCGGCCACCACCTCGGCGCCCAGTTCCGCGGCGAGCCGAGCCGAGCCGTCCTCCGAGCCGTTGTCGACCACGATCGGCCTGCAGCCCTCGGGCATCCGCTCCAGCACCCATGGAAGCGCCTCGCGCTCGTTGAGGACCGGCAGGACCACGTCCACCGCCGCCGCCGGGGACGGCAGCAGCGCCCGCACCCGCCGCGCCGTCCGCGTCGCCGGCGCGAGCGCGGCGATCGCGACCGCGTCATCGGCGTCGTCGAGGTCGCGCAGTACCGGCAGCTCCGCCACGGTCAGTCCCAGTGCGTGCAACCGCCGCCGCTGGAGCAGCCCGGTGTCGCCGCGGCTCATCGGTACGTCCACGAACGCCTCGGGGTGCGGTCGGGCCATGCCGAGCGCCCACCAGCCGCCGTCCTCGGCCAATCCGAGCGCCGCCTCCCGTTCGCCGCCGGCGACCACCGCCAGCGAGGCGTCCAGCAGCTCCGCGGTGACCTGCGGCGTGTCCATGCCGATCTGGAGTCCCGGCCCGCCCGCATACGCCCACGCCGCCGCCAGGCGCTCGTTGAACGTCCCCTCGGCCTGCGCCACGACCTCGAAGCCCTCCGGCAGCCACGGCCCCGGCTCGCCGTCGAGCGCGAGGAGGCGCCGATCGGCCCCGCACCCCGCGACGGCCTCCAAGGTGTCGGCGAGCGCCGCCTCCGCCACCGCGGCGGCCTCCACAGTGCTCAACGGGGGCACGAGCCTGGTCTTGACCCGGCCCGGGACCGGCGCCTTCGCGAGAACGAGCAGATGGGTCCGCTGCATGGGGCCGATGCTACTGACCCGGCCGGTCCGCCGGGGCCGGGAAATCTTACGGTATGCGAAAGTCTTGGTCCAACGCATGACGAGGCGGTCCGCCATCGGTCATCCTTCTTCCATGAGCTCCGACGCCGACCCGCGCGTACTGGTCGTCGACGACGATCCCGCCCTGGCCGACGTCGTCGCCCGCTACCTGCGCCGCGAAGGCTTCGAAGTCGACTACGCGCCCGACGGCGCCGCCGGCCTCCAGCGCGCCCTCGCCACCCTGCCCGACCTCGTCGTCCTCGACCTGATGATGCCCGGCATGGACGGCTTCGAGGTCTGCAGCCGCCTGCGCCAGGCCACCGCAATCCCCGTGGTCATGCTGACCGCCCTCGGCGAGGAGAACGACCGCATCGCCGGCCTCGACCTCGGCGCCGACGACTACGTCACCAAGCCGTTCTCGCCCCGCGAGCTCGCCGCGCGCGTCCGCGCCGTCCTGCGCCGCGCCGGCACCGTCGCCGGCGCCGCCGAACTGCTCACCGGCGGCGGCATCGAGATCGACACGTTCGCACACGAGGTGCGCCGCAAAGGCGAGCCCGTCACCCTCACCACCAAGGAATACGACCTGCTCGTGTGCTTCCTGACCAACCCCGGCCGGGCCTTCCGCCGCGAAGAGCTCCTGGAGACCGTGTGGGGCTGGAGCATCGGCGACACCTCCACCGTCACCGTCCACGTCCGCCGCCTCCGCGAGAAGATCGAGGACGACGCCTCGCGCCCGCGCCACCTCAAGACCGTCCGCGGCGTCGGCTACCGCTGGGAGGCCTGATGCGCCGCTACCTCGGCTCCGTGCTGTTCCTGCTCATCGCGATCCTCGGGGCCGGAGCGATCGCCGTCGCCTTCGACTTCCCGGCCAGGGACATCGCCATCCTCATCACCATCGCCGCCGCCGCCTCCGCCGTCGCCAGTCTCATCGGGGGCGTCGTCCTGCGCCTGCTGCGTACCCGGCCCGCCCGCATGCAGACCCTCACCGTGGCGCTGTCCTCGGTCCTCGTCGCCGCCACCGGCGTCGTCACCGCCGCGCTGGCCATGTTCATCTCCCTGCACGACCTGGTGGTCCTCTTCGTCGTCCTCATCGTCGCCTCCGGCGTCGCGCTCGGCGCGGCCTGGCAGCTCGGCGACGACATCGACACCGGCGCCAAACAGGTCGGCGCCTACGCCCGCACCATGGTCGGCGTCGACGGCCGCATCACCACCGGGCTGGCCCCCGCCGTCACCGGCCCCGGCGAACTGGCCGTCCTCGCCGCCGAACTCGCCGACGTCTCCCGCCGCCTCGACGAGTCGCAGCGCCGCGAACGCGCCCTCGAGGCCTCACGGCGCGAACTCATCGCCTGGGTCTCACACGACCTGCGCGCCCCGCTCGCCACGATCCGAGCGATGGCCGAAGCGCTCGACGACGACGTGGTCGACGACGACACCACCGTCAAGCGCTACCACTCCCAGATCCGCACCGACGCCGAACGCCTCACCGCCCTCGTCGACGACCTGTTCGAACTCTCCCGCATCCACAGCGGCTCCCTGCGGCTCGGCGCCGAGAAGATCGACCTGTGCGACGCCGTCGCCGACTCCCTGGCCGGCGTCAGCGTCGCCGCCGAACTCAAGGGCGTCGACCTGCGAGAGCGCATCAGCGCCACACCGCCGGTCGAGGTCTCCGCCCGCGAGTTCTGCCGCGCCCTCGACAACCTGTTCGAGAACGCCATCCGCCATACACCGGCCGGCGGCACCGTCGTCATCGAGACGGCCGGCCGCGGTGACGCGGCCCTCGTCCACGTCACCGACCAATGCGGCGGCATCCCCGGCGCCGATCTGCCGCGCGTGTTCGACATCGCCTTCCGCGGCGACGAGGCCCGCCAGCGCGACGACCGCGGCGGCGGCCTCGGCCTCGCCATCACCCGCGGACTCATCGAGGCCCACGACGGCACCGTCTCGGTCGCCAACCGGGACGGCGGGTGCCGCTTCACCGTCCGCCTCCCGGTCGGAGGGCACCGGTGACGGACCGCCGCACGGTGACGCTGGACGCCGCCGTCCTCGCCGCTTGGGCGCTGTTCCTCGCCGCGGTGTGGCTGCTCGGCCAGTACAAGGACGCCGCCACCGAGGAAGGCCTCAAACTCGGTGCGATGCCCCTGTTCGGACGCTGGGAATGGCACCTGGAGAGCCGCCTGCTCGTCCCGATCGCCGTGGGCGCCCTCCTCATCGCGGTCCTGCCGACGATCGCCGCCCGCCGGCGATGGCGCTGGGTCGTCACCGCCACCGCCCTCGCCGGCGTCGCGATGAGCCTCGCGCTCGCCCACGCCCACTCCCACCCCGGCACCTGGGAGGACCTCCACCACCACTACGGCGAGCCGATCCACTTCGTCGACGACGCCGGCGGCGTCGCGCCGTTCCTGGAGACATACACCGGGATCCAGCTCGAAGGGGCCTTTCCCGTCCACATGCAGTCCCACCCGCCCGGGCTGGTGCTGTTCCTGTGGGCCGCCGCGCAGATCGGCCTGAGGGGCATCCTGTTCGAGAACACCGTCACGATGCTCGCCGTCGCCGCCGCCATCGCGGCGGCGCTGGCCATCGCCCGGGACGTGGCCGGCGAGCGGCTCGCGAGGCGGGCCGCGCCGTTCCTCGTGATCGCCCCGGCCGCGTTCTGGCACACCAATGCCGACATCGTCTTCGGCGGCGTCACCCTCGCCGCCGTCGCCTGCCTCGTCCTGGCCACGAACCGGACCGGCGCCCGCGCGGCCTGGCTGACCGCGGTCGGCGGCCTGCTGGCGGGGGCCGCGCTCATGCTGTCGTTCTCCAGTGCGCTGCTGGCCATCCCGGTCATCGTCGTCGCCGTGTGGCGCCGACGCTGGGGCGTGCTCCTCGCGGGAGGCGCCGTCGCGGCCCTGGTGGTCCTCGCGCCGCTGCTGTGGGGCTATTGGTGGCTCGAAGGCCTGCGGGCAACCCGCGTGCGCTACTACGCGGGTGTGGCGTCCGTGCGCGGCTACTGGTACTTCCTGATCGCCAACCCGGCGGTGTTCGCGCTCGCCCTCGGACCCGCGACCGCCGTCGCGCTCGCGCGGCTGCGCGACAAGCGCATGTGGATCGTCGTCGGCTCCTGCCTCGCCGCCGTCGCCGTCGCCGACCTCTCGGGCATGTCCTCGTCCGAGACCGAACGGATCTGGCAGCCGTTCATGCCCCTGGTGCTGCTCGCCGGGTGCGCCCTGAACCGGCCGAGGGCCTGGCTGGCCCTCCAGCTGGCCGTCGCCGTCGTCCTCGCCGCCGCGCTGCGTGTGCAGTGGTGACCCGAAAGAAAGGCAGCAAGCCATGCGAGTGCTCGTGACCGGCGGAGCCGGATTCATCGGCGGACCGATCGTCGAACAGCTCGCCGCCCGCGGCGACCACGTCGTCGTGCTCGACTCCCTGGCCGCGCACAAGGAGCCCCCCGAACACCTGCCCGAGGCCGCCGAGCTCATCGTCGGCGACCTCGCCGACGAGGCGGCCGTGCGCCGCGCCGTCGACGGCGTCGACGCCGTCTGCCACCAGGCCGCCCGCGTCGGCCTCGGCGTCGACTTCGACGACGTGTCGGACTACGTCGCCGACAACGACCTCGGCACGGCGAGCCTCCTGCGGGCGCTGTGGCGGCGCGGCTTCGACGGCCGCCTCGTCGTCGCCTCCTCCATGGTCGTCTACGGCGAGGGCCGCTACCGCTGCCCCGAGCACGGCGACGTCCGTGCCGAACCGAGGCGGCGGGCCGACCTCGACGCCGGCCGCTTCGAACCCCGCTGCGGGCGCTGCGGCGCCGAGCTCGCGTGGGCACCGGTGCGTGAGGACGCCCCGCTCGACCCGCGCAACGTCTACGCCGCCACCAAGGTCCACACCGAGCATCTGTCGTTCCTGTACGGACGGGAATCCGGCGCGACCGTGTGCGCCCTGCGGTACCACAATGTCTACGGGCCCCGAATGCCCCGCGACACCCCCTACGCCGGCGTCGCCGGCATCTTCCGCAGCGCCCTCGAATCCGGCAAGGCCCCCCGCGTGTTCGAAGACGGCGCCCAGACCCGCGACTTCGTCCACGTCCGCGACGTCGCCCGCGCGAACCTCCTCGCCCTCGACTCGAGGTGGACCGGCGCGGCCAACGTCGCCAGCGGCGAGCCCCACAGCGTCGGCGACATGGCCCGCGCCCTCGCCGACGGATTCCCCGGCGCGCCAGGACCCGTCGTCACCGGCGAATACCGGCTCGGCGACGTCCGCCACGTCGTCGCCGCGCCCGACCTCGCCGTCGAGGCCCTCGGCTTCCGCGCCGAGACCGGCTTCGCCGAAGGCATGACCGCCTTCGCCCACGACCCGCTCCGCTGACGATTTCGCAATCTGTAAGGTTCAACCGGGACCGATCCGTGCTGTACTCAGCCCATGCACGCAGACACTTCGATCGCGCCGACCGGCCCCAGCCGGTGGCTCATCGCCGCCGTCCGCGTCGGGGTGGCGCTGATGTGGATCGACAACGTCTCCTGGAAGGTCCCGCCGGACTTCGGCCGGGGCGAGGAGCCCAGCACCCTCTACCGCTGGACCCTCAACGCCGTCGAATACGAGGTCCTCGCCCCCTGGGCCTGGTTCATCGACACCGTCGTCCTCCCGAACTTCACCGTCTTCGGCTGGCTCGTCCTCGCCATCGAGGCCTCCCTCGGCGCCTTCCTCCTCGTCGGGCTGTTCACCAGGGCCTTCGCGCTGCTCGGCGTCGTCCAGAGCCTCGCCATCACCTTCTCGGTCCTGAACACCCCGCACGAGTGGTACTGGGCCTACCTGCTCATGGTCCTCATCCACCTGCTCCTGTTCGCCACCGCGGCCGGACGGTACGGCGGCATGGACGGCGTGCTCCGGCCCGCCTGGGCCCGCCGCGACGGACGGCTCGACCGACTCATGAAGGCGGCGTCATGACACGAGTCCGCACGTTCGACCGTGCCGCGATCACCATCGGCATCGCCTCGCTCGCCAGCCTCGTCTTCGCATTCGACGGCCTCGAGGAGTTCCGTTTCATGACCGTCACCGGTCCGGCCGTCGCCGTCGCCGCCGTCCTCGGCGCGCTGGCCGTCGCCGCCGGGCTGAGCGGCATCCGCGTCCTCGCGCTCCTCGCCGGGCTCGGCTTCGCGGCCGCCGCCGTCCTCCAACTCGTCGCCACCACCGGCCGCGGCGACTGGCTCGGCGCCGATCTCAGCACCATGGCGTTCTGGCTGGGGCTGGCCCTGGCACTCCTGCTCATTGGGACCGCACCGAGCACCACCGCGACCGAAGGAACCTGAATGGACACCGCAGCAGCACTCGAACCAGTCCTGCACGCCGCCCGCGCCAATGCCGCCGACGTCGACGCCGAGGGCCGCTTCCCCGCCGAGGCGGTCGCCGCCCTCCGCGAGAGCGGACTGCTCGGCCTCCCCGTCGGGGCCGACGCCGGCGGCCTCGGCGGCACGCCCGCCGACCTCGCCGACGTCCTCGCCCGGATCGCCGCCGCCTGCGGCTCCACCGCCATGGTCTACCTCATGCACGTCAGCGCCGCCATGACCGTCGCCGCCGCTCCACCGCCCGGCAGACCCAAACTGCTCGGCCAGATGGCCGGCGGCGAAGCGCTCGGCACCCTCGCGTTCTCCGAGGCCGGGTCCCGCTCCCATTTCTGGGCGCCGGTCTCCAAGGCCCGCGCCGAAGGCGATGCCGTCGCCCTCTCGGCCGACAAGAGCTTCGTGACCTCCGCGGGCCACGCCGACGTCTATATCGTCTCCACGCGGACCCCGTCCGGCCACGCCGACGAGGACGGCGTCGACCTCTACGCCGTCCCCGCCGACGCCGTGGGCGTCACCGTCGCCGGGCCCTGGAAAGGACTCGGACTGCGCGGCAACGCCTCCTCGCCGATGACCTTCGCGCTCGAGACCGACACCGGTCACCGCGTCGGCGCGGCCGCGGGCGGCTTCGGACTCATGCTCGAGACCGTCCTG
>NZ_BAAHCB010000012.1:58331-184695 GCF_054776215.1 Glycomyces tarimensis
TCGAACACCTGGGCGGGTCCCTCGCCCAGCTCCCCACCATCCGCGCCCAACTGGCCAAGATGTCCATCGACGTCGCCGCCGCCCGCGCCTACCTCGACGGGACCGCCGCCGCCCTGGCCGCGCCCGACGAGTCCACCGTGCTCCGGGTCCTCGCCGTCAAGGCCCTCGCCAACGACACCGCCCTGCGCGTCACCGACGCCGCCATGCGCGTGTGCGGCGGCGCCGCGTTCGCCAAGGGCCTCGGCCTCGAGCGCTGCTTCCGCGACGCCCGGGCCGGCCACGTCATGGCCCCCACCGCCGATGTCCTGTACGACTTCTACGGCAAGGCCGTCTGCGGCCTGCCCCTGTTCGAAAGCTGAGGTCCACCATGCCGAAACCGCTGCTCGTCGGCGCCGTCGCCTACACGCCCAACGTCGTCCCCATCTGGGAGGGCCTCCGCGACTACTTCGCCGACGGACCGGCCGAAATGGACTTCGTCCTGTTCTCCAACTACGGCCGCCAGGTCGACGCCCTCATCGACGGCACCATCGACGTCGCATGGAACACCAACCTCGCATGGGTGCGCACCGTCCTCCAGACCCAGGGCGCCTGCCAGGCCCTCGCCATGCGCGACAGCGACCTCGCCTTCCGGAGCGTGTTCGTCTCCCGGACCGGCAGCGGCATCGCCGACCTCGCCGATCTGCGCGGGCGCCGCCTCGCGCTCGGCTCGCGCGACTCCGCGCAGGCCGCGATCCTGCCCGTCCAGTACCTGCGCGAGGCCGGACTCGGCGAGGACGACGTCGAGCTCGTCCGCATCGACTCCGACCTCGGCAAGCACGGCGACACCGGCCGCAGCGAACTGGACGCGATCCGCGTGCTCCTCGACGAGGACGCCGACGCGGTGGCCCTCGGCGTCAACACCTGGAACGCGATCGGCGCCGACGAGCTCATGAACGACGCGCTCACGGCGTTCTGGACCTCGCCGGAGTACTGCCACTGCAACTTCACCGCACTCGACACCCTGGGCGCGGAGCAGTACGAGCCGTGGGTCGAGCACCTGCTGTCGATGTCGTGGGACCACCCGGACCACCGCCGGATCATGGAACTCGAAGGGCTCGAACGCGCATGGGTCCGCCCCGACCTGGCCGGCTACGCCTCGCTGTTCAAGGCGGTCGAGGACCAGGGGATCTCGGCGCGATGGTGAGCCCCAGAATCGTGCTCGACCTGGTCGAGCACTTGGGCGGTGTTTCGGCCGGGTCCATCGTGGAGATCCCGGCATCCGAGGTCGACGCCGCCCTCATCTCGCGTTGGTGCGAACGATCGGGCAACCGGCTGCTCTCCCTGGATTCCGGAGTGGCCCGTATCCGAAGGGGCCCGATCCCCGACGACGAGAGCATCCTCGCCTCGGTGCCGGCCGAGCGCCGGCCCGGGGCGAGGCTGTGGATCTACACCAACTTCGACTGCAACCTCGCCTGCGACTACTGCTGCGCGAAGTCCTCGCCGCAGACCGAGCGCCGCGCCATCGGCCCCGAACGCATCGAACGGCTCGTCGAGGAGGGCACCGGGCACGGCGTCACCGAGGTCTTCCTGACCGGCGGCGAACCGTTCATGCTGCCCGACCTCGACCAGATCGTCCGCGCCTGCGTATGGCGCGCGCCGACCACGCTGCTCACGAACGGGATGCTGCTGCGCGGCCGGCGCCTCGAGATGCTCCGGGCGATGCCGCGCGAGGACTTCGCCCTCCAGATCAGCCTCGACTCGGCCACCCCGGAACTCCACGACCGGCACCGCGGCTCCGGCACCTGGCAGCGGGCCCTGGACGGCATCCGCACCGCCCTCGCCGAGGGCTTCCGCGTGCGCGTGGCCGCCACCGTCGCGGGCGGCGAGAGCGGCGCGGCCGAGGCCGAGGCGTTCCACACCCTCCTCGACGAGGTCGGCATCGAGCGCGACGACCAGGTCATCCGCCCGATCGCCCGGCGCGGCTACGCCGAGGACGGCCTCGCGCTCACCGTGGAGTCCCTCATCCCCGAGATCACGGTGACCGCCGAGGGCGTCTTCTGGCATCCGGTCGGCGCCGACCACGACGACCAGCTCGTCACCCGCGAGCTGTTCCCCTTGGGAGCGGCGATCGACGAGGTGCGGCGGCGCTTCGCCGAGTACCGCCGCGAGACCGACGCCGCCGCCCAGCGCTTCACGTGCGCGTGACCCGCTCGGCGCGGTGCCCGTCGGCCATGATGCGGCCGACCGCCATCGTCAGGCGACGCCGGCTGACGAGGCGGCCGAGGCTCGCGGCCACCCGGTTCAACCTGCCGGCGACGACGCTCGGCGGCGTGCTGCGGCGGTCCAGCGCCCGCAGCGCCGTCGCGACCACCGCCGCAGCGGGCATGCGGCGCCTGCCGCCGGAGGCCCGCTCGCCGGCCACGTCGAAGAACTCCGTCTCCGTGGCGCCGGGGCAGAGCGCGAGCACGCGCATTCCGGTGCCGCGCGACTCGTACCACAGCGCCTCGGTGAAGCTCAGCACGAACGCCTTCGCCGCGCCGTAGACGGCCATGAGCGGAGCCGCCTGGTAGGCGGCCATGCTCGCCACGTTGACCACGAAACCGCCGCTCTCGCGCAGGCGGCCCGCGAAGGTGCGGCTGATGTCGACGAGGCCGGTGACGTTCAGCGCGATCTCCGCCATGAGCCGCTCGTGGTCGGCCTCGTGGAAGTACCGGTTGGTCGCGAAGCCGGCGTTGTTGACCACGCTTGTCACCCGCAGTCCCCGCTCGGCGCAGGCGCGATCGAGCTTCGCGCCCACCGAGGGAGCGGTCAGGTCCATCGCGATCGGCGTCGCCCTCACGCCGTAGTCGGCGCTCAACTCGTTCGCGAGCCGTTCCAAGCGCTCGAGCCGGCGGGCGACCAGCACCACGTCCGAGCCCCGCTCGGCCAGCGCCCTGGCGAACTCGGCGCCGATCCCCGAACTCGCGCCCGTGATCAGCACCGTCTGCGATCCGTAGTCGATCGTGTCCATGCGAACCCCTCTCTCCGATTGAAACTATATGACAATCTGGCACTGAGTGTCAATCTGGCTTCGTGTTTCACGCGGCTAGGATTGAGCGGTGGAGAGCGACACTGCCGACAACGAGGGCCTATGGGCGCGGACGCGGCGCGCGGCGTACGCCGAGATCACCGAGACCGCGATGAAGCTGTTCCTCGAGCAGGGATTCGAGGCCACCACCATCGACGAGATCGCCCGAGCCGCCGGGATCAGCCGCCGCTCGTTCTTCCGGTACTTCGGCACCAAAGAGGACGTCGTCCTCGGCGACATGGCCGGCGAGGGGGAGCGGGCCGCCCAGGCGCTGCGCTCGCGCCCGGACTCCGAGGACGTGTGGACGGCGCTCAAGAACGCCTTCGCCGACCGCTACGCGCAAATGCGCGAGCAGGACCCCGAGCGGATGCTCAAGGTCGCCGAGATGATGTACGGCACCCCGTCGCTGCGCGCGCGCAGCATCGAGAAGCACCTCCAATGGCAGGAACAGCTGACGCCCGAGGTCCGGCGCCGGCTCGGACCCGGCGAGGACGATGAGATGCAGCTGCGCGCGAGAACGATCGTGGCCTGCCTCGTGGCCTGCCTCGACACGGCCGGTGAGGCGTGGGTCCGCGCCTCAGGACGCCGCCCGCTGGTGGACTACTTCGACATCGCGCTGGCGGCCGTGCGCGGAGACTGAACTGACCGCGACACGCCGAGGTGCGCTTCGGAGGGCGCACCGCTCGCCGACCGGTCGAGGCCGATGCCGATCCCGGCACTGGCGCACCGCGCGTCACTCCAGTGCCTCAACTCGGCAGAACCCGTACACGGGAACGAATCTGTGCTAGACAACACCCATGACGGGAAACGCCCCACAGCTGCCGACGCGCCGCAGCCTGTCCCAGACCCCGCCCGTGCAGGCCGGACTCTATCTCGGTATCGGGCTCGCACTCGCCGCCGGACTCGTCTGGGCCGTAACGGAACTCAAGACCCTCATCATCGTCCTGGTGGTGGCCGGCTTTCTCGCCGTGGGCCTCAACCGCCCGGTGCAGTTCATGATCCGGCGCGGTTTTCCGCGGTGGCTGTCGATCACCACCCTCCTGGTCGGCCTGGTGCTGGTCTTCTGCGGCGGCTTCGCCCTCATCATCCCAGCGATCGTGAGGCAGGCCACCGAGTTCGTCAACGACGCGCCCGCCTACTACGACGACCTGATGCAGAGCGACCTCGCCCAGCGCTTCGGCGGGGAGTCGCGGCTGATCGAACGCCTCCAGGACCTGACCACGGCCGAGAACCTCTCGGCCGCGGCCGGAGGCCTGCTCGGGGGCGCGGCCTCGGCGGCGACCGTCATCGGCTGGTCGGTCACCGCCGTGATCCTGTCGCTGTTCATCCTGGCCGCCTACGACCGCATCCGCGACGGCGCGCTGCGCCTCGTGGTGGCCTCCAAGCGCGAACGCGCCGGCGAGATCCTCGACCGCATCCTCGTGCAGGCCGGTGCCTACCTTATGGGCGCGTTGACCATCGGCGTCGCCGCCGGAGCCTCGGCATGGGTGTTCATGGCGATCGCGGGCGTCCCCTACGCCGCGATCCTGGCGTTCATCGTCGCCGTGACCGACCTCATCCCGCAGATCGGCGCGACCATCGGCGCCGCCATCGTCACGCTCGTGGCCCTGACCGTCTCGCCGATGACCGCGGTCGCCGCGGTGATCTTCTTCGTGGTCTACCAGCAGTTGGAGAACTGGGTCATCTACCCGACCATCATGGGCAGCGCCGTGAAGGTCTCCAACCTCGCCGCGCTCGTGAGCGTGCTCATCGGCGCCACCTTGTTCGGCGTCATCGGCGTGGTCCTCGCCGTCCCCACCTACGCGGCGATCCGCCTCGTGATCAGGGAACTGGTGCAGCCGCGCCTCGACGCGCACTGACCCGCTCCGCGGGCCGAGCCGCCTTCGCCCGCCGGGGACACCCGAGGGCACGGCGATGCTCGACTGCGCCCCCGGCGCACGGGTCCGTACAGTGATGGGGTTCCGACCATCGCGACATCGAGGCACCGCACATGCCGATCTTGACCAGGGCCCGCCGGGCGTTCACCGTCTGGCGCTTCGGCGGCTACGCCAGACACCGCCGCGACGACGTCGCCAAGCTCTGGACGCTGCTCAGACGCCTGCCGAGGAACCGGCCCATGCGCGACAGCGACACCGGCACCGTCTACGTCCTCATGTCCCTGCCGTTCGACGACGAGGCGATCTACCCGTGCGCCGTCGAGACCGCCGAGGGCGGCGCGAGGACGCTGTGCGTCTACGACTCCCTCCGGCGCCGACCCGCCGACGCCCCGGTCCCGCCGCTGCTGCGCACCGCCGGGCCCTTCCTCGCCGGAACGGTCGACCACGACACCGTCCTGTCGCACCTGCCCGAGATCGTCGCCCGCGACGACGTCCGCAACGTCTCCGACGCCGAGCTCGAGGAGCTCCACGGGCAGCTCCGAAGCCTCTACGACGCCTACCAGGCGATCTGAGAGGCTCCTCGCGCGGCGTGGCGTCAATGAGCTTGGCACCCGAGACCTGGCGACCGTAAGCTGAGCGTGCGGCCGCGCGCCGCCGCCAGTCGCCCTCCAGAGAATCGGATGCGCCCGTGTTCGGCACCGTCGACCTGTGGCAGTACGTCGTCGCCACCGTCCTGATCATCCTGCTGCCCGGACCGAACTCGCTGTACGTGCTGTCCGTGGCCTCCAGGCGCGGCCGCCGGGCCGGGTTCGCCGCCGCCGCGGCCGTGTTCTGCGGGGACTCGGTCCTCATGATCGCCTCGGCCGCGGGCCTGGCCTCGGTGTTCGCCGCCTCGCCGTTCCTGTACAACGCCGTGCGCTGGGCGGGCATCCTCTACCTGACCTACCTCGCCTCCAGCCTGATCTACGGCGGCTGGAAGGCGTGGCGCGCCGCCAAGCGGGGCGGCGGCCCGCTCGCGTCGGGCGGCGGCTCCGCCGTCGCGACCGCGGTGCGCTCCGAGCGGCCGTTCGTGCGGGCGCTCATCGCCAGCCTGCTCAACCCCAAGGCGATCCTGTTCTTCGTGGCGTTCTTCGTCCAGTTCGTGGACCCCACCTACGACTACCCGGTGCTCAGCTACCTGGTCCTGTACGTCATCCTCCAGACCTGCTCGATGGTCTACCTGTCGACGCTCATCATCGCCGGGGACCGCTTCGCCCGGCTCTTCCGCGAGCGCCGAGGACTCGCCGCCGCCGGCAACGGCCTCGTCGGGGCCGTCATGATCGGCTTCGCGGCCAAGCTCGCCACGGGCTGAGCGGCGTCACCGCGCGCGGCCGCGGCTGCCATGGGTAGCATCGGCAGGATCTCGAGGGCGTGGCCGCCTCCGGCCGGGTCGCGGCCGCTGTCCGATCTATGAGGGAGTCTGCCCGTATGAACGCGTTGCTCTGGATCCTCCAAGGCGTACTCGCCGCGATGTTCGTCATCGTCGGCGTGCTCAAGTCCGTGCAGCCCAAAGAGAAGCTCGCCGGTCCCTTCCCGTGGGTCAATGACTACTCGATGCCCGTGGTCCGCCTCGTCGGCATCACCGAACTCGCCGCCGGACTCGGCCTGATCCTCCCCGGCCTCACCGGCATCGCCACCGTCCTGACACCGCTCGCCGCGGTCGGCCTGGCGGTCATCATGGTCCTGGCCGCCATCTACCACGGCCGCAAGGGCGAATGGTCGGGCATCGGCATGAACGCGGTGATCCTGATCGTGTCGCTCGTCATCGCGTGGGGCCGGTTCGGGCCATACGCGTTCTAGAGCCCGCGCGGCCGCGAGACGCGAGGCGTCCCGCGGCCGCGGCCTCGACCCCTCAGAGGCTCCCGAGGGTCTCCAGGCCCGGCAGGGCCCGGTCCTCGTAGTCGAACAGCGCTTGGTTCTCCCAGCCGTTGCCGCTGGACGGGTCGTCGGGATCCCACCCGTGGCCCGCGACGCCGGTCCAGGTGGCCTCCCACCAGAACACGCCGCGGCCCAGGCCGTTCGGGACGCCCTTGACCGTGTCGGCGACGGCGGTCAGCACCGCCGACTGGCTCTCGGGTCCTACCGGGTGGCCCGCGACCGGCTCGGGATCGGCGATGATGTTCGACCAGCCGTCCTTGTCCTCGGTGGTGAACGGGTAGGCCGTCTCCATCACGTACAGCGGCTTGCCGTAGCGGCCCGCGATATCGTGCATGTTGGACTCCAGGTCCTCGAGCGGCCCGTGCCAGTAGGGGTAGTACGACAGGCCGATGGCGTCATAGGGCACGCCATGGGACTCGGCGTTGTCGAACCACCAGCGGAAGGCCCCGTTGTCCCCGCCCTCGGCCAGGTGCAGCATCACCTCGGCGCGCGGCGCGGTGTCCCGGACCGCGTCGGCGCCCGCGGTGAGCAGCTCGGCGAGCTGCGGCCACCGGTCGTATCGGCCGTCGGGCCAGATCATCCCGCCGTTGATCTCGTTGCCCACCTGGACGATCGTCGGCGAGACGCCGGCCTCCGCGAGGCCGGCGAGCACGTCGGCGGTGTGGTCGTAGACGGCCGACTTCAGGCCCTCCGAGTCGAGGCCCTCCCAGGCGGCGGGCTTGTACTGCTTGCCGGGGTCGGCCCAGGTGTCGGAGTAGTGGAAGTCGACCAGGACGTCCATGCCGGCGCGCTCGGCGCGAGCGCCGATCTCCACGACCCGCGGCTTGGTGTTGTAGCCGTCGCCGGGGTCGACCCAGACCTTGAGCCGGACGCAGTCCACGCCGGCGTCGGCGAGGATCGCGATCGCGTCGGCCTCGGTGCCGTCGGCGCGGCGGTAGACCGCGCCGAGGTCCTCGGCCTTGGCCAGGCTCGAGATGTCCGCGCCGCTCACGAACGTCGACTGCTTCGGGCGCTTGCGGCGCGCGGCCTCGGCCAGCGCGGGGGTGGACGCCAGCGCGGCGACGCCGAAGGCGCCGGCCGCCGTGATGGCGGTTCTTCGGTTCATCGGGGGCTCACTCCTTTGTGATTCGTACGACGACGACCCCTCCCGCGGCGACGGGGATGTCACCGCCGTACACGGTGCCGTCGAGAGCGTCGACGCCCCGGATGCCCGGGACGGCGACGTCCTGGTCGGTGTGGTTGACCAGGAAGCAGTGGTCCCCGCGGCGGACGATCTCGACGTGGTCGGGAACGCCGGCCGGGCGCTCGACGCCGGCGTGGTCGAGGGCTCCGGCCAAGAGGTCGCGCAGTCCCGTGGCGTCGTCGAGGGCGGTGGCGGCGTACCAGGCGGTGCCGGTGCCGAACCGGTGTCGCGTGATCGCGGGGTGTCCGGCGTCGGGCCCGTCGGCGAAGGTGCTGACGGTCTCGGCGCCCTCGCATCGGACGCGTTCGGACCAGATGCGGCCGGCCTCGCCGGAGTCGAGGGCGACCCGGCCGCCCTCGGGCAATGGGTGGAACTCCTCGGTCCACAGCCCGAGCGTCTCGCGCAGCGCGCCGGGGTGCGCTCCGGGGTGGACGGTGTCGTGCTCGTCGACGATGCCGGAGAAGTAGGAGACGAGGAGGTTGCCGCCCTCTTCGACGTAGCCGCGGAGGTTCTTGGCCGCGTCGCAGGTGAGCAGGTAGGAGGCGGGGGCGACGACGAGCCTGTAGCCGCTCAGGTCCGCGTCGGCCCGGGCGAAGTCGACGGTGACGTGCTGCTTCCACAGAGACTCGTAGTAGGCCTCGACCCGCTCGCGGTAGCGCAGGTCGATCGAGGGGCGCCACTCGAGTTCGAGGGCCCACCACGACTCCCAGTCCCACAGGATCGCCACCTCGGTGTCCACATCGGATCCAGTGACGGGGGCGAGGCGCTCCAGCTCGCTTCCGAGGGCGACGACGTCGCGCCAGACCTCGGTGTCGGTGCCGCCGTGCGGGACCATCGCGGAGTGGAACTTCTCGGCGCCGGCGCGGGAGGCGCGCCACTGGAAGAACATGAGGCCGTCGGCGCCGCGGGCGAGGTGGGCCAGGGAGTTGCGGCGCATCTCGCCGGGGGTCTTGGCGAGGTTGCGCGGCTGCCAGTTGACCGCGGAGGTGGAGTGCTCCATGACCATCCACGGGCCGCCGGCGACGCCGCGGGTGAGGTCGGCGCTCATGGACAGCTCGATGTGGTTCTCGGGCCGCTCGGCGACGAGGTAGTGGTTGTTGGAGACGATGTCGACCACGTCGGACCAGCGCCAGTAGTCCATGTCCTTGCAGTTGGGGACCATGAAGTTCGTGGTGGCCGGGGCCTGGGAGTGGCGGGCGATGATCTCGCGCTGGAGCCGGTAGCCGGCGATGTGCTCGTCGTTCGAGAACCGCTTCCAGTCGAGCTGGAGGGCCGGGTTGACGCCGGGCGGGGCGGCGCCGGGCGCCTCGATCTGGTCGAAGGAGCGGTAGACGATGCCCCAGAAGGCGGTGCCCCAGACGTCGTTGAGTCGCTCGATGTCGGCGTACTTCGCGGCGAGCCACCGCTGGAACGCCTCGGTGGAGACCGGGCAGTAGCACTCGACGTGGGCCCAGCCGTACTCGTTGTGGAGGTGCCACATCTCGACGGCGGGGTGGGCGCCGTATCGGGCGGCGAGCTGTTCGACCACGGCCGCGCACGCGTCGCGGTAGGCGGGGGAGGAGGGGCAGGTCCCGTGGCGGGTCCCGCCGGCGAGGGTCCGGCCGTCGGCGTCGACGAGCCGGATCTCGGGGTGGGCCTTGCGCAGCCACGCCGGCGGGGAGGAGGTCGGGGTGCCCAGGTCGACGCCGATGCCGTGGTCGTGCAGGAGCCCGATGATCCTGTCGAGGCCGGTGAAGTCGTACTCGCCGCGTGCGGGTTCGATGATGCCCCAGTTGAAGATGCCGAGGCTGACGAGGTTGACGGCCGCCTCATTCATGAGGCGGACGTCCTCGTGCCAGACCTCCTCGGGCCACTGTTCGGGGTTGTAGTCGCCTCCGTAGCGAATGGTCTTCAACGCGGTCTCCTGTGAGTCCTTGCATATGTGCCTGTGAACGTGCACAGTACCCGAGGCGCAAAGCGATGACAACCCTCGATCCGCTGCCTGCATGGTGTTCCATTGTGCTCGTCCCATGAAAGAGATTTCCGGTTAAATCGTGCAAACTGCACATTGCTGTCTTGCGTTACGGTTCGGCGCTCGCTAGATTCGTGTAAACGTTCACAGTCCGGTGGGCGCCCTGCACACCCTCTGGGTCCCTGAAACTCGGTGCCGATCACGATCCTCTATATCGTCCTGCGGCGCCACCTCGTCACCGGGGCCGCCGCGGGCGCGGAGAAAGGATGAGCATGACCGCACCCGTCAGGGGCGCCGACGTCTCGATGACCGAGGAGGTCGAGGGATTCGGCGGCGCCTTCCGCTCCGGGGGCCGCGAACGCGAGCTGTTCGAGCTGCTCGCCGAGGCTGGCGTCAACACGGTCCGCCTGCGCCTGTGGGTCGACCCGCGCGACGAGACCGGAGCACCGTACATGGGCGGCACCAACGACATCGAGGCCACCGTGCGGCTGGCCCGCCGCGCGCGGCGGGCCGGGCATCGACTGCTGTTGGACCTGCACTACTCCGACTTCTGGACCGACCCGAAGAAGCAGTCGATCCCCACGAGCTGGAGGGGCCTGGCGGGCGCCGACCTGGAGGCGAAGGTCGGCGCGTACACCGCCGAGGTCTTCGACCGCCTCGCTTCCGAGGGCCTCACGCCCGAGTCGGTGCAGGTCGGCAACGAGATCACGAACGGGATGCTCTGGCCGGTCGGCGCGACCCCGCGCTTCGACGGCGAGACCCGCGAGTTCGGCCCGGAGGACGAGGCCGCGTGGGAGCGGCTCGCGAGGCTGGTCAACGCCGGCCTGGCGGCCGTCCCCGATCCGGTCCGCACGATCATCCACCTCGACTTCGGCGGCGCGAACGAGCTCTACCGCGGCTGGTTCGACCGGATGCACGGCCTCGACTTCGACGTCATCGGCCTGTCGTACTACCCGTTCTGGCACGGCACCCTCCACGACCTGGGCGCCAACATGAACGACATCAGCGCACGGTACGGCAAGGACGTCCTGGTGGTCGAGACCGCCTACCCGCACACCGACGCGGCCACGGCCTCGCCCGGGGCGGTCCTCAGTCCCGAGCTCATCGAGGCCGGCGGCTACCCGGCGACCGTCGAGGGCCAGTCGGACTACCTGCGGGAGCTGTACGTCACCGTCGCCGCCGTCCCGGCCGGACGCGGGCTCGGCGTCGTTTACTGGGAGCCCGCCTGGCTGCCGGTGGAGGGTACGACCTGGGCCTCCCGCGCGGGCATGGAGTACGGCGACGACATCGCCGAAGGCGGCAACCCGTGGGCCGCACTGGCGCTGTTCGACCACGGCGGCAACGCATTGCCGTCGCTAAAGGCGCTCGGCGCGGGATGAGTCGCGCGTGGCGGACCGCTTCCCCTCGGGAGGCCTCCGCGCGCTCCCGCGCGAGCGGAGATAATCGATGGCAACGCAAGGGAGTGTTGAGGCAGTGGCACGGAAACGACCGACCATCCACGATGTCGCGGCGGCATCCGGGGTCTCCAGGGGCACGGTGTCGCGCGTCCTCAACGGGCAGGGCAACGTATCGCTGGCGGCCGAGACGGCGGTGCGGCGGGCCGTGGCCGAGACCGGCTACGTCGTCAACCGCGCCGCCCGGAGCCTGAAGACGAGCCGGACCGGTTCGATCGTGATGGTGCTGTCCGAGCCGCAGGAGCGGCTGTTCGAGGACCCGAACTTCAGCGTGCTCATGCGCGTGGCCACCAACCAGCTCGCCGAGCGCGACATGTCACTGGTGCTCATGATCGCCGGGGACGACGGCGGCCGCGACCGCGTGGCGCGCTACCTGCGCGGCGGCCACGCCGACGGGGCGCTGCTCGTCTCCACGCACGCGGGGGACCCGCTGCTGGAGGCGATCGAGCGCAGCGGGGTGCCCGCCGTCGCCTGTGGTGCGGTGCTGGGCCGCGAGAGCGTCATCCCGTACGCCGCGGCCGATGACCGCGGCGGGGCCAGGGCGATGACCGAGTACCTGGTCGAGCAGGGCCGGCGCAGGATCGGCATGATCACCGGCCCGCTCGACACGCCGGGAGGGTCGCTGCGGCTCGAAGGCTTCACGGGGGTGCTGGGCCGCAAGGCGAGCAAGCAGATGATCGTCCACGGCGACTACACCCAGGCCGGCGGCGAGGTCGCGATGCGGCGCCTCCTGGAGACCGTCCCGGACCTCGACGCGGTCTTCGTCGCCTCCGACCTCATGGCGGCCGGCGCGCTCCAGGCGCTGCATCTGGGCGGGCGCCGGGTGCCCGACGACGTGGCGGTGGGAGGCTTCGACGACTCGGCGATCGCAACGGCGACCCGCCCGGCCTTGACCACCGTTCGACAACCGCTCGCCAAGGTCGCGGAGGAGACCGTCCGCCTTCTCATAGCACTCCTGAACGAAGAGGAGGTCGAACCGGTGGTGTTCCCCACCGAACTGGTGGTCCGAGCCTCCGCCTAGCGTCCTCGCCGCTCCGCAGCGCCGGCCTTGGAGCTTCGGCCGCTGTTCCGCGTTCCTCATCGGATGGATTACCAGCCATGGGGAACGACCCGGCTCGTGGCGCTGAGCTTCCCGCCGAAGGGAGCACGATGAGACGCTATGACGTGGTCGAGCTTACCGAGGATCTGCCGGAAGCAGGGCTCCGCGCGGGTCTCATCGGCACTATCGTCGACGTCTACGATGAGCCGCAGGCGTATGAAGTCGAGTTCGTCGACCCGACGGGGTGGCGATCGCACTGTCGGCGCTGAAGCGGGAGCAGCCGCGGCCGAGGGCCTCATCCCCTTCGCATCGCGGCAGATCGTCAGTGAGAGCGGCGCCGGGCCTTCGGCGCCGCACAAGCGAGGAGGCACCCCATGTCCACGCCCATCATGCGCGCCGCCCAGTTCGATCGGTACGGACCGCCGGAGGTCTTGCACGTTCGCGAAGCGCCCAGGCCCGTGCCCAAGGCCGGTGAGGTGCTCGTGCAGGTCCATGCCGTCAGTGTCAACCCGGTGGACGCCAAGATCCGGGCCGGCGCGCTGAAGCCGATGACCGGATGGCGCTTCCCCAAGGGAATCGGCACCGACTTCGCCGGGGTCGTGGTCGAGACCGGCGCCGACGTCGACGCCGGGCTCGCGGGGCAGTCGGTCTGGGGCGCGATCAACCCGATGACCGCGGGCGTCACCGCCGAGTACATCGCCGTGCGCGCGGACCTGTGCGCCCCGATGCCGTCCAACGTCGATTTCGCCGGCGCTGCCGCCCTGCCGGTCGTCGGCATCTCGGCGCTCACCGCGCTCGACGCGGTCGGCGTCGAGGCCGGGCAGCGGCTGTTGGTCATCGGGGCGAGCGGCGGCGTCGGCAATGCGGTCGCACAGCTCGCGGCGGCCCAGGGCGCCAAGGTCACGGCCGTCTCCAGCAGGGCGAACCTCGATTTCTGCCGTGAGCACGGCGCCGAAGAGGCGTACGCCTACGACGCGCCCGGAGAGTTCGGGGGCAAGCGCTTCGACGGGATCGTCGACGTGCACGGCACCCGCATCAACGCCCACCGCGCGCGCCTGCGTTCCGGCGGCCGGATGGCGACGGTCGCCTACAAGGCCCTGCCCGCCGCGCTCGCCTCGACCGTGCTGCCGGGGCCGCGCGTGCGCCTCGTCCAGATGCGGCCCGGCCGCGAGCGGCTCGAGCGCCTCGCCCGGCACGTCGAACGCGGCGATCTGCGGCCGGTCATCGGCCGCTTCTACGCCCTCGACGAGGTCGCCGAGGCGCACCGGTCGACGGACACCGGCCACAGTCGCGGCAAGCGAGTGATCCTCCTCGTCGAGCCCGACTAGCGGCGATCTCGCTTGCGCGAGCGGCGGTGAAGCGCGAAGCTGTCGGTATGCGAGCAGCCGTGCGCCTCACCGACGGCGTCGTCGCCCTGACGCCGCTGGGACCTGACGACCTCGATGCGCACCTGGCGGGGGAGGACCCGGAACTGATCCGCTGGCTCACCGGCGGGCCCTCCCGGCGCGAGCAGACGCTCGCCTACCTGCGGCGCTGCGAGCGCGCCTGGGCGGAGGGAGGGCCGATGCACCACTTCGCGATCCGCTGCGGCGAGGACGCGGCCCCGGCCGGCACCATCGACGTCCAGTTCGATCAGCCGTACCTGCCGCCCGGCCGGGTGAACCTCGCGTTCGGCCTCTACCCGGCCTGGCGCGGGAAGGGCCTTGCCACGCGCGCGGTCGGCCTCGCCTGCTCCTACGCCGCCTCGCTCGGCGCCGAGGCCGCCGTCATCCGCTGCGAGCGGGAGAACCAGCGCTCGGCCGCCGTCGCGCTTCGAGCCGGATTCGCCTACCTCGACCAGCGGGCCTCCGGCGGTGGGCTCCACGACTGGTATGTGCGCGAGCTGTCCTGACGCGCTACTGGGGCGGCTGAGCCAAGGCGGGCGAGGAGGTTCCACGGGCTCCGGGGTTGACCGGGAGCGGTACCGGTTTGTAGGGTGCTACTAGATCGACGAATTGAAACGATTCAGTGAACGGGGGTTCCGTGTCCGCTCTCGCCGACGAAACCGAGCCCGAACCGCCCGCCCCGGCGCCGATCGTCTCACTGACCGGTGTGGCTAAATCCTTCGGCGCCGTCCGGGCCCTGCGCGAGGCCCGGCTGGAGCTCCACCCCGGCGAGGCACATGCCCTCATCGGCGAGAACGGCGCCGGCAAGTCCACGCTCATCAAGGTCCTCGCCGGCCTCTACCGGCCCGACCGGGGCCGCATCGAGATCGACGGCGTGCCGACGGCCTTCGCCGACACCGCCGCCGCCAGGGACGCCGGCATCGCCGTCATCTACCAGGAGCCCGCCCTGTTCGGCGACCTCACCGTCGCCGAGAACCTCTTCATCGGGCGCCAACCCAAGGGCCGCTTCGGGCTCATCGACCGCGCCGCCATGAACCGCGCCGCCGCCGCCCTGTTCGACCGGCTCGGCGTGCCCATGGACCCCGACCGGCCCGCCAAGGGCCTGTCCATCGCCGACCAGCAGATCGTCGAGATCGCCAAGGCCATCTCCCTCGACGCGCGCGTACTCGTCATGGACGAACCCACCGCCGCGCTGTCCGGCGTCGAGGTCGAGCGCCTCTTCGGCGTCGTGCGCGGACTGCGCGACCAAGGCGCGGCCGTCCTGTTCATCTCCCACCGCTTCGACGAGGTCGAGGCCCTGTGCCAGCGCGTCACCGTCATGCGCGACGGCGCCCACGTCTCCACCGACCTCATGAGCGAGGTCGGCGTCGATGAGCTCGTGCGCCGCATGGTCGGCCGCGAGCTCGGCGCGATGTTCCCCAAGCAGGACGTCGAAGCCGGTGACGTCGTCCTCGACGTGGAGGGCCTGAGCCGCACCGGCATCTGCCGCGACGTCACCTTCCAGGTGCGCGAGGGCGAGATCGTCGCCCTCGCCGGACTCGTCGGCGCGGGCCGCAGCGAGGTCGTCCAGGCCGTCTTCGGCGTCGAGCCCAGGGACGCCGGACGCGTGAGCGTCGCCGGCCGCGAGCTGCCCTCCGGCAAGCCGAGGGCCGCCATGCGCGCCGGTGTCGCCCTCGTCCCCGAGGACCGCCGCCAGCAGGGCCTCCTGCTCGACCTGTCCATCATGCGCAACGCCACGCTCACCCGCAGCGGCCGCCTGTCCCGCTTCGGCTTCCTCGCCGGCGGCGCCGAACGGCGCGAGGCCGAGGCGTGGACCGCGAAGCTGAACACCAAGTACGGCAGGCTCACCGACCCCGCCGGGACCCTCTCCGGGGGCAACCAGCAGAAGGTCGTGCTCGCCAAGTGGCTCGCCACCGACCCGAAGGTCCTCATCGTCGACGAACCCACCCGCGGCATCGACGTCGCGACCAAGGCCGAGGTCCACCGGCTCCTGTCGGACCTGGCCGCCGACGGCGTCGCCGTCCTCATGGTCTCCTCCGAGCTCCTCGAAGTGCTCGGCATGGCCGACCGCGTCCTGGTCATGCGCGAGGGCCGCATCGCCGGGGAGCTCGACCGCGCCGACGCGACCGAGGAAGCGGTCATGCTCCTCGCCACCGGGCAGGAGGCGGCCGCGTGAGTACCCTCGCCAAGAGCGCCGCACAGGCTCCGGCGGCCAAGACCGGCTCGACCGCGCTCGACCTCGTGCTGCGGTTCCGTGCGCTCGGCCTCGTCATCGCGCTGGCCGCCTTGATCGGTGTCACGGCCGCCGTCAACGCCCGCTTCCTCAGCGCCCAGTCGGTCCGTGACCTGCTCTTCGCTGCCGCCATCACCGTGCTGCTCGCCTGCGGCATGACCGTCGTCGTCCTCACCCGCGGCATCGACCTGTCCGTCGGCTCCGTTCTGGGCCTGTCGGCCTATGCCACCGCGAGCGTCCTGAGTGACTCCGGCATCGCGACCGGCGCCGCGATGCCCATCGGGCTCGCCGTCGGCGCCGCCTGCGGAGCGCTCAACGGCGCGATCATCCACTTCGGGCGAGTTCCACCGCTCGTTGCCACGCTCGGCACCCTCTACGTCTTCCGCGGCGCCGTCTACTTCCTCGCCGGCGGCTCGCGCATCAACGCCTCCGACCTGCCCGCCTCCTTCCTCGACTTCGGCAACGGCACCGTCCTCGGCGTGCCCTACCTCTTCCTCGTGGCCGCGCTCGTCCTCGCGCTCGTCGGCGTCTTCCTCCGCGGCCACCGGGCCGGCCGCGACCTGTACGCGCTCGGCTCCAACCCCGAGGCCGCCCGCCTCGCAGGCATCCCGGCGGGCCGCCGCCTCATGACCGCCTACGTCCTCTCCGGCTCCCTCGCCGGCCTCGGCGGCGTGCTCTACGCGGCACGCTTCGGCACCGTCGACGCCTCCGCCGGCTACGGCATGGAGCTCAACGTCGTCGCCGCCGTGGTCGTCGGCGGCGTCGCGATCTTCGGCGGCTCGGGGACCGTCCTCGGCGCCGCGCTCGGCGCGCTCCTGCTCGCCGTCATCAACAACGCCCTGCCGGTCCTGCGCATCGACCAGTTCTGGCAGCAGGCCATCGTCGGCGCGCTCATTCTCGCCGCGATCGCCCTCGACCGGCTCGTCAGCCTCCGGGCCGCCCGCGCGCTGCGAAAGAAGGGGTCCCATGCCGACTAAACTCCACGCCGCCGTGCGGCCCCTGACCGGCTGGGACGCCGCGATCATCGCCGCGACGCTGGCCTTCCTGCTCTTCGCCGCTCAGACCGTCGAGCACTTCGGCACCGCCCGCAACTTCGGTTACATCGTGCTCGACCTCGCCCCGATCCTGCTGCTGGCACTCGCGATGACGCTCATCGTCACCACCGGCGAGATCGATCTGTCCGTCGCCAGCACCGTCGGCCTGAGCAGCGCCGCCATGGGAGTCATGTGGAACGGCGGCCTGCCGCTGGAGACCATCATGCCCGTCACCGTCCTGCTCGGCGCGTGCCTCGGCGCGGTCAACGGCCTGTTCATCACCGGCTTCGGCCTGCCCTCGCTCGCCGTCACCATCGGCACCCTCGCCCTCTACCGCGGCCTGGCGTACGTCCTGCTCGGGGACACCGCCGTGGCGGACTGGCCGAGGGACTTCACCGGCTGGACGCTCGGCACCCTCGGCACCAGCGAGATCCCGAACCTGCTCATCCCCATGGCGGCGCTGGCCGTCGTCTTCGGCGTCGTGCTGCACGCGACCTCGGTCGGCCGCTCGGTCTACGCCGTCGGCGCCAATCAGATCGCCGCCGCCTACGCCGGGATCGCCGTGGGGCGCCTGAAGTTCTGGCTCTTCGTCACCTCGGGCGCGATGGGCGGGCTCGTCGGCGTGCTGTGGACCCTCCGCTACTCCTCGGCCCGTGCCGACAACGCCTACGGCCTCGAGCTCACCGTCGTGGCGGTCGTCCTGCTCGGCGGCGTGTCGATCTTCGGCGGCAAGGGCGCGCTCCCGGGCGTCCTGGCGGCCGTGGTCCTGCTGACCTCGCTGCAGAACGCGCTGCGTCTGGCGCACGTCTCCACCGAGGCGCTCACTGTCGTCACCGGCTCGCTGCTCATCGTCGCCGTGCTCGCCCCCAACACCGCAGGCGCGATCCGAGGCGCCCTGCGCGCTCGGCAACGCCGCACCGCATGAAAGGGAAGAACCCATGTCTCGCAAACGCATCACTCACATCACCGCACCGGTGCTCGCCGCCGTGCTCCTCGCCGCCTGCGGCGGCACCACCCAGGACGACCAGGGCGAGGACGCCGGGCCCGGCGGGGACCGCGCCACCGCCGACCCGAACGCCGACTACCAGACCGGCCTGTCGATCGCGATGCTCCCCAAGTCGGTCAACAACCCCTACTTCGAGGCCTCCAGCGAGGGCGCCGAAGGCGTGGCGACCGAACTGGAAGGCGAGTACGAGTACACCGGCCCGTCCGACGCCTCCGCCTCCTCGCAGGTCAGCTACATCGATACGCTCAGCCAGCAGGCCACCGACGTGATCCTGCTGTCGGCCAACGATCCCAACGCCCTGTGCTCATCGCTCGAGCAGGCGCGGGGCGGCGACACCGTCGTCGTCACCTTCGATTCCGATGTGGACCCCGATTGCAGGGACCTGTTCGTCAGCCAGGTCGACAGCGATGAGGTCGGCCTGACCCTCCTGGAGATGACCGCCGAGCAGATCGGCGGCGAGGGCGAGATCGCGGTCCTCTCGGCGACGGCCAACGCCACCAACCAGAACGCCTGGATCGACGTCATGGAGGCCGAACTGGAGTCCAACCCCGACTACGCCGGCATGGAGCTGGTGGACGTCGTCTACGGCGATGACGAGGACGAGAAGTCGTTCTCCGAGACCCAAGGCCTCCTGCAGGCCCATCCGGACCTGAAGGCGATCGTCTCGCCGACGACCGTCGGCATCGCCGCTGCCGCCCGCTACCTGTCGGGCTCGGAGTACCAGGGCGAGGTGGCGCTCACCGGGCTCGGCACGCCGAACCAGATGCGCGAGTACGTCGAGGACGGCACGGTCACCGAGTTCGCGCTGTGGGACCCGACCGCGCTCGGCGAGCTCGCCGCCTACACCGGCGCGGCCGCCGCCTCGGGCATCATCACCGGCGCCGAGGGGGAGGTGTTCACCGCGGGAGAGCTCGGCGAGTACACCGTCGGCCCCGACGGCGTGGTGACGCTCGGCCCGCCGACCCGCTTCAACGCCGACAACATCGACGACTTCGACTTCTAGGGCGTCGGTGCCGTCTGACACCATGGACGCCATGGAATACGGGGCCATCAAGCGGCATCTTCGGCGGGCCTACGACGCGAAGGCCGAGGACCGCGAGAAGATGGACGACGCGCCGTGGAAGCGGGACGAGCGGGCCCGCTTCGCGGCGTACCTGCGCGGAGCCGGGGCGTCGACCCTCCTGGAGATCGGGGCCGGCCACGGGGTAAGCGGCCGCTACTTCGCCGACGAGGGCGTTGCGGTCACCTGCGTCGACCTCTCGCCGGAGATGGTCGCCCGCTGCCGGGCCAAGGGGCTCACCGCCGAAGTGATGGACTTCAACGCCTTGTCATTCGCGGACGGCGCCTTCGACGCCGCGTTCGGCATGAACTGCCTCCTGCACGTCCCGCGCGCCGAACTCGACGGCGTGCTCGCGGAGGTGAAGCGGGTGCTCGCGCCCGGAGGAATGTTCTACTGGGGACAGTATGGCGGCGAGGACTCCGAAGGGGTCTGGCCGAAGGACCACTACGAGCCGAAACGGTTCTTCTCGCTGATGACCGTCGAGACGGTCGGCGCCGTCGCAGCCGGGCATTTCGAGCTGCTCGACCTCATCGCCCGGGAACCGGACTACACCGAACTCGAATTCCACGGCCTCGTGCTGCGCAGGAGTGACGGCTGAGACGTTCCCGAGTGTCCGGGGTTACACTTCCGAACATCCGGGCGACGGTGCCCCCGCCGTCGTCCTGGCACCCGCTCGCCTGAATTCGAGGAAGAGTGATGTCGGCAGTGCAATACCAGATAGCCGAGCTGATCGCCACCGGCAACGACGGCCGCATGTACGCGACGGAGCCCGAGAGGCTGCGCCGGCTGGTCGAGTCCACACTGGCGCGCGAGTCGGGTCTGGCCCAGGCCCAACTGCGCCAGACCGGAGTCGGCCTGATCGCCTTGGGCGACTACGCCCGCGCCCGCGAGGTCCTCCGCAGGGCCCTGTCGCGCGCGACGACGCCGCGCGAGCAGGTGGCGACGCTCATCAACCTCGGCGACGCCCACCGCTACCCCGGCGACCTCGCCGGAGCCGAACCCAACTACACCAAGGCCATCGACGCGGCCCGCGCCGACTGCCCCGAGGTGCTCCACTTCGCGATGCAGCACTACGGGAAGCACCTCATGGACGCCCGCAGGCCCAAACGGGCGGCCGAGGTGCTCGAAGCGGTGCTCCGGATGCGTCAGAAGGTCGGCGACCAGGCCCTCATCGCCTCGACGCGGGAGGCGTTGCGGCTGGCCCGTGCGGCGGTGGGCCGGCGGACCGTCTGACGGGTACAGTCCCTTGGAGTCGATCTGAGGAGCACGATGGCGGACGAGCGCGCTGCGGTGGGACTGGCGAGACTGGCGGGCATGCTCCGCGCCGAGGCCGCGAACGGCCTGTTCTGGGGAGCGGCCGGCGACGAGCGAGAACGGCTGCTCCGGCTGCGCCGCCACGCGGCGGCCTTGATGGCCGAGGTCGAACTCCGCCCGCTGACCGAGATCGAGGCGATCTTCGATGCCGACACGGGCCTGCGAACCCCGATCCCCGCCACCGAGGTCCGCGTCGCCTGCGCCGACGGCGAGCGAGTGGTGCGGCGCCGCCGCCTGAGCCGGACGGGCGCCTCGCTCGACCGCCGCCTCGAGGACCTGGCCGAGTCGGTGAAGGCCGAACCGCCCACCGAGGTGGTCGGCATCGGCGACACCGACCTCGCGGGTCTGCCGTGCCCGCACACGTTCCTGCTGACCTACGAGCTCGAATCTCCGCTCGACTCCGCACGGGTGCGCGACGCCCTCGAACCCGGCGATGCGGACCTGCACGGCCTCATCGAGGCCCTGGCGCCGGCGTCCGCGGCCAGGGCCCGGTCCGGGGGGCCGCTGCCGGTCCCACCGGAGGTGAGCGAGGTCCTCGGCACGATCGCCGAGCTCAGCGCCGCAGGCAGGGCGAAGACGTCGAACTTCTATGAGCGCGAACGCTACGAGCGCATCCTGGCGCTGTGCGCGGACACGGTCGAGGCCGACCTGGCCTACCCGCGGCTGGACTGCGGCGATCTGGCCGCCGAATGCCTCTCGACCGGCGCCGACGCCGCGGTCTTCGATGAGGACGACCGCCTCCTGCTCATCCGCCGCACCGACACCGGCCAGTGGGCGATGCCGGGCGGCGCGAGCGAGGTCGGCGAGACCGTCGGCGCCGCCGCGGTCCGCGAGACCTTCGAGGAGACGGGCCTCGACGTCACGCTGCGGGCCCTCGTCTGGGCCTTCGACAAACGCGACACGTTCGACGGCGGTGACTCGCGCATGCCCATGATCATGAGCTTCATGGCCGACGCGGTCGACCCCGGACAGGAGCTCCGGCTCGCCGAGCTCGAGGCCTCCGAGGCCCGCTGGATCACCCGTGAGGAGGTCGGCGACATCGACTTCTTCAGAGGCCACGAGCTGCGGGTCCCGGCCGCGTTCGCGGCCAGGACCCGCATGGCCTCCTAGGCGGTCGTGAGCGTGCCGCCGTCGATGGTGTAGTCCGCCCCGACGATGTTCGCGGCCCTGTCGGACAGGAGGAACGCCACCAGGTCCGCGATCTCCTCGGGCTCGCCCATGCGGCCCGTGGCGACTCCGAACTGCTCGGGCAGCGAGGCGAGCAGCTCGTCATGGCTGATGCCCGATGCGCCCGCCAGCGCGCTGCCCAAACTCTTCTCGCCCCGCCACGCGGACTTGTCTCGCTTACAGACCCGCCAGTGCGGTGTCGATGATGCGGTGCAGCGTGGGCCGGTCGGAGGTCTTGGTCATGACCCGCAGGCCCGAGATGGTGTTCATGAGGAACTGCGCGAACGCCTCGGCGTCGGTGTCGGCATTGACGTGCGCGCCGTCACGCGGGCTCGACCGGCTGGCGCAGCACCGTCCGCAGCCTCTCGGGGGCGCTCTTGCGAGGATCGCCCAGGTAGATCTCGTGGTGCAGTCCGCGCGGCCGGAGGCCGAGCGAGGGCAGGTACCGCTCGTGAAGCTCGGCGAGGGCCGGGGCCTCGTCGTCGTACGGGCCGATGTGGAGCACCTGCGCGCAGCGGCCCTCGTGCAGCGTCTCGTACCTGATCTGCTCGATCGCGCCCAGTCGCTTCTTCGCGAAGGCGGTCTCCTTGGCCTCCTCGACGGCCCCGGCGTCGACCCATTCGGGCTGGCTGATCATCATCGTCCACTGCCACCGCTGCTTGGCACGGGCGGTGAAGGCCTCGTAATCGTCCGACCACCAGAGCCCTTCGAGCGGGGCGACGACGAAGTCCCCGCCCTCGCCGCGCTTGCTCGCGAACTTGGCGGTGTACGCGACGGCGTAGAGCGCCTCGACGGCGCGGGCGTACGCCTCGGCGGTGTTGGGGTCCCCGCGGCCGTCGATCGCGATGAAATGCTGCCGGGGCACCTCCAGCAGTGACCATTCGGAGTTCTTCGGGGCATAGAGCGCTTTGCGTTCGCGCTTGACGTCGTAGGCGGCCATCGCGACTCCTCAGTGGTCGGCAGGTCGGTGGCCGCCACCATAGCGGCGGCCACCGACAACCGCGGTCGCCGCCGCGTCCATGCCGGGAGCGGCGCCGTCGCCAGCAGGTGAGGTCACCTCGCTTGCCCGGATGCCGCTGCGGCGCGATACTGGAGCGGTGCAGCCTCCCCGAGTCATCGCGTCCGACCTGGACGGCACCCTCCTGGGCGCCGACGGCGAGTTGTCCGAACGGACCCGCAAGGCCTTGGTGGCCGCCCGCGAATACGGCCTCGCCGTCGTCGCGGTCACCGCACGGACCCCTTACGGCGTCGACCGCCTCCCCGAACTCGTCCCGCTGCTCGACACGGCGATCTGCTCCAACGGCGCTGTCTTCTACGAGCCGGTCGAAGGCCGCACGCGCATCTGGCGCGCCATCGAGCCGGCCGCCGCCCGCATGACCTGCGCCGTCCTCGCCGAGGCGCTGCCGAACTGCGCCATCGCGGTCGAGACCGCCCGCGGCAACGTCGGCGAGCGCCGGCACTTCGGCGACCTGATCATCGACGCCTCGCGCTGGGAGTTCACCGGCTCGGTGGAACAGACCCTGGAACGCGCCGGCACCATCGTGAAGATCAAGGTCTACGACCCCGAGCTGCGGGGCGAGGACATGGCGCGCGCCGTTGAGGGCCTCGACCTCGCCGGGCTCGACATGTGCCACTGGGGCGAGTTCGGGATGCTCGACTTCAACGCGCCCGGCGCCAACAAGGGCACCGGCCTGGCGGCCTGGTGCGCCGAGCGCGACCTCGGTGCGGGCGACGCGGTCGCGTTCGGCGACATGCCCAACGACGTCTCGATGCTCGCCTGGGCCGGCCGGTCCTATGCCATCGAGGGAGCCCACCCCGAGGCCATCGCCGCCGCGAGCGACACGGCCGCCCCCAACACCGACGACGGCGTCGCGCGCGTCATCGAGGCGATCATCGAGCGCTCGCGCGAGGCCGCCTGAGAAATCCGCTTGCGCTCTCGGCCGCATGCTGCTGGACTACTCGCGACCGCACGAACCAAGGGAGTCCGAAATGCGCCGAGCTTTCATGTCCGACCAGAAGGGAATCATCGTCAATCCGGAGGACATGACCGTTCGTGCGCACACTCAACCTAGGGATCCTCGCCCATGTCGACGCGGGTAAGACCAGCCTGACCGAGCGACTGCTCCACGCCGCCGGCGTCATCGACCGGATCGGCAGCGTCGACGCCGGCAGCACCCGCACCGACTCGCTCGACCTCGAACGCCGGCGCGGCATCACCATCAAGGCCGCCGTGGTCTCGTTCGCCATGGGCGACACCACCATCAACCTCATCGACACGCCCGGCCACCCGGACTTCATCGCCGAGGTCGAGCGTGTGCTCGGCGTCCTGGACGGCGCCGTCCTCGTCGTCTCCGCCGTAGAAGGCGTGCAAGCGCAGACCCGCATCCTGATGCGGGCGCTGCGGCGCATGGGCATCCCCACGCTCGTCTTCGTCAACAAGATCGACCGCAGCGGCGCGCGCTACGAGGACCTGCTGCGCGCCATCGCCGACAAGCTCGACCCCGCGACGATCGCCATGCACGAGGTCCGGCACCTCGGCACCCGCGACGCCCGCTCGGTGCCGCGCGAGGCCGACGGCGCCTTCACCGCCGAACTCATCGAGCTCCTCGCCGATCACGACGACGCGCTCTTGGCCGCGTACGTCGGCGAGGAGCACGCCGTCTCCCACGCACGCCTGCGCGAGGCCCTCGCCTCGCAGACCCGCCGGGCCCGGGTCCACCCCGTCTACTTCGGCTCGGCCATCACCGGCGCCGGCACCGAGGCGCTCGCCGAGGCCGTCACCGGGCTCCTGCCCGCCGCCGAGGGCGACGCGGCCGGACCGCTCTGCGGCACGGTCTTCAAGATCGAGCGCGGCCCGGCAGGGGAGAAGACCGCCTACGTCCGACTCTTCTCCGGGACCCTCGGCGTCCGCGACCGCGTCCCGTTCGGCGACGGCAAGGAAGGCAAGGTGACCGCCCTCAGCGTCTTCGCCGACGGCACCGACCGTCGCGGCCGGACGGTCGAGGCGGGCCGCATCGCCAAGATCTGGGGTCTCGACGCGCAGATCGGCGACGCCGTCGGCGCCGCGCCGAAGACGGCCGCCGAACACTTCGCGCCGCCCACGCTGGAGACCGTCGTCGTACCCGCCCGCGAGCGGGACAACGGCGCGCTGCACGCCGCGCTCACCCAACTGGCCGAACAGGACCCGCTCATCGGCCTGCGCCACGACGAACGCCGCTCCGAGCTGTCCGTCTCGCTCTACGGCGAGGTCCAGAAGGAGGTCATCGGCGCGACCCTCGCCGACGAGTTCGGACTCGACGTCGCCTTCCGCGAATCCACCGTCATCTGCGTCGAGCGGCTCACCGGCTCGGGCGCGTCCGTCGAATACATCGTCAAGGAGCCCAACCCGTTCCTGGCGACGGTCGGCCTGCGCGTCGACCCGGCCCCGGTCGGCTCGGGCGTCGAGTTCCGGCTGGAAGTGGAGCTGGGCTCCATGCCCCCGGCCTTCTTCGCCGCCGTGGAGGAGACCGTCCGCGAGACGCTCGGGCAAGGACTGTACGGCTGGGAGGTCCCCGACTGCACCGTCACCATGACGCACTCCGGCTACTGGGCGCGGCAGAGCCACGCCCACGGCACGTTCGACAAGAGCATGTCGAGCACCGCCGGCGATTTCAGGAACCTCACGCCACTGGTCCTCATGGACGCCCTGCGCCGAGCCCGAACCGTCGTGTGCGAGCCGATCCACCGCTTCCGCATCGACCTGCCGATCGACGCGCTCGGCGCCGTGCTCGCCGCACTGACGAAATTCCGCGCCGTCCCCGAAGCGCCGCGATCCCGCGGCGACGCCTACGTGGTGGAGGGCTCCGTCCCGGCCGCCTCGGTCCACGCCATGGAACAGCGCATGCCCGCGCTGACCAGAGGCGAGGGCGTCGTCGAGTTCGCGTTCGACCGCTACGAGCCGGTCACCGGCCCGGTACCGGGCCGGCCCCGCACCGACCACAACCCGCTCGACCGGGAGGAGTACCTGCTGGCCGTGGTGCGCCGCGTCGCAAGCCGATGACCAAAGTGTCCCAATATCGGGGATTTACAGAATTCGTGTGTGTATATATGATTATTCATTATTTTGACCGCCCTCCCGCGCGCCGCCACCCCCGGTGCGCCGAGAAAGGAACGCACACATGCACTCCAAGCGAAGGCTCGCCACCGCGAGCATCGCGATCGCCCTGGCCGCCGCCACCACCGGCGCCGCCACGATGACCGCTCACGCCGACCCCGAAACCGACGGCTCCGAGCCGGTGACCTGGAGCGTCGACGACGTCACCGCCGAGCAGATCGCCGAACTCGAGCAGCGCGGCTTCGACGTCGCCCACCAAGACCCCGACGGCGGCGTCCTCGTCATCGGCGACGAGGGCGTCGCCGCCGACCTCCGCGACCTCGGCCACGACCCGCGCTTCCACGACACCGTCTACAAGGACATCGCCCCCGGCATCCGCCAGGAGGGCACCTACTACGGCGGCTACCGCACCGTCGAAGCCCACGAGGAGCACCTCCAGGCCGTCGCCGCCGAACACCCCGACCTCGCCAGGGTCTACGACATCGGCGACAGCTGGCTCAAGACTCAAGGCGAAGGCGGCCATGACATCTGGGCTGTCTGCGTCACCAAGATCGCCGAGGGCGACTGCGAACAGAACCCCGCATCGGCCAAGCCCCGCTTCTCCCTGATCGCCCAGATCCACGCCCGCGAGATCGCCACCGGCGAGATCGCCCAGCGCTGGATCGACGCTCTCGTCGAGGGCTACGGCACCGACGAGGCCATAACCTCCCTCATGGACACCACCGAGATGTGGGTCGTCCCCGTCGCCAACCCCGACGGCGTCGACATCGTCGCCTCCGGCGGCGACAACCCCGTGCTGCAACGCAAGAACGCCAACGACTCGGCCGGAAACTGCGGCTCGCGGTCCGGGGTCGACCTCAACCGCAACTCCACCTTCGAATGGGGCGCCGACAGCACCAACCCGTGCGCCCAGACCTACCAGGGCGTCTCGGCCGGCTCCGAGCCCGAGGTGGCCGCGATCGAGGACTGGCTGCGCGGACTCCATCCCGACCAGCGCGGTGAGCGCCCGACCGACCCGGCCCCGGACGACGCCCGCGACGTGTTCATCAGCCTGCACAGCTACGGCGAGTACATCATCGTGCCGTGGGGCTACACCGACGATCCCGCCCCGAACGACGCCGCGATCCGGGCGCTCGGCGAGCAGATGGCCGAGTCCAACGGCTACTTCGTCGGCACCAACGGCGACACCGTCGGGTACGGCACCAGCGGCACCACCGACGACATGACCTACGGTGAACTCGGCGTCGCATCCGTCACCTTCGAGATCGGCGCCGCCTTCGGCACCTGCGGCGGCTTCCTGCCCGCCTACGAGTGCGTCGACGAAAGTCTGTGGCCGATCAACCGGGGAGCGCTCATGACGGCCGCCCAGGCGGCCGCCGCCCCCTACACCGGCTGACCCCCGAAGGCCCGGCGGTCCAGGAGCAGGGCCGGGGCCGCCGGGCCGAAATCGGCTTGCCCGCTCGCAGACGCCACCCGGATACTCGCGACGTGGAAGCCCCCAAGGTGATCGCCACCGACCTCGACGGCACCCTGCTCGACGACCAAGGCCGATTGTCGGACCGCAATCAGAAGGCACTGCTCGCCGCCCGGGAGCGCGGCATACTCGTCGTCGCCGTGACGGCCCGCGCGCCCCGAGGCGTCTACCGCCACCGGGCCCTGGCGGCCTCGATCGACGCGGCGATCTGCTGCAACGGCGCGATCCACTACGACCTCGCCACCGCTACCGCCGACTTTCGCCACCCGATACCAGTGCACACCGTTCGCGCACTGCGCCGCCGCCTGCTCGAAGCCATGCCCGAGGCGATCTTCGCCGTCGAGACCGGATCGAATCAGATCGCCCAGGCCCGCGCGTTCCGCGACGGCGTGCACCTGCATGAACCGTGGACCTTCACCGATCCCGCGGCCGACCTGTTCGAAGGCGTCGCGGCAGTCGCGACATTCGCGGTCCGAACGCCCGGCACGGACGCGGCGTCCCTGGTCGCCGAGGCCCGCCGGATCGACATCCCCGGCGTGCGGATGCTGCACTGGGGTTCGCACCCCGAAATCGAGTACAGCGCCGCGAGCGCTACCAAGGGCGCCGCGCTGGCCGAGTGGTGCGCCGCGCGCGGCGTCGGCTCCGAAGCGGTGATCGCCTTCGGCGACATGCCCACCGACGTCTCCATGCTGGCCTGGGCCGGCCGCTCGTACGCGGTCGAGGGCGCCCATGCCGAAGCCGTCGCCGCCGCCACCTGCCGCACCGCCGCCGCCGGAGACGACGGCGTGGCCCAGGTGATCGAGGCGGTCCTCGGCGATCGGCGCTGAGCGCGGTGCCAGGCGCGGAGCTCGTCCGTGGGCTCTAGCGGGATCGGCGCTGAGCGCGGTCCCAGGCTCGCAGGACGCCCATGGCCTCCAGGGTGACTCCGGGCCTGGCGTCGGACTCGGTCGTGGGCGCCCAGCGACGCCAATTGATCTGCCAGCCGCCGTCGGCGAGCTGCGAGTGCGCCAGGACGTCCAGCGAACGCGCCAGCTCCTCGTCCGTGAACCACCCGGCCGCGAGGCTCTCGGGCCGGGGCGCGAACTGGTGGGCGTAGTGGAACTCGCCCTCGGCGTAACCGGGGGCCGGGCGGACGCCCGTAGGATTCTCGGGATCGAGCAGCACGAGCTGCTGATCGCGCACCATGCGGCCCAAGCGCGCCGAGGCCGCCTCGGCGCGCTCGCGCTCCGGCGCGTGGTCCAAGAAGACGTTGACGCAGTGGACCTCGTAGGGGTGCGTGGTCTCGAGCGCGTCGATCGCCGACCAGCAGAACGCGATCGCGCCCTCCATCCACGGATGCGCCACGCCGTGCTTGCGCAGCAGGCCGACGATGCGCGCGGTGGGCAGCAGCATGCCGTGCAGCGACTCGGGCGGGGCCATGAACGGTGGACGCGGGTATTCGGCGATCGAGGGCAGGAGCGGGGGCACACCGCCGTCCGGCGCGGTCACCGTCGCCAGCCAGTCCACGATGGGCGCCGCGTGGTCGGCGAGCGCGTCGGCCTCGTCCAAGATCTGGAGCGCCGTCGCCACCGTGATCGGGTGCGCTTCGGGCCCTTTGACGTCCGGTTCCAGCGCGAAGGCGTAACCGCCGTCGCCGGCGGCGTGGGCCCGCAGCGCGGAGAGGATTCCCGCGGCCGGTTCGAGTCCGGTGAAATGAGCCAGTCTCCGCTGGTCGAGCACCCGGCCGGTGAGCCAGATGAATTCGGCGGCGGCGTCGATCATGTGCGGCGTCAATCGGCTCATGGACCCGACGTTACCGGCAAGGGCCCACAAGAGTGCCCGAAAGCCGCGGCGCTCCGGTTAGGCTTCACCGTATGCATATCGTCATCGCCGGAGGACATGGACAGATAGCGTTGCGACTGACCGAGCTCCTGGCCGCGCACGGCCACGCGGTCACGGGACTGATCCGCAATCCCGACCACGCCGAGGACATCACGGCGATCGGCGGTCGGCCGATCACGCTCGACCTCGAACAGGCCGACGTCGAACACGTCTCCGGCCTGCTGGAAGACGTCGACGCCGTCGTCTTCGCCGCCGGTGCGGGGCCGGGCAGCGGAGTGGCCAGAAAGGACACCGTCGACCGCGCGGCCTCGGTCCTCATGGCCGAGGCGGCCGAGCGCGCCGGCGTCGGCCGGTTCCTCCAGATCTCCTCAATGGGCGCCGGGAAGGACCCCGACACCTCGAGAGGCGAGGTCTGGGTCGCCTACATCGAGGCCAAGACCCGCGCCGAGGAGGACCTGCGCTCCCGCGACCTCGACTGGGTGATCCTCCGTCCCGGTCGCCTCACCGACGACGAGCCCACCGGCACCGTGACGCTCGCCGAGGCCGTCGACGGCGGTGCGATCAGCCGAGGCGACGTCGCGGCCGTGCTCGCCGAGCTGCTCGCCACGCCCGTGCTCACCTGCCGCACCCTCGAACTCGTGGGCGGCCCGACGCCGATCGCCGAGGCTGTCGCGACCCTGGCCGAGGCCGAGGACGCCTGAGTGCCCATGCGCGGCGTGGCGAAAGCCGTGGCTGCTCATCGACTGCGCCGACCCCGAACGCGTGCGGGCGCGCGCCGTCCTGCGCGGCATCGAGCACGCGGTCGACGTCATCGCCACGGACGACCTCCCCGCCGTCCCGCGGGCCGTCGAAGCCCTCGAGAACCACTCGTTCGGGTGAAAGCGGTTTGGGGACTTCGAGGAGCGAGGACCGTCCCCGAAGTGATCGCGCTCGGTCACCGGTCACTTCGGCGATGCATATGGGGACGGGTCGAATCGGGTCGAATGTCCGCGACCGATATCCTGGTATCAAGCGGATTTCGTATCGCCCTGTGCGTCCGTTGCATGCATAGGGTGTTCTGCGATGATGGAGACCGGAATGTCATCAATGCATGGATTGGCTGGCCCGGACATGAGCCGACCGACACGACCCAGTCTGCCGAACGGATACCCCGACCCGGCGAGCGCCGGATGGGTGCGCACTGAAGACATCGAGATAGCCGGCATCGACATCAGAATGACCGTGGCCCCCGGCGACCGGATCGTGGAGCTGTGGGAGCTCGTCGACGGCGTGCCGAACCGCTGGATCGGCAACGTCTACCGCGTCGACTCCGAGCCCCCCTGCCTCTACCTCAACTATCTGTTCGAGAAGCGGCTCAACCGCCGACAGGGCGACCTGCTGGCCCGACAGGGCGCCAAGTTCTGGAAGTCGTTACTCCCACGGCCCGAGTCGGTCCGCTCAGGATCACCGCCGGTTCATGACCCCGGCACGCCCGGCTTCGAGGCGCGCGACCGGCACGCGGAAGGGCGAACACGAGACGTAATCCAGCCCCACGCCGTCGAAGAACCGCACCGAGTCCGGGTCGCCGCCGTGCTCGCCGCAGATCCCGACCGTCAGACCCGGCCGCGCCGCCCGGCCCTCCTCGGTCGCGATCGACACCAGCCGCCCGACGCCCTCGGCGTCGAGTGACTCGAACGGTGAGGCCGAGAAGACTCCCTTGTCCAAATAGGCGGGGAAGAACGAGCCCTCGACGTCGTCGCGGGAGAACCCCCACGTGGTCTGCGTCAGGTCGTTCGTGCCGAAGGAGAAGAACTCGGCGGCCTCCGCGATGCGGCCGGCCGTCAGTGCCGCGCGCGGCAGCTCGATCATCGTGCCGATCCGCGCCGGGACGTCCACGCCCGCGGCCTCGGCGACGTCGGCGAGCACGCGCTCGATCTCCTCGCGCATGAGCTCGAACTCCTCGACCCCGCCGATGAGCGGGACCATGATCTCCGGGCGCGCGTCGGCGCCGGCCCGGATCCGCGCGGCCGCCGCCTCCGCGATCGCACGGACCTGCATCGCCACCAGCCCGGGGACGACGAGGCCGAGGCGCACGCCCCGCAGTCCCAGCATCGGGTTCTGCTCGTGGTGTCGCCGGACCGCCCGCAGCAGCCTCGCACCGGCCTCGTCGGGCCTGCCGCGCTCCTCGGCGAGCGCGGCCCGCACCGACAGCTCGGTCAGATCCGGCAGGAACTCGTGGAGCGGCGGATCGATGAGCCGGATCGTCACCGGCAGCCCGTCCATTGCCGCGAGCAGCCCGACGAAGTCGCCGCGCTGCAACGGCAGCAGTTCCTCCAGTGCCTTCTCCTGCTCGTCGGGCGACTCGGCGAGAATGAGCGCCTCGACGTGGCGGCGCCGCTCGCCCAGGAACATGTGCTCGGTCCGGGCCAGGCCGATGCCGTCGGCCCCGAAGCGGCGGGCGCGGGCCGCGTCGTCGGGAGTGTCGGCGTTGGCATGGACGCCCAGGTGCCGCCGCTCGTCGGCGTAGACCATGAGCCTGGCGACGGCCGGCACCACGGAGTCCACATCGGGCGACGCGGGTTCGAGCCGGCCCTCGAAGTACTCCACGACCGGCGAGTCGACGACGGGAATCTCACCGGCGTAGACCGCGCCGGTGGTGCCGTCGATGGAGACGATCTGGCCTTCGCGGACCTCGACGCCGTCGGGCGCGGCGAACCGCCGCCCCTCGTAGTCGATCTCGAGCCCGTCCGTGCCGACCACGCACGTCTTGCCCATGCCGCGCGCGACTACGGCCGCGTGCGAGGTCTTGCCGCCCCGGCTCGTGAGCACGCCCGCGGCGGCGATGATCCCCGGCAGGTCGTCCGGGTTGGTCTCACGGCGCACGAGGATGACCGGGTCGTTCGCGGCCTGGGCCGCTTCGGAGTCGAAGACGACCGCGCCGACGGCCGCGCCCGGTGAGGCCGGGACGCCGCTGGCGATCGGCTTCGCCTGCGCGTCGTGGTCGAATCTGGGGAACATCAGGTGGGCGAGCTGTTCGCCGGTGACGCGGCGCAGCGCCTCCTCGGCGTCGATGAGACCGTCGTCGAGGAACTGGACGGCCAGGCGGAACGCGGCCGCGGCGGTGCGCTTGCCCACGCGGGTCTGGAGCATCCACAGCCTGCCGCGTTCGATGGTGAACTCGATGTCGCACAGGTCCCTGTAGTGCCGCTCGAGCGTCGCCATGATGCCCAGCAGCTCGGCGTACGAGGCCGGGTCGGTCCGTTCGAGCTCCTGGAGCGGGACGGGGTTGCGGATGCCGGCCACGACGTCCTCGCCCTGCGCGAACGGCAGGTAGTCGCCGTAGACGCCCTGCTTGCCGGTGGCGGGGTCGCGCGTGAAGGCGACGCCGGTGCCCGAGTCGTCGCCGAGGTTGCCGTAGACCATCGACATGACGTTGACCGCGGTGCCGAGGTCGTGCGGGATGCGCTCCTGCCGGCGGTAGACGCGTGCCCGTTCGGTGTTCCAGGAGTCGAAGACGGCGCGGATCGCCTCATCGAGCTGCTCGCGCGGCTCCTGCGGGAAGTCCCGTCCGGCGTCGGCGGCCACGATTCGCCGGTAGTCCTCGACGAGGGCGCGCAGTTCGGCGACGCCGAGGCCGAGATCGCTGTCGGCGCCGGCGTCCCGCTTGGCCTCCTCGAGCGCCTCGTCGAAGCGTGCGGGGTCGACGCCGAGAACGGTGGCGCCGAACATCTGGATGAGCCGCCGGTAGGAGTCCCAGGCGAAGCGCTCGCTGCCCGAGGCCCGGGCGAGCCCGGTCACCGATGCGTCGTTCAGGCCGATGTCGAGGACGGTGTCCATCATCCCCGGCATCGAGAACTTGGCGCCGGAGCGCACGGACACCAGCAGCGGGTCGTCCTCGGCGCCGAGCCGCTTGCCCCGCTCGCGCTCCAGGCGGGCCAGCTGCGCGTCGACCTCGCCGGACAGGCCCGGCGGCTCCTGGCCGTGCGCCAGGTAGTGCCGGCACGCCTCGGTCGTGATCGTGAAGCCCGGAGGCACCGGCAGGCCGAGGTTCGTCATCTCGGCCAGGTTCGCGCCCTTGCCCCCGAGCAGGTCCTTGTGGTCCTTGTCGCCCTCGGCGAACTCGTAGACGTAGCGGCCTCCGGTGCGGGTCTCGTCGGCGGTCACGGCAGCCCTCCCCTCGTCGCGGTCCCTCCATTGAAACCCGGATCAGGGCCGTTCCTTCGGGCTTTAGGCGGACCGCGCGACCCGGAATCCCAGGTCGTCGATTCTGAAGGTCGGCATGGAGCGGCGCCGCACCCCGGCGCGGCAGCTCCAGTGCTCGTCGAACCAGCCGCCGCCGCGCAGCACGCGGTAGGTGCCGTAGACCTCGGGGTCGTACAGCTCGAAGCACCATTCCCAGACGTTGCCGAGCATGTCGTACAGGCCCCACGGATTGGGCGCGAGCTCGCCGACCTCGTGGAGGCGTTCGCCGGAATTGCCGCGATGCCAGGCGATCTCGTCGAGCTCGCCGTAGCGCGGTCCGGTGGTGCCGGCGCGGCACGCGTACTCCCATTCGGCCTCGGACGGCAGCCGGTAGCCATCGGCGGCGGCGTCCAGTTCGATGTCTCCCTCGCCGACGATGCGATAGGCGGGCCTCAGGCCCTCGCCTTCGGACAGGGCGTTGCAGAACCGTGCCGCGTCCCACCAGGAGACGTTCGTGACCGGGAGCCGGTCGCCGACGGCGGTGCTGGGCCGCTCGCCGGTGACGGCCGCGTACCGCTCTTGGGTGACCGGATGCGTCCCGAGCAGACACGCCTCGACCCCGACCGTCCAACTGCGCTCGGTGCGCCTGTCGGACAAGGTCACCCGCCCCGGCGGGACGGCGGTCATCGCCATGCCCACGGTCTCGACCGGTCGGCCGCGGCGCTGGCGGTCGAGACCGTGGGCATCGTGCGGCCCGAGCGGGCGACGCACGATGCCGTCCTTGAGGACGACCTCGTTGACGAAGCCGTCGGACGGGGGAGACTCATCGGCCATCCGATCAGTCTCGCCCGGGGCCGGCCCGGTCGCAACTCACTTCCGGGCCGGCCGCCTCGGTCTCGTCAGTTGACGGTGACGGTCAGCCGCGTGGGGTTGCCGTCGAAGGCCGCCCCGGACTGGTCCGGTGCGCCGTCGGGGGTCACGTCGTCGTAGGGGAAGGCGTAGCCGATCGGCGAGTTGGCGTGGACGGCACGCGCGTAGTGGTTGGTGATCGGGTGGCGGTAGAAGTCCGCGACGCCCGCGCCGTTCGGCTGCTCGGCGTGGCTCAGGATGGTGCTGCGGTTGAACGCGGCGGACAGGCGCGCGAGCAGTGCCTTCTTCGCGTCCGTGTCGGAGGGGATATTGGCGAACGGCCCGTGGTTGCAGGTGAAGATGTCGCGCGAGGACGGCTTGGCGAAGGTGGAGCCGTCCTCGAAGGCGAGCACGTCGCCCTGGACGCGCCCGGCGAGGGTCCCGCGCCCGCCCTGGAGGTCGATCCTCAGGTCGGTGCCCCGGTAGCGATCCCAGACCTGGTCGACGTAGCCGCTCCAGTAGTCGCCGAACGGCATGTCCGGCTGCCCGAAGTGCGGCGCCATGACGTTCTGCGGCGACATGACGCGCAGAATCCGTCCGCCGCCGTCGCGCATGACGAGGTCGCCCCACGGGTGCCCGTCGGCCTGGGCCTGGGCGACGAGATCGGCGGCGATCGCCTCGACCGCGCCGTCGGGCAGCGCCGCGACACTGTGGTCGCCGTGGCCCTGGAGCCGGATGCCGATCGGCAGCGCGGTCACCAGGTCGACGTAGCTGACGTTGATGAACAGCTGGACGTCGTTGAAGGTGAACTCGCAGAAGGAGACGATCTTGCCGTAGTTGGTGTCCGCCTCGTTGTGCAGCGCGGGCTCGACGAGCGCCGGCCCGGGGTTGACGTAGAAGTCGATCGTGTCCTCGCGGACGAAGTAGATCCGCGAGCCGTACATGCGCGGCAGTGTGAGGACGACCGGTCCGGAACCGGGCGCGCCCAGTGGGATCGAGGCGTCGACGGGCAGCGGCGTGGCGGGGCCCGGTGGCTCCTCGATGTAGTAGGGGCCCTGGCCGGCGCGCAGCAGCATCATGCGGTCGGTGCCGAATTCGCGTCCGGTGACGTAGGCGTTGACGGCGGCGTCGGTGTCGTTCACGAGCGCGAGCTCGCACGTGGCCGGGGCGGCCGTCGCGTGGGGTGCGGCGGAGCCGCGCCACCAGGGGGAGCTGGCGGCGACGACGCCGGTCGCAGCGGTGGCGGCGATGAGCGTTCTTCTCGAAACCATCGAAAACCTCCAAACTATGCGGGGGGTTGGAATTCGGAAGAGATTAGCATGGTTTCTTTAATATTTAAAGGGGCAAATATGTACAGATCATCTCACTCTCCGGCGTCGCGGCGCCCGTCAGTCCGTCTCGAAGTCGACGCCGGTCAGCGGCGTGCCGCGGTACGCGGCGAGGCGTTCCGCCTGTTCGTTGACGGCGCCGCGGACGGTCTTGGACAAGCGCGTCCACGGCCGCACGGCGACGGAGAACCGCTTGCCGGATTTGCGTGGCCGCCAAGTGCCGACCACCTCGCCGTCGGCGAGGACGGCCCCGGGGCGTCCGAGCACTGGCCACAGCTCCTTGGCGCGGGCCTTGTCGGGCACGATCGTGGTGCGGTCCCTGGCCTGTAGGAACAGGTCGTACGGGCCGAGCAGGCGGGTGACCGAGGCATCGGCCGACCGCAGCGACTCCGCGTCGCCGGACAGGATCGAGCGCGCCTCGCCGTCGACGTCCACCTCGACCGCGTCCTCGGGCCAGTGCGCCTTGACGTCTTTGACCGGGGCGTCGAGGAATTCGGACACCTGCTTCGGGGTGGCCGGCCCGAGCAGCCGCAGGTACGAGCGGATGAGGTCGAAGCGACTTTCGGCCTCGCCCGCGGGCGCGAAGTCCCGGATGGGTTCGAGCACCGGGGGAGCGGTGCCGGGCCGCAGCTCGAGCCCGGCCCGGAGGGCGCCCAAGCGGAAGGGCTGCTCGAACAGGTGGATCGCATCGCACGGACGGCAGAACCGCAGGTACGGCTCGGGCAGCTCCCCGGCCAGGCGGCCGGAGAGCTCGCCCTTGGGCGTCGGCCCGGTGACCGCGGCCCGCATGTGCCCGGCGACCTCGTCGAGCGCGGCGACGATGCCGATGCCCGCCGCCTTGAGCGGCTTGGCCGCGTCGTAGATCCGCTTGCCCGCGTCGGCCTCCGAGTACGGCTCCACCGCGGCCGCCACCTGCCCGGCCTCGCTCCGGCGGTACAGATGCGGCGCCCCGCGCACGGTCCACAGCAGAATGAGGTCCTCATCGGACAAAGCGGCGGGGTCGACGCCGCGCAGTGCGAGCGCCCATCCGCCGCCGTCCGGGCCGGTGTCCTGGACGCCGTAGTCGAGGACGGCGGTGTCCGCCGTCGTGCCGCGCTCCCGGTCGAGCTGCTGGGCATGAACTCGGAAGCGCAGCACCTGGTGCCTATCGATCATGCCCCGTACCCTAGACCGATCCACCGACACGAACGGAGCGAACGCGGGGCCGGCCTCCGAGCCCTTTGACCGTCCCTATTAGAATTGAACGACGGTGTTCTCGACCCGGTGCAGTAGCATGTTGCCTCAACGTGGACACACAGGAGTGGAGGCGCCGTGACGCTGTTCTACCAGGCCGTCCTCCGCGACGGCGGCGACCGTCTTGGACCGAGGCTCCGCCGCCGCTTCGCCGCCTGGGCCTCCGTGGACGACGACGGCGCCCCTCGTCTCGAACGGTCCCGCGGCCGCACCCGCATCACCTTGGCGGACAGCGAGGCCTGCGGCCGGTACACCGTCGACATCCCCACCGGCGCTGGACGGCTGCGCACCGCCGCCACTTGGGCCGAGGCACCGCGCCGCGACCACAGTTGGGTCACCGTGACCGTGGAGGGCGAGCTGTCGCCCGAAGCCGACCCGGTCCGCGCCCCGTCGTTCGTGAGCGGGTTCCTCCAGACGACCCGCGCCACCGACGGCGCCGTCCCGCTCGAGGCCGTCCCGCATCTCGTCGGCAGGGACGAGATCGACCAGGTCACCGATTGGCTCGCCCATCCCGACCGGACCGTCCCCGTCATCGTCCTCACCGTCGACCGCGCCGATCCCAGGGACATCGCCGCGCACGCCGACCGCCTCGCCGAGGCCCTCGCGGGGATCGCGGTCGTGGTGCGCCTGTTCGACGTCCAGAGCCAGGACCTGCTCAACAAGCGGCTCGGCCCGGACCTGACCGTCTTCGGTGGTGGCCTGCGCACCTACCTGCCCGGACTGACCCCCGGCGAGGAGCCCTACCCCCCGCGCCATCCCGTGCGCGGCGGCGGTGCGATCCGCGAACAGGGCGAGCGCGCGCTGGAGGTGGTCATCGACGGCGTCATCGAGCTCGCGGTGCGCCGCTCGCTCCCGACCGACATCCGCCGGGTCGACGCCCGCATCGACCGGGTTCTGGCCGGGGAGGTCCGGCCCGAGCAACTCCACGCCGCACCGCCCAGTCCCATCGAGCTGGCGCGAGCTCGCGCATCCGAGCTCCCCGGCCCCCGGCGCCCCGAACCCGATTCCGAACCGGTCGAGGCGACGCCCGAGATCCCGGCCCAGCCGATGCCCGCCGACGCCGTCGCGCGCATCGCCGAACGCGTTTCCGGACAGGTCACCGAGAGCCTCGCCGACGGCATTCTCGACGCGCTCGTCGACATGGCCCGCGGGGGCGACTCCGAGACCACCCGGCTCATCCGCACGATGTCGGCCCACCTGTCCGCGCTCACCCGCGCGGTCGAGGAGGCCGACGTCCTCGGCCGCGGCGCCGAGCGCGACGACCGGCACCAACGCGAGCTCGAGCGGCTCCGCAAGGATTACAACGAGCTCGAATTCGACTACGAGCTCCTGCTGGACGACGAGCGGCGCGCCCAGGAGCGCGTCCGGTGGTTGGAGAGCCGCCTCGCCGAGCACGCCGAACCCGTCTTCGGCGTCGAGGCGCCCGGCGAGGTCTGGGAGGCCGACAGCCTCATGTCGGTCCTGACGCGCGCCCGCCAGACCCTGACACGCGTCGACCTGCCCGAGGCGTTGGACCCCGACGTCGCCAAGCTCGACGTGACCTACCCGCGGCAGTGCCGCCGCTGGACCGGCAAGGCCTGGGACGCCCTGCGCGCCCTGGACGCCTACGCCGCCGCCCGCGCCGAGCGGCGCTTCACCGGCGGCTTCTACGACTGGTGCGGCCACCCGCTGCCCGGCCAGCCCGCCATCTCGCCGAACATGGTGTCCATGAAGGAATCCGACTCCGTCACCGGACGGCCGAAGTTCCGCGAGGCCCGCACCTTCCGCGTCCCGACGGCGATCGAGCCGTCCGGGCGCGTCTTCATGCCCTCCCACATCAAGCTCCAGCGGGTCGGCAACCCGGCCCCGCGCATGCACTTCCTCGACGACGCCGGGGGCGCGACCGGCCGCGTCTGGATCGGCTACCTCGGCGACCACCTGCCCAACACCCGCACCAATTGAGACCTCGGCCGCGACGTGCGGCGCCCGCCGGCGCGGTCGGTAGGCTCGAGGCCGACGAGGAGGAGGCGCAGATGCGAGGCTTGCAGCGGTATTCGCGGTGGATAGCCCTGGCGGTGGTCATCGCGATGATCTCGCCATTCCTGGCCCAAGGGCTCGGCACGCTGCTGTCGATCGAACCGTTCTACGTGGTCATCGCCCTGCTGCTGGCCACGGCGGTGATGATCCTGCTCCTCGCGCGCCCCAGCGACGGCAAGGAGGAGGACTGACCCGCCGCGCCCGGCTCAGGCGAGCCTGCCGTAGGCCTGGAGCGTCGCGAGGCGGGCCAGCGTCAGATGGCCGCCCCATTCGTGGGCGACCGCCGGAGTCCACATCTCGAAGTTCGGGGCCCAGCCGCCGTCGTCCTGCTGCGCGTCGACCGCCGCGTCCAGGTGCCGGTCGATGTCGGCGTCGCCGAACAGGCGCCGCGCCATCGACTCGGGCCTCGGCGCGATGTCGATCGGGGAGTGGACGTGGCCGGGTGCGTCCGGGTCGAGCGCGACCGTGGCGAGCAGGGCGTCACCGAGGCGCGTGAACGCGGCCTCGGCCCGATCGCGGTCCGGCACGCGCTCGAGGAACGCGAGGATGCACATCGTGTCGTACGCGCCGAGCTCGGTGATCGCCCCTATGGCGTCCCAGCAGAACGCGGTGGCCCGCTCCAGCCACGGGTGCTCGACGCCGTGGGCGTGCAGCAGCCCGGCGATCGGTGCGGTCGGGTTGAGCGAGGCCGGCGCCGGCTCGCCCTGCGGCTGCCACCACGGCGCCCGCTCGGTCTCGCGCACGCTCGGCAGGACCCACGGCACGCCGCCGTCCTCGGTGGTGTGCGCCTGAAGCCAATCGCAGGCGGCCCGGACCGACGGGTCGTCGAAGGCGTCGATCTGGTCGAGCGCCCAGAACGCCGTCTCGACGCCCTGCGGCTGGCCGCCCCGGCCGCGCAGGTCCGGTTCGATCGCGTTCCCGAAGCCGCCGTCCGGGTTCTGGTAGCCGCGCACGACATGGAGGACCGGTTCGCTCGCGCCTGCGCCGAAGCGGTGGGCGAACCGGAGGCGGTCGATGAGCCTGGCGTGGAGCATCATGTACCGTTCCGCGGCGGCGAAGGCGTCTTTCGTGAGCATCTTCATGAGCGCGACCGTACCGGCGGGGTCCGACAGCCCTACCGCTCGGCGGCGACCCGCTGGAACGCCGCCAGCACGTCCTGGTTGAACAGCACGAAGCGGATGTCCTCGATCGCGCTGTCCGCCGCCGTGACCGTCTCGTAGGCGATGCGCGCGGCCGAGTCGGCGGGCCAGCCGTAGACGCCCGCCGACACGGCGGGGAACGCGATCGAGTCCGCGCCGAGGTTGTCGGCGACCTTGAGCGACTCCCGGTAGCAGGAGGCGAGCAGCTCGGTGCGGTCCTCGCCCGCCGAATAGACCGGTCCGACCGTGTGGATCACCCAGCGGGCGGGAAGCTTCCCGGCGGTGGTGGCCACGGCTTCGCCCGTCGGCAGTCCGTCGGTGTACTGGGAGGCGCGCAGCTGGCGGCACTCCTCGAGGATCGCCGGCCCGCCCTTGGCGTGGATCGCGCCGTCGACGCCCCCGCCGCCCATGAGCGAGGAATTGGCCGCGTTCACGATCGCGTCGACGCGCTGCCGGGTGATGTCGCCGCTGATGATCGATATGCCCATACCCGCATTGAAACATGCGGCCCGGGGCCGACCGTACGTGTTTTGACAACGCCGCGCCCGGCCGTGTACTACAACCGAATGCATCCGAGGAAAACGGCGGTGAGGCGCGCATGATCGTCACCGTCACCGCCAACCCGAGTCTCGACCGAACCGTCGAGCTCGGTCGGCTCCGCCGCGGCGAGGTCCAGCGAGCCGAGGGCATCCGCGTCGACGCCGGCGGCAAAGGCGTCAACGTCTCGCGCGCACTCGTCGCCAACGGCCAGGCCACTCGGGCGGTGCTGTCCGCGGGCGGTCGCGTCGGCGTCGAACTCGTCGGCCTGCTGAACGAGGCCGCCGTGCCGCTCACGGCGGTGCCCGTCGCCGGACCGGTCCGCTCGAATCTCACCCTCGCCGAGGCCGACGGCACCGTCACCAAGTTGAACGAGGCCGGACCCCGCTTGAGCGAGCGCGAGATCGCCGCGCTCCTGGACACCGCCGTCAATGCGGGCGCCGACTGGATCGCCGGCTGCGGCAGCCTGCCGCCCGGCGCGGGCGAGGACTTCTACTCCCGCCTGGTGCAACGCGCCCGCGCCGCGGGCGCTCGCACCGCCGTCGACAGCAGCGGCCCCGCACTCGACGCCTGCCTGGCCGCGCGACCCGAGCTCGTGGGGCCCAACCGGGACGAGCTCGCCGCCGCCTCCGGCCTGCCGATCACCACGCTCGGCGATGCCGTCGAGGCCGCCGAAGCCCTGCGCGGACGCGGCGCGGCGGCCGTCCTCGCCAGCCTGGGCGCCGACGGCGCCCTCCTGGTCGACGACGTCGGGGTCCACCACGCCGTCGCCCGCGCGGGCGCGCCGGTCGTCAGCACCGTCGGTGCCGGCGACGCGGCCCTCGCCGGTTTCCTCGCCGCCGGAGGCCGGGGCGCCAGGGCGCTCGCCACCGCCGTCGCGTGGGGCACCGCCGCCGTCACCCTGCCCGGCAGCCTCATGCCCGGGCCCGCGGACATCGACCTCAGCGCGGTCGAGACGACGCCGCATCCGGACCCGGACCGGATGTTGAGCTGCGCTACCGGCGGTGGCGGTCCGGGTCGCGGATGAGCTCCTCGCTGTGCTGTCGGCGGTGGTGGATCTGGTCGCGATGAGCTCCTCGCTGTGCTACCAGCGGTGGTGGACCTGGCCGCGGATGAGCTCGTCGTATACCGCGGCGACCTCGGCGTGGACCCCGGACGGCAGGGGCGCGAAGTCGGCCGCCGCCGCGTTCGCCTTCGCCTGGACGGCGTTGCGCGCGCCCGGGATGACCACTGAGACGCCCGGCTGGTCGAGAATCCACCGCAGCGCGAACTGCGCCATCGTCATGCCCTCGGGCACGAGCGGGCGCAGCCGGTCGACCGCCGCCAGGCCCGTCTCGTAGCCGACTCCCGCGAACGTCTCCCCGATGTCGAAGGCCTCGCCGTGCCGGTTGAAGTTCCGGTGGTCGTCCTCGGAGAAGCGGGTCTCGGCCGTGTACTTCCCCGACAAGAGCCCGGAGGCCAGCGGGACGCGCGCGATGACGCCGACCCCGGCCTTCTCGGCCGCCGGGAGCACCGCGTCGAGCGGCTTCTGGCGGAACGGGTTGAGGATGATCTGCACCGTCGCCACGTTCGGGCGCTCGATCGCCGCGAGCGCCTGCTCGCAGGTCTCGACGCTGACCCCGTAGGCGCGCAGGCGGCCCTCGTCGACCAGCTCGTCGAGCGCGTCGAAGACCGCATCGGAGTGGTAGACCGCCGTCGGCGGGCAGTGCAGCTGCACCAGGTCGATGGTATCGACGCCGAGATTCGCCCGCGAGTCGTCGTTCCAGGCGTGGAAGTGCTCCCGGCTGTAGTGCTCCGGCACCTGCTCCACGCGCCGCCCCATCTTCGTGGCGACGGTGAGGTGCGGGTGGCGCTTCAGGAGCGCGCCGATGAGCCGCTCGGAGCGGCCGTCGCCGTAGACGTCGGCGGTGTCGAAGAACGTCACGCCCCCCTCGATCGCCGCCTCCAGGGCGGCGTTCGCGTCGCCGTCGGGCACCTCGCCCCACGAGGCGCCGATCTGCCAGGCGCCGAAGCCCACGACGCCGATCCGAGTGTTCGTCCTGCCGAGTACACGCTGTTCCATGCGCCGAGCATAGCCAGCGTGCGGGCCCGCCCGGGACGGCGCTTGACCTGGGGGCTCTTTGACTAACCCATTTACAAAGGGGACATGCCGTCGTAGGCTTCCCTCATGAAATCCACCTCACGCGATATCCGCATTCGCAACTGCTTCTCGGTGCTCAGACACCTCATCGCGGGGGCTCCCACCTCGCGCCAGATCCTCGCCCGCGAGACTGACCTGAGCGTTGCCACGGTGTCGAATCTGGTGTCGGACCTGATCGAGCTCGGGGTGGTCGTCGAGGTGGGACACGAGGACTCGGGCGGCGGACGGCCCAGGGCGCTGCTCGCGCCGAACACCGGCGGCGGCGTCCTCATCGGCGTCGACGTCGCCGAGACCTACGTGCAGTTGGAGGTCTATGACCTCGGTCTGGTGGTGCTGGACCGGATCGACGAGCGCCTGGAGACCGCCGAGAACACGCCAGACCAGGTCCTCGGGCACCTCGTGGCCGGGATCGAGGCGGTCCGCGAGCGTTTGGGCGGACGTGAGGTCCTCGGGCTCGGCGTGAGCCTGCCCGGCCAGGTCGACGTGGCCGGCGGGGTCTCGGCCTTCGCGCCGAACTGGAACTGGCACGACGTGCCCTTCAGGGACCTCCTCGCCGAGCGTCTCGACCTCGACGCCCCGATCTACCTGGACAACCCACTGAAGACGGTCACGGTGGGCGAATTGTGGTTCGGCGACGGGCGCGGCGTCGACCGCCTCGCCGTCGTCAACCTCGGCACCGGCTGCGGCGTCGGGCTGGCCTTCGAGGGCAAGCTCTACCGCGGGGCCACCAACTCGGCGGGAGAGTGGGGGCACACCACCCTGAACCCCGACGGACCGCAGTGCCGCTGCGGCGCGAAGGGATGCGTCGAGGCCTATGTGGGCGCGCCGGCGATTCTGCGTCAATGGGGCGAGCTCGACGACCGCGCTCACGTCGGTTCGCAGTCCGAGGCCATGGCCTCCCTCGCGTCCGCGTGGGAAGCGGGGGAGGAGTCGGCGGTGCGGACCGTCGACGCCGTCTCTCGGCAGCTGTCGGCCGGGGTCGCCAACCTCGTCAATCTCGTCAACCCCGATCTCGTGGTGCTCATCGGCTGGGTCACGCGGGCGCTGGGCGACGCGCTCGTGCCCGAACTGGAGCGCCGCCTGCCCGAGCAGGCCATGGAGGCGCCGCTCAAGGTGCTGCAGCTCAAGCGGAACAATCAGCAGCGCAACATGGTCGGCCTCGGCGCCGCCGCGCTCGCCTTGGAGGGGCACCTCAACCGCATCAACACCGTGGGCGCCCGCACGCGCCGCTGACCGCGGCCGCCCCGGGATTCCTCCGAACGCAAATCGTTATCGAGAACCTTAATTCAACCCATTGACAAAGGGCGCGCGTGTGGTGAGACTGAGAGCTGAATCGACAAGCGTTGATTCTCCGCTGCGGCGTCGACCATGACCCGGGGTCGCACGGGAGCCCTTCCGACCTCTCAACGTAGCGAGGAGCACGAAATGGTTGCTTCAGGCAACAGCCACCCTTCCAAGAAAGCGCTCGCAGCCCTGGCGATGAATCGCCGACGGATGCTCGCCCTCGGCGGGATGACCGCCGGGGCCGGGGCGCTCGCCGCATGCGGCGGCAACACCGGCCGCGAGGCAGACGGCGACGGCGTGAACCTGTCGCAGTGGTACCACGAGTACGGCGAGGCGGGCACCCAGCAGGCGGCGCTGGGATACGCCGAGGCCTATACCGACGCCAACGTGAGCGTCGAGTGGATCCCCGGAGACTACGACGCCGCACTGTCATCGGGCCTGCTGACGGACGACGCCCCCGACGTGTTCGAGAGCCACCTCAACCGCGGCATGGTCGAGGCCGGCCAGCTCGAGCCGCTCGACGACATCATCGCGGACGTGATCGACGACATCCCCGAGAGCGACCTGGCGCGCAACACGCTCGACGGCACCGTCTACGGCATTCGCATGATCGACGACCCGCAGTACATCGTCTACCGTCCCAGCATGTTCGAGGCCGCCGGCATCACCGCGCCACCGACCACCTTCGACGAACTGATCGACATCGCGGTCGAACTGACCAACGGCGACGTCAAGGGCATGGACTTCGGCGCGGCCGGCGGCACCGACCGGCTGGGCCAGCACATGATCCACAGCCTCGGCCTGTCGTTCATCGGCGAGGACATGCAAGCCGGCTTCGACGACCCGCGCATGCTCGAAGGCGCCGAGTCGGTCAGGCGCCTCAACGAGTCCGACGCGCTCCTGCTCGGGGCGCCCACCGACTGGTGGGACCCCTCCTCGATGATCCAGGGCCTGTGCGCGATGTCCTGGACCGGTCTGTGGACCATGCCGGCGCTGCTGGAGGCCCTCGGCGACGACATCGGCATCTTCCCCAACCCGGGCTTCGCGGGAGGCTCCCCGACCGTCTTCAACGGCGGCTGGTCCGCCTTCGTCAACGCCAACAGCCCCCACGTCGAGGAGGCCAAGGCCTTCACCAAGTGGCTGTGGGTCGACAACGAGGAGTACATCCTCGACTGGTGCCTCAACTACGGCTTCCACATCCCCTCGCGGATCTCCCTGCGCGAGAAGGCCGACGAGCTCTCCTCCGGTCCGGCCGCCGAGGCCGTGGCCATCTCCGAGGAGTACGGCTGGGCCGAGAACCCCGACTGGACCCCGGCGATGAACACCGCCCTCAACGACATGTTGAGCAACATCGCCCTGGAGGGCAACGATCCGGAGGCCGAGCTGGCCAAGGCCGTCGAGACGGTCAACGGCGAACTCAACGGAATCTTCGGGTAGGGGGCATCGTGGCCGTCACCGACAAGACGGCCGAACCGGCATCGGCGGCAGCGGGGACGTCACGGCGCCCTCGCCGCCGCCGATCGTTCGGCGGCCGCAATCTCGCCTTCTGGTACTTCGTCGGGCCGTTCCTGCTCGGCCTGATCGTCTTCACCTACATCCCGGTGGGCTGGTCCGCCTACCTGTCGTTCTTCGACGCGCGCAACACCGTCACCCCGGCGGCGGAGGACTTCGTCGGCTTCGACAACTTCGTCACGATGCTCACCGACGAGAACTTCCGGCGCAGCCTGATCACCTTCTCCATCTTCGCGGCGATCATCGTGCCGATCACCTTCGCCTCGTCGCTCGGACTGGCCTTGGCGGTCAACAAGGTGCGCATCGCGCGGGCGTTCTTCCGCTCGGTGTTCTTCCTGCCCTTCGCCTGCTCGTACGTGGTCGCGTCGCTGGTGTGGAAGATGTCGATCTTCGCCGGCGTGCGCTACGGCATGGCCAACACCATCCTCGGGTGGTTCGGGATCGACCAGATCCCATGGCTGTTCGGGAACGACCCGCCATGGTTCTGGCTCGTGATCGTCACCCTCCGCCTGTGGATCCAATGCGGCTTCTACATGATCCTGTTCATCGCCGCCCTGCAGCAGATCCCCGAGCACCTCTACGAGGCCGCTTACGTCGACGGCGCCAAGCCCGGGCGACAGACCTTCTGGCACATCACCCTGCCGCAGCTGCGCGCCACCTCGGTGGCGGTGCTGATGCTGGTGCTCATCGCGGCCTATCAGGCATTCGACGAGTTCTGGAACCTGCTGCCCAACTCCGGGAACGTCCCATACGCCCGGACACCCCTGATCTACCTGTTCCACACCTCGCTGGGAACGACCCAGGACCTCGGCCGCGGCTCCGCCGGGGCGCTCATCCTGGCACTGCTGATCGCGATCGTGACCCTCTTCCAGGGCAAGATCCTCGGCTTCGGCAAACCGGAAGGACGGTGACCGACATGGTGTCCACTCAGAACCGGTCGAAACCGGTCGGATACAAGCCCGGCCTCGGCTCCCGGGCTTCACGCGTGTGCAACTTCGTCGGGATGTGCCTGCTCGCCGTGGTCTTCCTGATCCCGTTCTACCTGATCGCGCGGAACGCGCTGGCCACCACCGAGGACATCACCGCGCCCGGATGGATGTGGTTCCCCGCCGACATACAGTGGGGCAACTTCACGGAGCTGTTCAACGATCCGATGGTGCCCATGGCGCGCAGCCTGCTCAACTCCACCCTGGTCGGTGTGCTCACCACCGTCGGCACGCTGTTCTTGTGCACGACCGCCGGCTACGGCCTCGCGCGCATCCCGCACCGCCATGCCGACAAGGTGTTCTACGCGATCCTTGCCACGCTCATGGTCCCCAGCGCGATCACCTTCGTGCCGAGCTTCGTGATGGTATCCAGCCTCGGCTGGGTCTCGGACCTGCGAGGACTGATCATTCCGACCCTGTTCAACGGCTTCGTCGCGTTCCTGTGCCGCCAGTACTTCCTGAGTTTCCCCAAGGAACTCGAAGAGGCCGCCCGCGTAGACGGACTCGGCTACTGGGGCTCCTTCTGGCGCATCGTGATCCCCAACTCGAAGGGCTTCCTCGCCGCGATCGCCGTGATCACGTTCGTCACGTCCTGGAACTCGTTCCTGTGGCCCCTGGTCATCGGGCGCTCGCCCGAATCGTGGACGGTGCAGGTCGCACTGTCGACATTCCTGACGGCACAGTCGATCAACCTGCCGCAGCTGTTCATGGCCGCCGCCGTCGCCATTCTGCCGCTGGTATTCGTCTTCCTGTTCCTGCAGCGGTTCCTGGTGCAGGGCGTGGCGCAGACCGGCCTGAAAGGCTGACCGCGAACAGCCGAACGGGCCTCCAAAGCGGACGAACAATCATGCCAGCGTGATGGCGCACACTTCGACGTGCCAGGCATTCGGCTGCGGGAGCGAGTCTCCCGCAGCCGAACGCGTTGCACCACCCCGAGAACCAAGGAGTCAGAACGACCATGCCCGGACTCAAGACCCGCAGTCCCTTCGGCGTGTGGGTGCTCAGCATCATCACCGCCGGCATCTACTACCTGTTCTGGGCCGCCTCCATGTGCGGCGAGGTCAAGACCGTCAACCCGCAGGGCGAGGAGAACCGCACCGGCTCCAACGTCGTGCTGTCGATCCTCTTCGGCGCGTTCACCCTCTACATCTGGCCGGCGATCAACTGGTTCAAGTTCTGCAACTCGGTCAAGGCCGAGCAGCGGGCAGCGGGCCTCGCGCCGACCTTCAACACCGGACTCGCCACGCTCCTGGTCTTCCTGCTCAACACCCACATCTGCTACGTCCAGTCGCAGCAGAACCTGGTCGTCGCCGCCGCGGCCCAGCGGCACCAAGCCGTCCCGACGGCCTGAATCCGAAAGCCACGAACGACGCCCCCGCCCGGCGGTGCCGGAGGGGGCGTCCCTCGTCCGGCCCCCTCGGTAGGCTTGCGGACGTGGACCTGACCGACTACGTGCCCGTCGTGCCCGACTTCCCCGAACCCGGTGTCGGCTTCCGCGACATCACGCCGCTGCTCGCCGTCCCGAAGGCGTTCCGCGCCTCCATCGACGAGCTCGAAGCGGCGTGCGCGAACCACCCGTACGACGCCATCGCCGCCTTCGACGCCCGAGGATTCCTCTGGGCCGCCCCGCTGGCCGACCGCACCTCCAAGCCGATCATCCCGATCCGCAAGGCCGGCAAACTCCCGCGCTCGGCCGCCGTCGAGACCTACCGCGGCGAGTACGCCGAGGTCCGCGTCGAGATGCACGCCGACGCCCTCCGACCCGGCGACCGCATCCTCCTCGTCGACGACGTCATCGCCACCGGCGAGTCCATGGCCGCCGGCGTCCGGCTGGTCGAGGGGCTCGGCGGCACCGTCGCCGCGTGCGCGGCGCTGCTCGAGATCGGGGCGCTGTCGGGGCGCGACCGCCTCGACGGATACCCCGTCGTCTCCCTGCTCGGCGCGCTCTAGGAGTCGGGCAGCCCCGCCAGCAGCGCCAGCTGCTCCGGGTCGGCCAGCGCCGAGCCGATCCCGCACACCGAGGCGCCGGCGCCGAGATAGGCGCCGACCTCGCTCACGCTCACGCCGCCGGTGGCCACGAAGCGCATGTCCGGGAACGGCCCGCGCATGGCCTTGAACCAGCTCGGCCCCAGGGCCGAGGCCGGGAAGACCTTGACCCATCGGCAGCCGAGCCCGGCGGCCTTCTGGAGCTCGCTCGCCGTGGCCACGCCCGGCAGGTGCGGCATCCCGGCGGAGCGCGAGACCTCCAGCACCGCCTCGTCGAGCCCCGGCGCGACCGTGTAGGCGGCCCCGGCCTCGCGGGCCCGGGCCACGTGGTCGGCCGAGACGACCGTGCCGGCCCCGACGGTGAGCCCGCGCTTCGCGCCGGCCTCGACGGCGGCGGCGAGGGCCTGCTCCTGGCCCGGCTGTCCGATCGGCACCTCGACGAGTTCGACGCCGCCGTCCCAGGCGGTCTCGGCCAGGGCGACGGTTTCCTCGGGCGGCAGCCCGCGGAGGATCGCCATCACGCGCCGGCCGGCGAAGAGGGTGTCGAAATCGGTACGGCTCATGTCTGCTGCTCCAGGATCGATGTGACGGTTTGCGGTGCTGGGGGTGCGGCGAGGTCGCCGGTGGTCTGGAGGGCTCCGGCGGCGAGCCGGTGGCCGAGCTTCATGCAGCCGTCGGCCGAGGAGCCCTTGAGGCGGCCGAAGAGGAACCCGGCGGCGAAGGCGTCGCCCGCGCCGACCGGTTCGATGACCTCCACCGGCTCGGCGGGGGAGTAGTGCCGCTCCTTGCCCTCGAAGCAGGTGACGCCGATGCCGCCGTCCTTGACGACCAGTGTGTCCGCGCCGGGGAGCCGCTCGCGGACGTCCTCGGCGGTGGCGCAGCCCCAGAGCGTCTCGGCCTCGTCGAGCCCGACGAAGGTGAGATCGGCGGCGTCGGCGAGTTCGGCGAGCACGGGAGCGGCCCGCTCGACCGGCCACAGCGCGGGACGGTAGTTGACGTCGAAGCTGACGGTCGCGGGCGCCAGTGCGCGGCCGACGACGAGTTCCCTGATGAGTCCGGCGCAGCCCTCGGACAGCGCCGGGGTGATGCCGGAGACGTGGAGGATCGAGGGGGGCTCGACGTCGGCGAGGTGACCGGGGGCCATGGTGGAGGCGGCCGAGCCGGCGCGGTAGTAGTGGACCGTCGTGCCTTCGGGGCTCGGATCCTTGAAATAGATGCCCGTGGGCCGGTCGGGGTCGATCACGACGCCGTCGCAGTCGACATCGGAGGCGCGCAGGACGTCGAGGATGCGGCGCCCGAAGGGGTCGTCGCCCACCTTCCCGCGCCATCCTGCGTGCGCCCCGAGCAGGGCGAGACTGATGGCGACGTTGGACTCGGCGCCGGCGACGCCCGCCCGCAGGTCGGCGGCGTGCCGAAGGGGCGCGGCGGCCGTCGGGGCGAAGACGACCATCGACTCGCCGAGGCACAGTACTTCCATTGGCGACTCCTCACGGTGGGGAGGCCCCAGACTACCGGTGGCGATCGCGTCTCGCCCATCCGCGCCGATCGATATCCGCGTTAGACTCGAAGCCGTCCGTCTGCCGTTGAGGTGAACGTTGTCCGGTGTACAGCTGATCAAGATCTTCGCCTGGGTCATCGGCGTGCTGTCGCTGCTGTGGCTGTTCGTCCAGTGCCTGGGAGGCCCCGACCCCACCGAGGGCCCCAGCGAGCGGGAGATCGAGCAGGACGTCGAGGAATACGCCGAGGACTGCCGCCGCGCCCGGGAGGCGCTGGAGTTGCTGAGCGAGGTCGACCACGAGAACGTCGACTTCGTGACCGACGAGATCGACACCATCGCCACCGATATCCGCGATCCGCAGCTGTCCCAGATGGCCTACTCGTTCGCCAGTCGTGCCGAGGAGATGGTCGCCGGCACCGAGCCGGGCGACACCGAGGAGCTGCGCGAGAACTATGAGCTGTACCGAGGGCTGGTGGAGATCGACCTGTCGCTCAGATGCGCGGGCAGCGGCGCCGCCGCCGATTGACGCATTGACACTGTTCCATTTTACCGATAACCTCCACACGTTCGAACATCTATCCCCTCGATAGATGCCCTGCATACTGCGATGTGGAGCGACATGAAGCCCCTTGGCAAGCGCCGCGTCTGGCTCGGCGGCGCACTGGTCCTGGCCCTGCTCGGGGCGCTGCTCGGATTCGCGCCCGCCGGCGCGGCCTCCGGCCGTGGCGGCGACTGCGAACCCGAGGCCCCCACCGGCCCGATGCTCGGCGAACTCGGCTCCCACGACCCCGCGCTCGTGGCCGCCTGCGACGGCGAACCGTGGTACGTCCTCGCCACCGGCTGGGGTCCGTACAACGACGGCACCGTCCCAATCCGCCAGTCGCTCGACGACGGGCAGTCCTGGCGCACGGTCGGCAGCGTCTTCGACGCCAAACCGGCCTGGGTCGAGGAGGCCGTCCCCGGCGTCGACAACCTGTGGGCGCCCGCCGTCCACTTCGACCGGAAGTCCAAGACCTACTACGTCTACTACTCGGCCTCGACGTTCGGCTCCCAGCGCTCGCTGATCGGTCTGGCGACCAACACCACCCTCGACCCGGCCGACCCCGACTACGAATGGGTCGACCAAGGCCTGGTCTTCGAATCCTTCGAAGGCGACCCGTACAACGCCATCGACGCCGAGATCGTCGTCGACCGCAAGGGCGTCCACCACATGATCTTCGGCTCCTGGTGGACCGGGATCTACACGATCGAGCTCGACTGGCCCTCGGGCAAGCCCGCCGCGGGCGCCGAACCGGTCCACCTCGCCGGCCAGGGCGGCGAGGGCATCGAAGGCCCGGCCATGATCCGCCACGGCAAGTACTACTACCTGTTCGTCTCCCTCGGCATCTGCTGCGCCGGCGCGGACTCGACCTACTCGATCGCCGTCGGCCGCTCCACCTCGCCGACCGGGCCGTTCCTCGACAAGGACGGCGTCGACATGCGCGAGGGCGGCGGCACCGTGATCCTGCAGGCGCACGGCACCAACGTCGCCACCGGCGGTCAGAGCTTCGACGAGGGCCTCATCGCCTACCACTCCTACGACCAGGCCGGCGGCTTCGCCTTCGGCATCGAACGCGTCGAGTGGAAGCGCGGCTGGCCGGTCCTGTCCGGCCCCGCGGGCGGCGGCGAGCCGAGCCCCGCGATCGACACCGACGCCTGGTACGAGATCACCAGCGCCCACTCCGGCCTCGTCCTCGGCATCGAGGACGCCTCCACCGAAGGCGGCGCGCAGCTCCTCCAGCAGGAGCCCACCGGCGAGGCCCACCAGCAATGGCGGTTCGTCTACTCCGACAACGGCTTCTACCGACTCCAGAACCGCCACTCGGGCCTGGCGCTCGACATCTGGGAATGGAACACCCAGCCGGGTGCGACCATCGCCCAGTGGGACGACCTCAACGGCGTCAACCAGCAGTGGCAGGTCGCCGAGTCCGGCGGTGCGATCACCCTCCTCAATCGGTTCTCGGCGCTGAGCCTCACCGTCTGGGAGGGCTCGACCGAGCCGGGCGGACGCGTCAGCCAGGACTTCCCCTCCGGCGACGCCGATCAGCAATGGGTGCTCTCAGCGGTCGGCTCCTAGACCCCACTCACCACTCGACGGGGACGGGCCGGGCGGCCCGCCCCCGTTTCGTGATGAAGCACGCAAAGGCGTGCAAACGCTGTTCGCGCGTTTGGGATAGCGACCCGACCTGTGGCAAAATGGCTCGTCTGCCGCGAACCCGTAGGAGCCTCGTTGCCACCCAGCCAGCTGCACGCCACCTTTCTTCCCGACCACGCTTCACCGGCGGACGGTCGGCTGCTGTTCTATGGCGGCGAGCACCCCGAGACCGCCGCGAGCGAGCTCGGCCTGCCCCCTGGCGACCCGGTCTCCACCGAGCTCTACGTCGACGGGCGACTGCGCGAGGTCAGGGGCCTCGTACTCCCCGTGCGGCCCGTCCTGACCGCGCTCAAACGCGTCGCCTCGCGCCCGGACATCACCGAATCCGTCGCCGTCTGGGCGCGCATCGCGGCCGCCGTCGACGACGACAAGTTCGACGACCTGGACCGCATCGCCGCCGAACTGCCCGCCGAGGGCCACGCCGCACCCCACTCCGAGGGCCACGTGTGGAGCTCCCGGGCTGCCGTCGGGGCCTTCGTCGAGTCCTACACCGAGCTGCTGCGCTCCGACTCAGGGCTCAACCTGCGCCTCATCACCGCCCAGCACTCCGACCCCGGCGACGTCCGCGTCAACGCCGACCTGCGCCGCTACCAGTCCCACGGCATCGCCTGGCTCGAAGCCGCCGCCGACGGCGGCGCGGGCGTCATCCTCGCCGACGACATGGGCCTCGGCAAGACCCTCCAGTCCATCGGACTGCTCGTGCGCCGCGCCGGCTACGCCCCCCACCTCGTGGTCTGCCCGACGTCACTGGTCGGCAACTGGCAGCGCGAGATCGCCCGCTTCGCCCCGCAGCTCACCGTGCACCTCCACCACGGTCCCCAGCGCGCCAAGCACGCAGGCCCCTTCCTCGACGCCGACGTCGTCGTCACCTCCTACTCGATCGCGCTGCGCGACATCAAGCTCCTGCGCTCGATCGCCTTCGACACCATCGTCATCGACGAGGCCCAGGCCATCAAGAACCACCGCTCGCGCACCGCCGGCGCCGTCCGCGACCTGACCGGCCGCGTCCGCGTCGCCCTCACCGGCACGCCCGTGGAGAACCACCTCGCCGAACTGTGGTCCATCTCCGAGTTCGTCAACCCCGGGCTCCTGGGCGGCCAGGCCGACTTCAAGCGCCGCTTCGCCGACCCCATCGAGATCGGCCGCGACCCCGCCGCAGCCGCGCTCCTGCGCGCCCGCATCGACCCGGTCGTCCTGCGCCGCCTCAAAGAAGAGGTCGCCGCCGACCTGCCGCCCAAGATCGAATCCACCGTCGCGTGCACCATGACCGACGAGCAGGCCGGACTCTACAAAGAGGCCATCAGGGACGCCTTCGACGAGGGCCTGGGCGACGGCATCACCCGCCGCGGCCGCGTCCTCAAGCTCCTCACCAAGCTCAAGCAGGTGTGCAACCACCCCGCGCAGGCCATCGGCCTCGGCGACAGCACCGGCCTCGCCGAACGCTCCGGCAAACTCGACCGCGTCACCGAAATGCTCACCGAGGTCGTCGACGAGGGCGCCAAGGCGCTGGTGTTCACCCAGTACCGGCAGATGGGCGAGCTGCTCTCCAGCCACCTCGCGGCCGAGGTCGGCGTCGCCGCTCCGTTCCTGCACGGCGGCCTCGACCAGATCGCCCGCGACAAGCTCGTCGACCAGTTCCAGACCGTCGAGGGCCCCGCCATCCTGCTCATCTCCCTGCGCGCCGGCGGCACCGGCCTCAACCTCACCGGCGCCTCCCACGTCGTCCACTACGACCGCTGGTGGAACCCCGCCGTCGAGGACCAGGCCACCGACCGGGCCCACCGCATCGGGCAGACGCAGACCGTCCACGTCCACAAGCTCGTCACCGCCGGCACTCTCGAGGAACGCGTCGACGAGCTGCTCAACCGCAAGCGCGCCATCGCCGACGCCGTCGTCGGCAACGGCGAGGACTGGCTCGGCGAACTCGACGACTCCCAGCTGCGCAAACTCATCGAACTCGACGAGGACGGAGTGCCCGCATGAGCGACCCGTACGGCAAGACCTGGTGGGGACGCAAATGGTGGCGCGCCCTCGAGACCATCGGCCTGAACTACCCCGACCAGCGCATCGTCAAGGGCCGCGCCCTCGCCGGGCACGGGGCCGTCCAGGGGCTGTCGATCGAGCCGGGCGTCGTCTCCGGCACCGTCGCCGACACCAACGGCACCTTCGCCGCCTCGATCCACATCCCCGTCTATGACACCTCGACGTGGACCGAGGGCATGACGGCGCTGTCGCTCTCGCCCTCGTGCGTCGCCGGGCTGCTGGCCGGGCGCCTGCCCAAGCGCATCGACGATGTCCTCGCCGGAGCCGGCATGCGCCTGCTGCCCAAGAAGTACGTCGCCGAGCCCCACAACCGGATCACGACCTCGTGCGAGTGCGCCGACACGCGTGAGGTCTGCGGCCACATCATGGCCGTCGCTCTCGTGAGCGCCGCCAGGATGGACGACGACCCGTGGCTGGTCCTGCTGCTGCGCGGCGGCCCCACCCGCGACCTCGCCGGCCGCCTGCGCGCCGCGCGGCTCGCCAGCATGGACGCCGCCCAGCCAGTCGCCTGAGAGGCACCGCCCTAGAGTCACCGCCAGAGGCACCGCCCTAGAGGCACCGTCGGCCGCGACCGTCTCGTATATCCTCAAGAGGCAGACGCCCCGCCCATTGAGGAAGCCCGCCATCAGACCCGTGCCCTCGCGAGCCGCCGCGCTCGGCTTCGGAAGCGCCCTCACGCTCGCCCGCTTCGCCGTCATCTACCTGTCCCTCGAACTGGCCGCGCTGCTCGGCATCCCCGGCTGGTACGCGGGGCTCTTCACCAATGCGATGTGCGTCGCGTTCGCCGTGGCCGTGGTGACATGGCTGCGCATGTGGCGCGGAAGCGGCGTGACCACGCTGTGGCGCTCGAAGCGCGCCGCCCTGCTCCTGCTGCCGTTCCTCGCGGAGGCGGTGGTGTGGGCGGTCTATCCGGGAGGCATGGAGGAACTGGCACCCGGGTACGGGCTGTGGGCCTTGACGCTCCTCATGGTGGGCGTCAATGAGGAACTGGTCAGTCGCGTGGCGATCCTGGGCACTCTGCGCAAGGCCTACCGCGCGGTCCCGGCGGTCGTGCTGACAGGGGCGCTGTTCGGCCTACAGCACCTATCGCAACTGGTCATCACCTCGCGCGCCTTCGATGATGTGGCCGCGAATGTGCTGCTGTCGGCCGTGTACGGTTTCGCGCTGGCGGCGTATCAGCTGCGTTTCGCATGGGTACTGCCGCTGATGCTCATCCACGCGCTGGCCGACTTCACCGCCATCACCACCGGGGGAGACGCGCCGGTGATGATGTACGTCGTCGTACACGTGGTTTTGCTGGCCTACGGCATCGCATTGCTGCGCCACCCCCGGGCGTTGTCCGATCCCTCCGGGGAGTCACTGCTTCCACGCAAATCTCGTTCCGGCAGCGACAACGAGATGACTGGAACGATCGGCTAGGACTGTCGGGGTCATGTGGTCCTCGCTCAGTCTTCATACCGCCTGGCGTTGGGGGACTGAGTGCCGGTTGGCGGCACCGAGCAGGATGCGTGCCCAGGTCTGAGTGTGGGGAGACCGGCATTGGCCGCTCATGCGTTGGCGGGAACGGGCGGGAGTGATGGTCGTTCTGCGCTATGGCGGCGACAAAAGCGGTGGCGGGTGGGGTGTGGCTGTTGTTCGTCGCGGGGGCGGTCGGTGGGGCCGTGCCGGGTTGGGTTGGGGGCTGGCTGCGCGGCGGGTATTCGCGTTGCTGGTGGTCCGGTTCGGGGTGTGGGCATGGGGATGTGCTCGAACCGGGTGTCCGGTTTCGAGCTGGCCGTTTATGAGGTGCCTTCCCCGCCACGGCATCCCGCAGCGGGCATATTAAGAAGGGCGGCGGTCCGTAGTCCGGTGCCGGTGCGGCCCCGACCGGTTCGCGAGATCGCTTCGCCTCATTAGACGGTGTGGCAGTCTCGTATCCCTGTCCCGGTTCCGGTTCGTGTGCCGGTGCTGAAGCCGGTTCGGGTTCGGTCTCGGGTCGGGGTGTCGGTGTGGTGAAGCGTGCTCGCAGTTTCGTGCGGGCGGCCTTCGCGGCGGCCATGACCTGCGCGGTCTCGGCCTGCTCAGCGGCGGCTTCGAGGTCGGGTTTGAGTGTCTCGGACCATTCTTCGGGGTACAGGCCGGTGGGGAAGGCGTTCGCGATGTCCTCGGTGAAGTCGGCGTCGAGGTCGGCGTCGGTGCAGTAGTCCGAGCACCCGCACTTGAGGTCGGGGTCGGTGTCCTCGTGCCCGTCGTGGTGGACGATCAACGCTTTGCCGGGTCCGGTTTTGGTGATGGTCCAGCCGGGGGTGTGGAGGCGGCCGTGGTGGAAGCGGCACAGCAGGATCAGGTTCTCAGCGACGGTCGGGCCACCATTTGCCCAGTGGCGGATGTGGTGGGCTTCGGTCCACTGCACCGGTGCGAGGCAGCCGGTCCAGGCGCACCCGCCGGGCTGCTCGAGTTCCAGCTTCCTGCGCAGCGCACTGTTGGGCAGGCGCAGGGCCCGACCCAGTTCGATCGCTTCGCCGGTGCGGTAGTTGAACACGTTGGGGATCACCAGGCCCTCGCAGGCGAGCAGGCGGGCCTTCCCGAGGCTGATCGGGTCGCCTTCCAAGGTGGCGACGCGTCCGGTGTCTTCCCCAGCCAGGGTCTCGATGTCGACTGACAGGTGCAGGATGGCGGTGTGCCCGTGCCGCTTGGCCGCGTTCGGGTCGGCCCCGTGGGCCGCGACCATCTGATGGAAGGCCTCGGCGCGGCGGTTCGCCGCCGGCGGCAGCGACCCGTCCTGGTCGACCTCGTCCTGCCGGGGAGGCGGGACGGCGGTGGTCAGGAGCTTGGCGAACAGCTTCCCGGTGTCCGAAGAGAGCAGCCCGGAGAGGACGAACATGCCGTTCTCGGTCTCCACCAGATCCAAGCGTTGCAACGACTGCTGCCCCAGCCCGTCCAACAGCTCCTCACCCGAGTCGAGCGCGGCCTGAAGTTCGTCTAGCTGGGCGTGCACGTCTTTGACGGTGGCGTGGATGCAGTACTCGGCAATCAAGTGCTCCGGGGTCGCACACAGCGTCTCGGCGTCGAAGGGGGAGGGGACCGGCTCTCGGTAGGGGGTGCGGGCGTACACGCGGAGGGCCTTGGTGGCGTCCAGGCGGCGCACGGCCGCGGCGACCCGGTCAATCCGCGCCTGAGCCGACGTGGCAGTCTCAGCGAGGACGGTGAACTTCCCGGCAGTGCGGGCGATCGCCGCCAGATCGGCAGCCGTGCGCAGGTGGAAGTCGAAGGTCGAGACCAGCCACTCGCGCAGGGCCGAGAAGCCGTCGCAGTCGCGGTGGATATTCCAGGCTTTCGCCTCGATCACCCGGCGCAGGACCTCGGCGTGCACGGAGTTGATCAGGGAAGCGGCCTCATCGAGATCAGTGTGGATGACCTTGGCACGTTCGCTCCGCTCGGTCCTGCTGGGCTTCATGCTCGCTTTGGCCATCTGACACCTCCCTCGGTCATTGAGGTCTCGTACGAACCTGCTGTTTCCGCCGGTTCGTGCTATACCTCTATTCTCCCAGGTCACAAGGCTTCTGTCATCACCCGTTAGGGTGGGAAAACACTCACGTTTCCGCCGCCCGGGGCCATGAGAAGCCTTGCCGCACAAGAGAAACCGGACACCACACGGCCCGCCCGCGAAACGGCCAGCGCCCACACCCCACTGGCACGCCCGCGAACCCAACCTCCACAAAGCACTGACCTCTTCGTCGCCGACGCCTTTAGCGCAGCGCCACCATCAGCTCACACCACTTCCGCCCGCGCCCCAAGTTCCATTGCCGGGCTCCTCAGGCGATACCGAGGCGGACGGTCATTGCCGTCCCACTCCCTCCACGGCTTCCGGCGCCGTCCCCGGTCACCCGGACCGCCCGCATGTCCGCGATGCGCGGCAGCCCCTCCGCCGCCGGCCCTTCATGGCCGCCGACGACCACGGTCGCCGCTCCGCTTGCGCGCGCCGCCAGCAGCCCGGCCTCGGCGTCCTCGAACACCACGGCCGCTCCCGCGTCGGCGCCCAGCGCCTCCGCCGCCATCCGGTAACCCTGCGGGCTCGGCTTGCCCTCGGTCACATCATCGGCCGCGACCAGCACCCGCGGCTGCGGCAGCCCCGCCACGGCCAAGCGCTTCACCGTCAGCGCGCGCGTGGCCGACGTGACCACCGCCCACCGGGCCGGATCCAGCGAGTTCAGCAGCACGCCCGATCCCGGCACCTCGGTGATGCCCTCGGTCCGGTCGATCTCCTCGGACTCGATCCTGGCCGCCTCCGCCTCCACGTCCATGCCCGGCGTCGCGAACATGCCGACGACCTCCACGGTCGGGCGGCCGTGCGCCACGGCCAGGATCGCCTCGGCCTGGAGCCCGTGGCGATCGGCGAAGTGGTTCCAGGCCCGCTCCACCGACACGGTCGAGTCGACGATCGTCCCGTCCATGTCGAACAACAGCACCTCGGCGGACAACTCGACCGCAGCATTCATGTGCAACACCTGACCTTTCGAGTCGCCACGCTACCAAGCCCAGGTGAACGAGACGATCGCCAATTGCGCTTGTCCGCAACGGCCGCTTCGTTTAGCGTCGGAGTCATGCCGGAACTCATCGCACCCACCGAACGCCTCGCCACGTCCCTGGCCGAGGCGATCGACGAGTTCGTCGCGGAAGGGCGGGGCGGTCCCGACGACAACTCGCTCACCGGCTACATGATCAGCAAGTTCGTCCGGGGCGCCCGCGGCTCCGAATGGGTGCCCGCCTACCTCGCCGAGGAGCGCCGCTGGCTCTCCGACCCGCCACCGGGCTTGGTCCCCATGACCATGCTGTGGTGGGCCGAGGGCGAGACCTTCCTGGGCCGCATCTCCATCCGCCACCGGCTCAACAAGCGCTTGTTCGAGGTCGGCGGGCACATCGGATACGACATCCGCCCCTCGGCCCGCCGCCAGGGCCACGCCACCGCGATGCTCGCCGCCGCCCTGCCGCACGCCGCCGCGCTCGGCATCGACAAGGCCCTCATCACCTGCGACTTCGACAACATCGGCTCGCGCAAGGTCATCCAGCGCAACGGCGGTGTCTACGAGGACCAGCGCGGCAAGAAACTCCGCTACTGGGTCCCGACCAGTCCCGACAGAGTCGGAGAAGCACCCCATGCTCGAACCAGTCGATTACGACAAGACCCAGCACGCCGGATACTCGCGAGGCCGCGCCCTGCTGCCGGTCAGCCGCGACAACTGGCTGCGCGCCTTCCGCGAGCTCGCCGGGCCCGGCCCGATCGCGACCGTCGCCGACGTCGGCTCGGGCACCGGGCGCTTCACGCCCGTGCTGGCCGACGGCTTCGATGCCGAGGTCGTCGGTGTCGAGCCCGCGACGCGGATGCGCGAGATCGCCCGCCGGGAGGCCGCGCACCCGCGCGTGACCTACACGGAGGGCTCGGCCGCCGACGTCCCCATGGACGACGGCGCGGCCGACCTGGCGCTCATGTTCCTGGTCTGGCACCACGTGCCCGACAAGCCGGCCGCCGCCGCCGAACTCGCCCGCGTCCTGCGGCCGGGCGCGCGCCTGCTCATGGCCACGACGCTGTCCGACCGGCTCAAGGACCTGCTGCTGTACCGGTACTTCCCGCGCACCGTCGAGATCGACTCGCACCTGTTCCCGACGCGCGCCGAGACCGCCGCGCTCTTCGCCGATGCCGGATTCGAGGAGTCCGGCCTCATCGAGGTCCACCACCGCTCGGCGAACAGCCTCGCCGACTACGTCGAGCGGCAGCGGATGCGGGCGCTGTCGGTCTACGAGCACCTGAGCGACGAGGAGTACGAGGCCGGGCTCGCCGCCATGGAGGCCGACGCGGCCGCCGAGACCGAGCCGCGGCCCGTCGAGGCCGAATGCGACCTGCTCGCCTTCACGCGCCGCTGACCGCTCACGAGTGGTTGTTGTCCGGCGCGACCAGGCCGGCGTTGTAGGCGAAGATGACCGCCTGCACCCGGTCGCGGGCGCCGATCTTCGCGAGGATGCGCCCCACGTGCGTCTTCACCGTCGACTCGGCCAAGTGGAACCGCTCGGCGATCTCGGTGTTGTTCCAGCCCCGCCCGATCGCGGTGAGCACCTCCCGCTCGCGCTCGGTCAGCGCCTCCAACCGGTCCGAGGACATCGCGCCGTCGTCCTCGCCGTCGACGGGGAACTGGTCGGCGAACCGGTCGAGCAGGCGCCGGGTCAGCTTCGGCGCCACCACCGCGTCGCCGGCGGCCACCACCCGGATCCCCGACAGGAGGTCTTCGGGCTGGGCGTCCTTGATCAGGAAGCCGCTGGCGCCCGCACGCAGCGCCGCGTAGGCGTACTCGTCGAGATCGAACGTGGTCAGCACCAGCACTCTGCTGCGCCCGCCGGAGGCGATGATCCGCTTGGTCGCCTGGATCCCGTCCATCCCAGGCATGCGCACGTCCATGAGCACCACGTCCGGGCCCAGTTCGGCGGTCTTGCGAACCGCGTCGGCGCCGTTGTCGGCCTCCCCGAGCACGGTCAGGTCGGGCTGGCTCTCGAGGAGCATGCGAAAGCCCATCCGTTGCAGGGCATGGTCATCCACGATGAGCAGTGTCGTCACGGGCGGTCCTTCTCGGCGAAGCGGTCAATTGGACTTGTCCTCGGGCATCCACATGGCCACGCGCCATCCTCCGATGGGCTGCGGGCCGGCTTCCATTGTGCCGCCGAAGGCCGCGGCCCGCCGGCTCAGGCCCATCAGGCCCCGCTGCGTCCCGGCGTCTTCGACGATCGCCCCGGTGTTGGTGACGACGACGCTGAGCCCGTCGTCGCGGTAGTCGAGCACCACCTGGGCCCGGCGCGGACCGGTGGCATGTTTGAGCACATTGGTCAGTGCCTCCTGGACGGTCCGGTAGACCGCCAGCTGCTGGTTCTCCGACAGCTCCCACGGATCGCCGATGATCTTGAACGTCACCGGCAGCCCGGCCTCACGCACCCGCTCCACCAGGGGCGCCAGCTCGGACATGCCCGGCTGCGGCGCCATCTCGGCCACCTCGCCGTTCTCGTCGGACTGGAGGACCGACAGGACCCGACGCAGCTCGCTCAGCGCCTGGCGGCTGGTCGCCCCGATCGCCGTCAGCGCCTCCTTCGCCCGCTCTGGGGAGGCGGTCGCTGCGTACGCGCCGCCGTCGGCCAGCGCGTTGATCACCGCCAGGTTGTGCCCGATGATGTCGTGCATCTCCCGGGCGATCCGCGCCCGCTCCTCCTGCACGGCCTCGGTCGCCGCCAGGTGTCTCGTGGAGTCCTGGTAGTTCCGTCTCGTCCGCACCAGCAGCGCCACCACGGCGACGAACCCGAAGACCAGCGCGGACTCGACGAAGTAGCCGAGGAAGCTCACGACCGTGCCGGTGGGGGAGTTCAGCGCGAAGTCGATGACCGTGGGCACCAGTGCGATGAGGGCCGCCCACCAGAGCATCACCAGGCGGCTGCGCAGCACGAGGTTGTACAGGGCGAGGAGGAACGCGATCCCCGATGCCGAGTCGACGATGCCGTTGCCGCCGTCAGCACCGACGAGTCCGTAGGCGTAGCTGAACGTCAGCGGCGCCAACTGGCTTGCCAGCACCGCGAACGGGTACCGCCGCCGCCACACGAGCGGGACCATGAACGCCGCGGCCATCACCAGCTGCAGCCACGGGTGGCGCAGCGCCATCGGACTGAAAACGAGCGCCGGGGTGAGGATCAGGACGTACACCAGGATCGGCGTCAGATTCCAAAGCAGCGGATGCCGGGAGTCGAACTCCGACATCCGCTGCCACAGGCCCCGTTTGGGCGAGACGGTCACGGTTTGGGCCACGACCGCATTCTCACACGTCCCGGCGCTTGAGGAGCACGGCCGCCAGACCGAACGAGACGACCATCCACACGCCCATCCACAGCCACGACTCGCCGGGCGACAGGGTCGCGCCGGCGGTGTCGTTCATCGTGAGCGTGTTCGACACGTTCCCCGGCGTGTACGGAGCGAGGTCGGCCACCCACGCCCATGGCAGTTGCGCCATGAGCATCGGCAGGACCATGATCACGCCGACGTAGAAGCTGATCGCCCCGGCGGAGTTGCGCAGGATCGCGCCCACCGCCAGGCCCAGCAGCCCCAGGTACACGATGGTCGCCACGTAACCGGACATGATGCGGAACACGCCCGGGTCGCTCAGGCTCACGCCGCCGAGGACGGTGCCGTCCAACTGCATCTGAGTGACGAAGAAGGTCGCCGCGACCAGCGCTCCGTAGATCGCGAGGACGATCGCGCCGAACACGGCGGCCTTGGCCCACAGCACGGGGGTGCGGCGCGGGGAGGCGGCCATGGTCGATCGGACGGACCCGGTCGTGTACTCGCCCGAGATGAACAGCACGCCGAGCACGGCGATGAACACCGCGCTCAGGCCGAAGCCGAACAGGACGTCCAGCGCCGAACTCGCGGCGCGCAAGTCGGCGCCCGAGGCGCCGCTCATCTCGTAGCCCACGGCGACGCCGATGCCGGCCCCGAACAGCGCGGCGCAGATCAGCACGATCCAGCTCGAGCGCAGCGACCAGAACTTGGTCCACTCCGAGCGCAGCAGGCCGGTCCCGCTGAGCTTGTACTGCTGCGGCGGCGTGTAGACGGCCGGGCCGTCGTTCATGACTGCGGTGGTCATCACGCGGCCACCCCTTCCTTGGTCTGGGTCTGCTGGTATTCGACGGCGTCGGCCGTGAGCTCCATGAACGCGTCCTCCAGCGAGCCGCGCTCGGTGTGCAGCTCGTGCAGCACGATCCCGTGGGCGGCGGCCGTGGTGCCGACCGCGGCGGCCTCGGTGCCCTCGATCTCCAGCACGCCGCTCCGCGGGCAGGCGATGCTGATGCCGGGCCCCTGGAGGCGCTCGGCCAGGGCCGCGGCGTCGGGCGAGACGACGCGGACGCGCCCGGCGCCGCGGCCGTTGACGAAGTCCTCGACGGTGGTGTGGGCCAAGAGCCGGCCCTGGCCGATGACCACGAGGTGTTCGGCGGTCTGGGACAGCTCGCTCATGAGGTGCGAGGACAGGAACACCGTCCGGCCCTCGGCGGCCAGGCGCTTGAGCAGCTCCCGGATCCAGCGGACTCCGTCAGGGTCGAGGCCGTTGACCGGCTCGTCGAGGATGAGCACGGCCGGGTCGCCCAGGAGCGCGACGGCGATGCCGAGGCGCTGGCCCATGCCGAGGCTGAATCCGCCGACGCGCTTGCCGGCGACGTCGGACAGGCCGACGATGTCGATGACCTCGGTGACGCGGCGCTTGGGGATGCCGTGGGTCTGGGCCAGGGCGAGCAGGTGCTTGTGGGCGGTTCGCCCGGCGTGCACGGACTTGGCCTCCAGCAGTGCGCCGACCTCGGTCAGCGGGGAGCGGAACTGCGAGTAGTGCTTGCCGTTGACGCGGGCGACTCCCGCGGTCGGGGCGTCGAGCCCGACGATGGCGCGCATCGTCGTCGACTTGCCCGAGCCGTTCGGGCCGAGGAAGCCGGTCACCGCGCCCGGTTCGACGGTGAAGCTGAGGTCGTCCACGGCGGTCTTCTTGCCGTAGCGCTTGGTGAGGTGCTCGATTTCGATCATGTCCACGACGCTACGGCCGCCGGGGCCCGCTTCCATCGGGCTCGGGCCTGAACTTCCCTCGCTCCGTTGGTACCGCGGTACTACGACCGGCGTCGCCCAGGCTCGTCACTTCGCCGCGGCGTAGCTCTCCACGGCCTTCGGGCGCAGCGGGATGCGCACCGGCAGGTCACCGAACAGGGTGCGGGTGGCCTCGTGGGCGGACGCCTCGATCGCCTCGCGCACCGCCGGGGCGTGCTCGGCCGGGCAGTGCACCATGACCTCGTCGTGCAGGTAGAACACCAGCTCCCCGAGGCCGCCCTCGTGGAGCTTGCGGCGCAGCAGCGCGAGCACGACCAGTGCCCATTCGGCCGCGGTCCCCTGCACGATGAAGTTGCGCGTGAACCGGCCCCTGCCGCGCGCGACCTGCGTCCCCTCCTCGGAGTTGAGCCGCGACCACCAGTCGGCGCTGGGCGCCGGGACGGTGCGGCCCAGCCAGGTGCGGACGATGCCGCCCTTCTCGCCGGTGCGCGCGGCCTGTTCGACGCGGTCGAACGCGGCGGGGAAGCGCTCGCGCATGAGCGTCACCAGCGCCGCCGCATCGCCGGCCGTGCCGCCGTACATCGCCGAGATGAGGGCGATCTTCGCCTTGGAGCGTTCGCCGCCGAGGTCGGGGGCGAGCTCGGTGTACACGTCGTCGGCGGCGGTGGCCGCGATCATGCCCTCGTCGCCGCTGATGGCCGCGAGCAGGCGCGGTTCGAGCTGCGCGGCGTCGGCGACGACGAGCTTCCAGCCCGGCTCGGGCCGGATCGCCTCCCGGACGGCGTGGGGGAGTTGCAGCGCGCCGCCGCCGTCGGTGCCCCATCGGCCGGTGTCGGCGCCGCCGACGGTGTACACGGGCTTGAAGCGCCCGTCACCGACCCAGTCGTCGGCCCAGTTCCACCCGAACGTCGTCCACACGCGGGCGTGCTCGCGGTAGGTCTTGAGCGCGTCCACGGCGGGGTGATCGACCTTGGCCAGCTCCCAGTGGTGGGTGGTCTTGACGTCCAGGCCGGCGGCGTGGAAGGCGGCGAGGACCTGCTTGGTGGAGTCGGGGTTGAGCTGGTGCCCGAACGCCTCGACGACCTTGTCGGCCAGTGCCTGGAGCTTGCGTGGCCGCATGCCCTTGGCGGGGCGCGGGCCCAGCAGCTCGCGCAGGAGCCGGTCGTGGACTTCGACGTCGAAGGGGACCCCGGCCCGGCTCATCTCGGCGGCGACCAGGCCGCCGGCCGATTCGGCGGCCAGGAGCGTGGCGAGTCCGGCGATGCCGATCGCGCGCAGGCGTCGCTGCTGGTCGAGCCAGTCGGCCTGGAGTTTCGTGAGCAGTGACGGGCCGTCGACCGGCCCGGGCTCCCGCTCGAAGAGGGTGCCCGCGTCCGGGTCCGATTCGACGACGAACGCCGGCGGCTCGCGGCCCTCGGCCCGTGAGAGGATCCGCTCGGACAGCCGCAGGTCGCGGCACCGGTCGAGCCGCGCTCCGGCCTCCAGGAGCGCGGGATACTGCCGCGAGGCGTCGGCCAGGACCCACCGGGGAGCCGATTTGGCCTCGATCGCGGCCACGGCCGCGGCGAGGTCCCCGTGGTACGACACGGGCCCGCCGGGCAGGGGCATCGTCCACCCCTCGGCTCCTCTACCGGGCACGATTCCGACCGTCACCGTTCAAGCCAAGCACGGACCACCGACATCGCGCTGCGTATACGCGGACGGACCCTGTGTGGCAGTTTCGGATCGAATCGCGAGAGATGGATGTGGACATACATATTCCCGCCGCAGACGGGTAACCGGCGCTCATGGCACTTATTTTGTGGATACTGGCGGTCATCCTGGTCGTCTACGGCATTTACGTCATCTTCCGCGGTCGAGTGATGCTGGGCATCCTCTTCATCATCGTCGGCCTGCTCGTAGGACCGGGTGGCGTCAGCGTCTTCACCTGACCGATCAAGCGGAGTCGCGCAATACCAGTTCGGTGGGGAGGATCGTCGTCGATGCGACGTCCTCCCCGTCCAGTAGGCGCAGCATGTGCCGCGCGAGCGTCCGGCCGATCTCCGTGATCGGCTGGCGCACCGTCGTGAGCGGGGGTTCGCAGTACGACGCCAGCGCGATGTCGTCGAAGCCGACGACCGCGACGTCGTCGGGCACGCCGCGCCCCGCCTCGCGCAGCGCGCCGAGCGCGCCGTGCGCCATGAGGTCGGAGGCGACGAACACGGCGTCGAGATCGGGCTCATCGTCCAGCAGCCGGCGCATCGCCGCGCTCCCCGAGGGTTCGGTGAAGTCGCCGACGGCGACGATCGCGCGATGCCCGGATGCCTCCAGCGCCTGCCGGTAGCCCTCCAGTCGGGCCCGGCCGGCCGACATGTCCTGCGGTCCCGCGATGGTCGCGATCGTGCCACGGCCCTGGGCGATGAGGTGGCCGACCGCCGCCCGTACCCCGCCGATGTGGTCGACGTCGATGCACGGGGCCGAAGCGTGCGGCAGCGAGCCGTTGCAGACCACCGGGACGCCGCGCCGGAGCATGAGCTCGGGCAGCGGGTCGGCGTCGTGCAACGAGGCGAACATGACGCCGTCGACGTGGCCGCCGACGGCGTACCGCTCCACGCGGGAGCGCCCGTCCCGGGAGCCGGTCGTCATGAGGACCAGGAGTTTCCCGGCGGCGTCGAGTTCCGTCGCCACGCCGCGGATGACGCTGGGGAAGAACTGGTCGTCGGAGAAGACCCGCGTGGGCGACTCGGGCACGATGAGCGCGATCGAATCGGTCCGGTGCGTCACGAGGCTGCGCGCGGCGGCGTGCGGGACGTAGCCCATCTCGTCCGCGGCCGACTCGACCGCCTTGCGCAGGTGGGGTGCGACGCTCGTCTGGCCGTTGACGACTCGGGAGACCGTGGCCCGGGAGACGCCCGCCCGCTCGGCCACTTCCTCGAGCGTGGGGCGGCGACGGTCGCGCTGCGGCTTGCGGGCCGCCGATTCGCCCGGTTCGGATTCCGTCTGTCGCATCGCTCCGCCTTCCGCCCTTCGTCTCGGCCCTCGATCGCAGCTTGCATGATCCCACCGGCCGCGGGCGCGGCCATCGCAGAGGGTGCGATGGCCGCGACCGCGGCGCGTAAGGGGCTGGCTTATTTCGTCCGGGCTCCTAGCGCCGGAACTGGAATTGGTCGACGGAGGCGAACGGGTTCGGTTGCCCGGACGTGAAGGTCAGGTAGACGTCGTGGACGCCGGTCACGGACGAGACATTGCCGGGCACGTCCCGCCAGGCCTCCCAGCCGCCGGTGTTCGCGAGGGCGAACGATCCGATCGGGGTGGCGCTCGCCGAGTCGATGCGGACCTCGATCAGCCCGCTGACGCCGTCCGCCGCGCCCGAGGCGACGCGGGCGACGAAGTCGAGCGGCGGGCTCGATCCGAAGTCGACGTCGTCGAAGCGGACCCATTCGCCGTCGCCGACCGGCCCGACGGCCGAGTTCTGGACGCTCACGCCCGAGGAGCCGTCGAAGGAGGCGGCCTCGATGGGCGCGTAGGCGTCGTGGCCCTGGCCGGGCTCGCCGGGGTCGGTGGTGGTCGGGTCGGGGTCCGGACCGGGTCCGGAGCCGCCGCGGGTGAAGACGCGGACGTAGTCGACGAGCATCGAGTGGCCCGGCTCGGTGGCCGCGACCGGCGTGGCGTGGCCCGCGAGCGCGTCGGGGAAGGCCCCGCCGATGGCGAGGTTGAGCAGGATGAAGTATCCGGCGTGGTCGGTCATCTGGCGCCAGGTGTCGGCGGGCAGATCGGCCTCGCTGATCGAATGGAACTGCGCGCCGTCGGCGTACCACCGCAGCTCGCCGGTCGAGCCGGAGTCGTCCCATTCGAACGCGTAGGTGTGGTAGCCGCTATGGCAGCTGCCGCCGCAGTCGGTGGCGCCGCCGATGCCGTTGAACTCGTTGCACGGGCCGCCCGGTGCGGTGCCGCAGTGGAGCACGCCGTGGACCTCGTCGAGCCCGTTGACGTTCTCCATGATGTCGTATTCGCCGATGCCGGGCCAGTTCCAGTAGTCGCCGCGGAACGGCGAGCCGAGCGCCCAGAACGCGGGCCAGTAGCCCAGGGCCTGTTCGCCCGTGACGTCGGGCAGGCGCAGGCGCCCTTCGATGCGCATCGTGCCCCCTTCGGGGGCGCGGAAGTCGGTCCGCTGGGTCTCGATGCGCGCGGAGGTCCAGTTGCCGCCGCCGTCCCGCAGGGCGGTGATGGCGAGGTTGCCGTTGCCGTCGAGCGAGACGTTCGCCGGGTCGTCGGTGTGGTAGGCGATCTCGCCGGTGCCCCAGTTGTCGGGGCCGCCGGGGTAGGCGTGTCCGATGTTGAAGCGCCAGTTGTCCGAGGACGGCAGTTGACCCGCCGCGCCGTCGAACTCGTCGGACCAGACCATGTTCCAGTCCTGGGCGGCCTGCGGGGGCGTGTCGGCGTTGGCGTTGGCGATGGTGACGCCGCCCGCGGCGACCGCGGCGGCGGCCGCGATGGCGGCGAGGCGGACGAGCGGTCTGCGCCGCTTCGGTCGATGGGGGTCGGAGGTCTGAACGGAGGTCATGACGGCTCCCTTGTTGGCGAGGCCGGCGAGCCACGGATGGGCTGTGCCGATGGGTGGAGCGAGCGCTCGCTACGGTGACTCGATGGTCGGAGTGCCTACGAGAGAGCGCTCTCTCAATGCGGTACGAGTCCGTTCTACCCCATAAAATCCATACATGTCAATACCCTGGGCCCGATTGCCGCCCCGGCCCGCGGATCAGCGCTCCGAGTCGTCGGCCTCCGGATGGTGCCGGGGGCGCTCCTTGCTGTGCTCCCGCAGCTCGTCCAGGCGGTTGCGGCGCTCGGTCCGCAGCAGGTCCAACCGCTGCTGGCGAGCCCGGCGCTCCTCGGGCGACTCCGTGCCGCCGAGCAGCTGCTTCTCCAGCGACTCCACGTGCTCGGCATGGGCGGCGGCGTTGATCGCCCGCACGTCCTGGTAGGTGTCGCGCAGCGACTCCATCCGGTGCAGGGCGTCGTGGCACTGGGCCAGGAGCATCTCGATGTCGGCGTTCTCGGCGGTCGTGGCGTTCATGCGACGGGCCTCCAGCCAGGCGATGCCCTCACGGAGCTTCTCGCGGGCCTTGAGATTGTGCAAGGCCAGTTCCTCGACGATCTGGTCGGTGAGCTCGAGGAAATTCAGATGCGGATCCGGGCGGTCTTCGGTGCCCATGGGGGCTGTCCTTCCGTGTCGAGGAAGTGCCGTCACCTCTACCATACGGGCGAGCGTTCGGTATTCTTCACCGCGCGTCCCGCCCCCCGAGAACCGAGGCCCCGTGGAAACCATCGAGATCGTCACCGACCGCCTGACCCAGACTCAGGAGGCGCCGCCCGTCGGCGTCATGCTGGCGTGCCTGGCCGCCGCGGCCGCGATGGTCCTGTACACCCCCGCCTGGCGCTGGAGCCGCGGGCTGGTCACCATCGCCCACGAGGGCGGCCACGCGCTCATGGCCGTGCTCATGCGCCGCCGCCTCACCGGCATCCGCCTCCACGCCGACACCTCCGGGCTCACCTTCTCCCGCGGCAAGCCCACCGGCTTCGGTGCCGCCATGACCCTCCAGGCCGGCTACATCGCGCCCGCCGCTCTGGGCCTGGGAGCGGCGGCCCTGACCGGCGCGGGCTACATCGTCGCGCTGCTGTGGATCACCCTGGTGCTCCTGGCGGTCATGCTCGTCTTCATCCGCAACTGGTACGGCGCGCTGGCACTGCTCGCGGTCGGCGCGGGCGTGTTCGCGGCTACCTGGTACGGCAACGCGATCGTCCAGACCGTCGCCGGCTATCTGGGCGCCTGGCTGCTCCTCATCGGCGCGGTCAAGCCGGTGCTCGAACTCGCGTCGCGACGCCGGCGGGGACGGAGCTCGGGCGCCTCGGACGCCGACCAGCTCGCCGGGATCACCCCGCTGCCCGCGGGGGCGTGGATCGTCTTCTTCGCGCTGCTCACCATCGCCGCCGCGGCCGGGGGCACCTGGATGCTGCTGCCCGTCGAGGCATGGGTCTCCTAGTGCCGAGGCCCCCGGTGGTCACCAGGTGAACAGCCAGATGACGACGGCGATGCCGATCAGGACGGCCAGCGCGCCGATCAGCGCGCCGGCGAGGGCGACGCCGAAGTTGGTGGCCTGACCGCGCCTGGCCCGTGCGATGCCCACCGAGCCGAGGACGATCGCGACGACGCCCCCGATCCAGCCCAGGACGCCGATGCCGGGGATCCACGACACCGCGGCGCAAGGGATGCCGAGCGACAGCGCGGCGGTGCCCATGCCGTTGGCCGTCCGGGGAGGCGGCGGGGGACCGGCATTGACGTACACCGGGTACGGATACCCGTACGGCGCCTGAGCGGGAGGAGGCGGCGGAGGCGGGCCCGCGGCGGACCCGTGCGGCGGCTCGTGCGGTGAATCGGACCGGGCGTCGTTCATGTCCACGTGGCTCCATCCGTACGTGTCGATCTTGACGGAGGGTCTCCGGTTGGGGCGCCGGCATACTCGGGCACGGCGCCTCAGCGAAGGTGCCGCTTCGTCTTCGCGGTGGGCGGCACCGAGTACGGGTCCTCGGGCCACGGGTGCTTCGGGTAGCGGCCCCGCATCTCCTTGCGCACCTGCTGGTACGGGCCCTCCCAGAAGGACTTGAGGTCGGCGGTCACCGCCAGCGTCCGTCCGGCGGGGCTGAGCAGGTGCAGCCGGACCGGCACCCCGGCGATCCGGGGCGTGTCGGTGGCGCCGAACATCTCCTGGAGCTTGACGGCCAGCACGGGGGCCTCTCCGGAGTAGTCGACGCGGGCCTCGCGGCCGCTCGCGACCGGCAGCGTCTCCGGAGCGGTCTCATCGATGCCGGCCTGCCACGGCAGCAGGTTCCGCAGCGCCCGGCCGACCGGGATCGCCTCCACATCGGCGCGCTTGCGGGCCCGCGACCACCACGGCTCGAGCCAGTCGGTGCCGGCCAGGAGTGCCTCATCGCTCACGTCGGTCCACGGCTCACCGAGGTGCCGGTGGCAGAACGCCATCCGCTGCCGCAGGCGCTCGGTCTCCTCAGACCAGCGCAGCAGCCCCAGTCCTTCGGCGTTGAGCCCCTCGGCCAGGGCCGCGCTCACGAGCACCGGATCGGGCCGCCGCAGCGGCTTCGACGACACCTCGATCGCGCCGAGGGCGCGCACCTCGCGGGCGACCACGTCGCGCCGCTCGGCGTCCCACGCCACTCGTTCCTCGAGGTCGTCACCGACGAGTTCGCAGGCCAGCTCGCCGTCGATCGGCACGGCGGCGCGGACGATGGCCGCGGCGCGGCCGGGGGAGCGGTCGGCGTCGGCGATGGCGAGCCATTCGCCGCCCGCCAGGGCGGAGCCCTCGGCGGTGACCGCACCGGTCCCGGCGACCGTCCGCCACTGGCCGCCGCCGCGCCTGGCGACCCGCTCGGGGAACGCGAGCGCGACCACGGTGGCGGCGGCCTCGTCGTCGCTCGATCGCCGCTCCACCTTGGGGGCGCTCGCGCTGAGCCTGCGGACTTCGCCGAGCCACTGGCGGTCGCGGCTCGATCGCAGCCGCCGCCACTGGGCGATGAGGTCGTCTCCCTTCCCGCGGCGGTCGAGCCCGAGCAGTGCGGCCACCTCCACGGCCTTCGCGGTGCCGACGCGCTCGGCGCCGTCGATGAGGGCCCGGGCCAGGCGCGGGTGCAGGCCGATCGTCGCGAGCGCGCGGCCCCGGTCGGTCGCCGCTCCGGCCGCGTCGATCGCGCCGAGCGAGGTGAGGGTGGCCTCCGCGGCCTCGAGCGCACCGGCCGGAGGCTGGGCCGGGAGCGGGAGCTCGGCGACCGGCGTGCCCCAGCACGCCGCCTGGAGCGCGAAAGCGGTCAGGTCCGAGGAGGCGACGTCGGGGGCCGGCTGCGCGGAGCGGCGTGCGTGTTCGGCCTCGCTCCAGCAGCGCCAGACGGCGCCGGGGGCCTCGCGGCCGGCGCGTCCGGCCCGCTGCTCGCACGAGGCCCGCGACGCCGCGACCGTGGTCAGGCCGGGCAGCCCCCGCGAGTGATCGACGACCGGCCGCCGCGCCAGGCCGGCGTCGACGACGATCCGCACGCCGGGGACGGTGAGGCTCGACTCGGCGATGTCGGTCGACAGCACCACTCGGCGCCGCTCCGGGTCGTGCCGCATCGCATGGTCCTGCTCGGCCGACGACACCGATCCGTGCAATTGATATATATCGACATCAAGGTATTCGAGGTGTTCGGCGACCCGACGGATCTCGCCGGCGCCGGGAAGAAAACAGAGCACGTCGCCCGCGTCGGCCTCCAGCGCCCGATCGACCACCTGAGCGACGTGCGCGAGGAATCTGCGGTCGACCCGCAGCCCGTCGGGCGGATCGATCCGGCCTCTCGGCGGGGCCCATCGCATCTCGACGGGATGGCGCATCGGGGCGGACTCGATGACCGGGGCACCGTCGAGCAGCCGGGCCCACAGCGCGGTGTCGGCGGTCGCCGAGGCGGCCACGAGCGCCAGCTCCGGCCGCAGGACCTGGCGCGTCTCGATGAGGAACGCGCAGGCGGTGTCGGTCTCCAGGTGCCGCTCGTGGCATTCGTCGAGCATCACCGCGTCGACGCCCGGAAGTTCGGGATCGGCCAGCAGGCGATTGAGGAGCACGCCGGTCGTCACGACCTCGACGCGCGTCGCCGCCGACCGGCGCGATTCACCCCGGATCCGGTAGCCGACGCGCCCGCCGACCCGTTCGCCGAGGATCGCGGCCATCCGGTTCGCGGCGGCGCGCGTCGCCAGTCGCCGCGGCTCGGCCACGAGCACCCGCCGGGCGGGTGCCGCCCCGTCCAGGAGTCCGGCGAGCGCCAGCGGGGCCAGCGTGGTCTTGCCGGTGCCCGGGGGAGCGGCGAGGACCGCCGCCCCGGCGGACTCGACGGCGCGCAGCAGCGCGGGAAGGGATTCGCGGATCGGCAGCTCGGGAAGGACGGGCATGCGGACCATTGTCGCCCAGGCGCCGCGCGTGTCGGCGGGACCGCCGCCCCGAGCGGATATAGCGTCACGAATATGCGGACCACATCGACCCGACGCGGCGCCCGCGCCGCCACCGTACTGCTCACGGCCTCGCTGGCGCTGGCCGGCTGCGGCGACTCGGACTCCGGCTCCGATCCCGGCTCGGGCTACGGCGCGCCCGAGACCGACACCGAGGCCCCGGCGGGGGCCGCGCTCGCCCTCTCGGACACCTCGCTCGGGCCGGTGCTCGCCGACGCGGACGGCATGACGCTCTATCTGTTCACCGCGGACGAGGGCGGGACGCCGACCTGCTACGACGACTGCGCGGCCGCGTGGCCGCCGTTGCTCACCGACGGAGAGGTCGCGGTCGGCGAGGACCTCGACGAGTCCCTGGCCGGTTCGGTCGCACGCGAGGACGGCACCATGCAGGTGACGTACAACAGCCATCCGCTGTACTACTGGGCGGCGGACACCGAGCCCGGCGACGTGGACGGCCAGGGCGTCAACGACCTGTGGTACGTCGTCGACGCCGAAGGGAACGCCGTCATCGAGGCGCGGTGACGGCGACTCCTAGACGCCGCAGCCGTTCTCGGGATCGTCCATGTACGAGAGGACGATCGGCGTGTCCGGCGTGTACTCCGGTCCGGCCGGCGGGCTCTGTCCGGTCACCAGGCAGTACTCGGTGACCGAATCGTCCGGCGTCTGCGGTTCGTGCCGAACGTTCGTGAAGCCCTCGTCGCCGAGGAGGGCCACAGCATCGGCGATGGGCTCGCCGGTCGTGTCCGGCAGCGCGAGGAGCTTGGTCTCGGTCTCGGCGGCCGCGGTGGTGGTCTCCTCGGTGTTCTGCTGGGGCTCCTGGTCGGAGTCCTCCTCTTCGGCATCGCTGTCGTCCTGTTCGGACTCCTCGGCCTCGGTGGTCTCCTCGGCGGCGGCGGACTCGACCGCCGACGCGGCGCCGTCGCTCGGGTCCCCCTCGCCCGCTTCGGGCGCGTCCCCCCCGGTCCACGGCCGCCAGAGCATCACGGCGACCACGATCACGAGCACGCCGGCCAGCGTGACGAGGACCGGGACGGCCTTGCTGCGCTCGGGCTCCTCGAAGTCGCGCGGCGGCGGCAGGTCGCCGCCGCGCGGGGTCGTGCCGTGGTCCATCGCTCCCGTGCGCGGCTGCACGGTGGTGTGCGCGGCGGCGATGCCGGGAGCCATGCCCTGCGTCATCGGCCTGGTCATCGGCGAGGTGCCCGGTGGAGGCGAGGCGAGGATCGCGGTCGTGCCCGTTCCGGGGCGGCCGGTGCGGCAGGCCTGCGCGAGCTCGCCGGCCGAGCCGTACCGCTGCCGCGGGTCCTTGGCCAGGCAGCGCATCACGATCTGCGAGACCGGTGCCGGCACGTCGGGCGGCAGCGGCGCGGGTTGACCGGTCATATGCGCGGTGATGACCGCGGCCGGGTCGTTGCCCGGGAAGGGCGTGCGGCCCGACAGGCACTCGTAGGCGACGATCCCGAGCGAGTAGAGGTCGGTCGCGCCGGTCAGGTCGCCGCCGCCGAGCTGCTCGGGCGAGGCGTACGAGAGCGTCCCCATGACGGTGCCGGTCTCGGTGAGCCCGGCCTGGCCCTTCGCCGAGGCGATCCCGAAGTCGACGATCTTGACCGTGCCCTCCTCGTTCACGAGCAGGTTCGCCGGCTTGACGTCGCGGTGGATGATGTGCGCCCGGTGGGCGACCTCGAGGGCCTCGGCGGCGGTGGCGATGATCTTCATCGTCTCGGCCGGCGACAGGCGCCCCCGCTGGTGGATGAGGGCGGCCAGGGACTGGCCCTGGACGAGCTCCATGATCAGGTACGAGACGAGCCCCTCGGGGCTGTGCTCTTCGCCGTAGTCGTAGAGCGCGACGATGCCGGGGGACTGGAGGGCCGCGACGGCCTGCGCCTCCTGGTGGAACCGGGCGCGGAAGCGGTCGTTGCCGGACAGCCCGGCGTGGAGGAGTTTGACGGCCACGGCGCGGTTGAGGCGCGTGTCGGTGCCCCGCCACACCTCGCCCATGCCTCCGGCGGCGAGTCGGTCGTCAAGGCGGTACCGGCCCGCGATCAGTGTCCCGAGTTGCACCTCGGCCCTCTCTTCGGCTTTGTGGGAAGGGTCAGAGGTGAGCTTAGTCGCCGCCCGTTCAGCCCCGGTCGTCCGGTTCGAGCGTCAGGCTGACGGAGTTGATGCAGAACCGGGCGTCCTCGGGGTTGTCCCAGCCCTCGCCGTAGAAGACGTGGCCCAGGTGCGAGCCGCAGTTGGCGCAGCGCACCTCGGTGCGGGCCATGCCGAGCGAGCGATCCTCCAGCAGTTCGACGTTGCCGCCGGCGAGCGGGGTCCAGAAGGAGGGCCAGCCGCAGCGGGAGTCGAACTTGGTCTCGGAGGAGAACAGCTCGGCGCCGCAGGCCCGGCACCGGTAGACGCCCTTGCGTTTCTCGTCGACGTACTCGCCGGTCCAGGGGGCCTCGGTGCCGCCCTCGCGGAGCACTCGGTACTCGGCCTCGGTCAGCTTCTCGCGCCACTTGTCCTCGGTCATGCGATCGAGTCTATGCCGACGTGGCAGCGGGAGCCCGCGCCCGACCATTAAGATCGGCGGAATGCTGCATCTCCTTGGCGATTACACGACCGAAGGCGGCCCCGGACTGGTCGTCGCCGGCCCCGACGGGCTCGGCAAAGCGGCGCAGGCGGTCAACCCCTCATGGGTGGCCACCGGCGGCCCGGAAGGCACGGTCTACACCGTCACCGAGACCGAGCCTGGCTTCGTCGCGGCCTGGCGGATCGGGCTCACCTCCCAGCCCGAGGAGATCGGCACCGCCCAGGCCACCGGCGGCGCGAACCCGTGCCACGCCGCCGTGCACCCCTCGGGCGAGTGGCTGCTGGTCGCCAACTACGGCGACGGGACCGGCGGCGGCTCGGTCGCGGTCCTGCCGATCGGCCCCGACGGCTCGCTGGACGCGCCCTCCCATGTGTTCGCGCTCGTCGGCTCGGGACCGGACCTGGACCGCCAATCGGGCCCCCACGCCCACCAGATCGCCTTCCGCTCGGGCCGCGTCCTCGTGGTCGACCTCGGCTCGGACCGCGTCCACGCCTTCGCGCTCGACGAGCGCGGCGAGCTCGAGCAGCTAGGCTCGACCGTCTTCGATCCCGGCTTCGGCCCCCGCCACCTGGCCTTCGTCGGCGACCGCGCGCTCATCGCCGGGGAGCTGGCCAACGCCGTCGTCGTCGGCGCCTTCGACGAGTCCTCCTCGACGTTCACGCTCGGCCCGAGCCTGCCCCTGCCTGGGACCGAGCCGGCCGATCTCGCGGCGCTGCCGGACATCGGCCTGCCCGAAGACGTCCCGCGTCCCTTCCCCGGCGCGGTCGTTCCCGACCCCGAACGCGGCATGTTCTACGTCACGGTCCGCGGCACCGACCAGGTCGCCGTCATCGATCCGGACGGCCCCTCGCTTGTGCGCTCGGTGCCGGCCGGAGCCTCCTGGCCGCGGGACGCCGTGCTCACCGCCGACGGGAAACTGCTGGTGGCGTGCCAGTACGGCGGCGTGGTCACACGCGTCGACCCCGCCGGCCACGAAGCCGCGAGCACCGTCTGGGAATGCCCCGGCGTCGCTTGCGTGACGCCACTCGCCTAGTGAACTTGCGCCGCCTGCAAAATTTCCCCGACGGAATCTTGTAAACGGTGACAACGGCGGATAGCGTTGCGGCCATGACCGATCAGGCCGGGCTCCGCGAGCGAAAGAAGGCCGCCACCAAAGCGGCCCTCAGCGCCGCGACCCTCCACCTCGCCTTGCAAAAGGGCGGGATCGACGCGGTCAGCCCCGACGACATCGCCGCCGAGGCGGGCGTGTCCACCCGTACCTTCCACAACTACTTCTCCAACAAGGAAGCCGCGCTCCTCCACGACTTCGACCAGCGGGCGCAGCGGTTCACCGAGGAGCTGCGCGAACGCGTGCGAAGCCAAGGCGTCTGGGACGCGCTGCGCGACGCCGCCATCAGCCTGGAGACCGACAAGGACTGCGACGTCCGGATGCTGCAATGCCGCGAAGAGCTCCTCAAGAGCTCGCCGTCGCTGATCAGCCATCAGGCGGGCCAGTTCGTCGAGCTGTTCACCGAACTCGGCGACATCGTCGCCGAAGCCACCGGCACCGAACCCGGCGACATGTATCCCCGGCTGGTGCTCGGCGCCGCGCTGGTCGCGATCAAGGTCGCCAACGAGCACTGGATCACCCACCCCGAGGAGGAAACGCTTCCCGAGGCCATCACCCAGGCCTTCGCGACTCTCGAATCCGGGATCGCAAGGCCGCCGACCACATCTCAATAGCCGCTATACCAGGAAACCCGCCGCCGAAGCCGTCGGCGAAGAACACCGCTCACCCGGCCCCGCCGCCACACCCGACACCAGGCGGGACCGGGTACTCGACCACGAATGGAGCACCCGCCTGTGGCCACCTTCCTCTACCGTCTGGGCAGAGGATCATACAGACTGCGATGGCTCGTCCTCGCGCTCTGGATCCTCGTCGTCGGCGGTGTCGTCGCCGCCGCCGCGACACTCCAACAGGAGACCAACCCCGAATTCAGCCTCCCCGGCACCGAATCGCAGGAGGCCTTCGACCTCCTGGAAGACCGCTTCCCCGAGCAGAACGCCGACGGCGCCACGGCGCAGGTCGTCTTCGCCTCCGAGGACGGCGAGCCCCTCACCGACGAAGCCAACGCCGCCGTCATCACCGAGGCGGTCGAGGCGATGCGCGCATCGCCTGAGGTCTCCAGTGTGACCGGCCCGTTCGACACCGACCCCGAGGGCAACCCGATCGGCATGATCGCGCCCGAGGGGCAGGACATCGCCGTCCTCCAGGTCACCTACGCCGAACCGTCGATGGAACTCGAGACCGAGACCGTCGACTACCTCGAACAGACCGTGGAGGACGCCCGCGACGCCGGGCTGACCGTCGAGGTCGGCGGCGACGTGCTCCAGGAGTTCCCCGTCGGCGGGCTCACCGAGCTCATCGGCATCGGCGTGGCCCTGCTGGTCCTCATCGTCACCTTCGGCGCGCTGCTGGCGGCCGGACTGCCGATCGTCACGGCGGTCCTGGGCGTCATGCTCACAACCGCCGGCATCCTGGCGGCCACGTCCTTCATGGACGTCTCCGAGGACACCGGCACCCTCGCGACCATGATCGGCCTCGCGGTCGGCATCGACTACGCGCTGTTCATCCTCTCGCGCTACCGCAACGAACTCGCCGCGGACGGACGCGTCGAGGACAGGACGGCCCGCGCCGACGCGATGGGACGCGCGGTCGGCACCGCCGGATCGGCGGTCTTCTTCGCCGGCCTGACGGTGATCGTCGCGCTGCTGGGCCTGTCGGTCGTGAACATTCCGTTCCTGACCGAGATGGCCGTCGCCGCCGGCGTCACCGTCCTCATCGCCGTGGTCATCGCGGTGACCCTCCTGCCGGCCCTGGCCGGCTTCACCGGCAAGCGGGTATTCACCCGCCGCCAGCGGGCCCGCATCGCCGAAGGCCGCCACGACGAGAAGCCGAACGGGGGGCGCCGCTGGGGCGGCTTCGTCACCCGCCACCCGATCCTGGTGGGCCTGGTCGGCATCATCGGTCTGGGCACGGTCGCCATCCCCGCCTCCGACCTCGAGCTCGGCATGCCCGACGCCGGGTCGTTCTCCGAGGACAACACCGCGCGGCGCGCCTACGACCTGGTCAGCGAGGGCTTCGGCCCCGGCTTCAACGGCCAGCTGTTCATCGTCGGCGACCTCACCGAAGGCGCCGACCCCATCGCCGCCGCGCAGAACGTCACCGACGAGCTGCACGCGGTCGACGGCATCGCCGTGGTCGGCCAGGCGTTCCCGAACGAGGCCGGCGACACCGTGCTGGTGACCGTGATCCCGGAGACCTCGCCGGCCGACGAGACCACCAACGACCTCGTCCACGAGATCCGCGACGTCCTCGCCGGCAGCGACGACGCCGACTGGGCGGTCACCGGTTCGACCGCGATCAACATCGACATCTCCGACAGCCTCAACGACGCGCTGGTGCCGTACATGCTCGTCGTTGTCGGCCTGGCGACGCTGATCCTGCTGCTGGTGTTCCGCTCGATCATGGTGCCGATCACCGCGACGCTCGGGTTCGTCCTCAGCGTCTTCGCGTCGCTCGGCGCGCTCGTGGCGGTGTTCCAGTGGGGCTGGATGGGCGATCTGTTCGGCGTCGAACAACCCGGCCCGATCATGTCGATGATGCCGATCATCATGATCGGCCTCGTGTTCGGCCTCGCGATGGACTACCAGATCTTCCTGTTCACGCGGGTCCGCGAGGCCTTCGTCCACGGCGACACGCCGAAGCAGGCGATCCAGGACGGGTACGCCCACTCCTCGCGGGTGGTCGTGGCCGCCGCGCTCATCATGATCAGCGTTTTCGCCGCGTTCATCTTCAGCGGCGAGGTCTTCATCGCGGCGATGGGCTTCGGCCTCGCCGCGGCGGTGGCCTTCGACGCCTTCGTGGTGCGCATGGCGATCATTCCGGCGGTCATGGCCCTGCTCGGCCGCGGCGGCTGGTGGATCCCCAAGTGGCTGGACCGGATCGTGCCGAACGTCGACGTCGAAGGCGAGAAGCTGCAGCAGCACCTCGCCGAGACCAATGCCGACGAGCGGCGCGAGCTCGTCGGCGCCTCGACGAAGTAGTGAAACGGGGCGGGGCCGAGAGCGGCCCCGCCCCGTCCTTCCAAGTGAATACGAGAAGCACTTGAGTATTAGCCTGCCGATCGTGGCCCTGCTGCTGGTGGCTCTGGTCATCGCCGATTTCTTCGTGCCGATGGTCCCGAGCGCCACCACGATCGCGACCATCGCCGGCTTCCTGGTCGGCGACACGCTCCTGATCGCGAGCCTCATCGCCTGGGCCGCGTTCGCCTCCTGGCTGGGCGACGTGCTCGGCTACCGGGCACTGCGCTACACCCGAGGACGCATGAAGCGGCCGATCTTCGGCTCGGCCCGCATCACCCTCCTGGAGATCAGACTGCGCGGCACGCTCCGGCGCCACCCGCGCTGGACCACCGTCGTCGCCCGCTTCCTGCCGGCCGGCAGGACCGCCCTGGCCTGGGCCGCTGTCGCCACACCGGGCTACGCGCACAGCCGCATGGCGCTCATCGCCGGAGCCGCCTGGGCGAGCTACATGGTCGGCGTCGGCCTCCTCATCGGATGGATCTTCGGTGCCGGGCTCCTCTCCGCCGCCACCACCATCACCTCCATCGCCGCCCTGACCATCGTCCTCGGATGGTTCTTCAGGCGAGCGCCGATCGAGCCGGTCGAACCGGTCGAACCTTGAAGGGCGGCCCCGCGGGGCCGCCCTTCGATCCGTTACCGGATCACCGCCTCGGCGCGTGGGTTGCCGCCCCTGTCCCACGTTGATAGCGTGTGCCGTTGTGACCTCCCCATTGCGCATACACGGACCGCTGCAACCGACCTATGACGGCTGGCAGGCCGCCGCAACGGCGATCTGCCGACCCGCCGTCGATCTCGCCTCCCAGGGGCCCGAGATGATGCCGGTGACCATGTCGAACCACTCCCACACCGAGAACTGGTTCGAGCTGCTCACGCGGCCGCTGTGGGGGCTCGCCGCCGCGAAGGACGCCCTGCCGGACGAGTCGTGGGCCGCGCTCGCGCAGACGCTCGCGCGGGCGCTCGACCCCGACGATCCTTGGTACATCGGCGACTCCGCCGCCGGCGGTCAGCGCCTCGTCGAGGCCGCCGCCGTCGGGTGGGGCCTCGCCCTCGCCCCCGAACGACTCTGGGAACCGCTGGAGCCCAAGGCGAAGGACAAGCTCGCCGCTTGGATGCGATCGGCCTACACCGCGTCGGTGCCGGACACGAACTGGCATTACTTCCCCGTCTTCGTCGGACACGGACTCGACCGCGTCGGCATCGACAAGGACGGCGGCGTCGCGACGGCCCACCTGGAGCGGATGGGGGAGTTCGCCCTCGGGGACTCCGTCTTCGAGGACGGCCCGGGCGGACGCATCGACTACTACAACCCCTTCGCGTTCCACACCTACGCGCTGCTGCACTACAAGTTGAGCGGTGACGCACGCTACGTCGAGACCGCGATCCGCTTCGCCCGCAAGTTCGGCTCGTGGTTCGCCGGCGACGGCGCCGCCGTGCCGTACGGGCGCAGCCTCGGCTACCGCTTCGCGCAAGGCTCGCTGTGGGGCGCGCTGGCCGCGGCCAATGTGGAGGCCGTGCCGTGGGGCGAGGCCGCCGGGCACGCGCGCCGCCACCTCGACTGGTGGTGGGACAAGCCGATCCTCGACCCCGACGGCCGCCTGACCGTGGGCTACGGCTATCCGAACGACGCCCTGGTCGAGCAGTACCTGACCGCCGGATCGCCCTGGTGGGCCACCAAGGTCTTCGCCGGGCTGCTCGCCGGCCCCGAGCATCCCTTCTGGACTGAAGGCGCCACTGCGCCCCGCCCCGGGATCGAGCCGCACAAGGCCGCCCGCGCCGTGCACGTGCGCGACCGGGGCGGGAACGTCACGCGGCTCAACGGCCAGGCGTGGCACCCCTGGGCGCGCGGCGGGCAGGAGGCCTACGGCAAGTTCGCCTACTCGACCCTGGCCGGCTTCTCGCACTCGGTGGCCGGGCCAGGCCTGGAGGCCGCCGTACCCGACGGGGCCCTGATGCTCTCGGAGGACGGGCGCCACTGGCGTGGCCGCGAGGACTCCGAAGAGGGCGCGATCGACGACAGCGGCGTCCTGACGGTCACCTGGCAGCCGTGGGAGGACGTGGCGATCACCACCTCACTCGAAGCGGCGGTCGACGGTTGGCACGCCCGCGTCCACATCATCGGGACGGAGCGGACGCTGCACGTGGGGGAGGGCGGCTGGTGCGTCCCTCGCATCGGGCACGCCGCCGAGATCAGCGAGAACAAGGCCGTGGTGACCAGTCACGGCATCCGCAGCGAGATCATCGACGGCAGCTCCAGCCGCGAGGCCGCCCTGATCGAGCCGATGCCGGGCACGCACCTGTACTGGCCGAACACCGTGCTGCCGGTGCTGCGCGGCGTCCTCGAACCGGGCCACCACGTCCTGAAATCACTGATATATATCGGAAGCGAGTTATAGGCGACCGGTCTGCCATCACAACCCTGGCAACGAGACCTGCCAAGTCGGCGAGGACCGCCGCTCCCGTCTCGGGGGATCATCGGCCCGCGTGCATCACCGGTGTCGCACAGATGCGCTACGGTGCCCAGATGACGGATTCTCAGGAGCTCGCCGCGCTGGCTGACCAGCACCTGCCTCCGGAGGTGGCGGAGCGGTGGAAGCGCCTGCTCAAGCCGGCGGTCCAGTTCGACTGGGCCGCCGGGAGCGACCCCATTGCGGCGCAATTGGGCGGCGAACCCGAGCTGCCCGCGGCGCAGTCCTGGCCCGAGTGGGACGGGCACGGCCCGCTGACGTTCATCGCGTCCTTCGACTGCGCCCGGATCGCGATCGAGGGCTTCCGTCTGCCCCAGGCCGGGCGGCTCCTGTTCTTCTACTTCGACGGCCAGGTCGACGACGGCGCCGAGATCGTCGGCGCCTTTCAGCGCGGCACCCGAGACGGCGCCCGCGTCCTGTACATCCCGGCCGGCGCCGCGGTCGAACACCGCCAGGCCCCCGCGCTCGTCAAGCCCTACCCGCGCCAGTACCTGCGCGCCGGGGCGGTCACCACCGCGCCGGAGCCCGACGGCGCGCGCATCGCCGCCGTCTTCGGCGACCGCGCCGCCCGCGGCCAGGGCCACCCCCTCGATGCCGACGCGTTCACCGAGGCGGTCTACGACGAACTGTCGGTCAGCGTCTGCCACCAGGTCGGCGGCTATCCGCTGTCGGTCCAGTGGCCGGTCGAGTTCGAGGCCGCCGGCGCCGCCGCCGAACTCCCGGGCGCGGCCGACCGCCCCGAGTACGGCGAGGCCGACCGGTGGCTCCTGCTCGCCCAGATCGATTCCGACGACGCCTCCAGCATGATGTGGGGCGACGCCGGCACCCTCTACTGGCTCATCCAGGAAGCCGACCTCGAGGCCCGGCGCTTCGAGCGGGCCGTGTTCACCTGGCAGTGCGCCTGAGCGCCGAAGCCGCTTGCGGCCATGTGGAAGGATCGCGGCATGGAACCCTCCGCCCTCCGGTCGCACCTCATCGACGAGTCCGGCCGCCTCAAGGCCGCGGTCGCCCAGGCCGGGCCGACCGCTCAGGTCCCGACCATGCCCAAGTGGACCGCCACCGACCTGCTCGACCACGTCACCTGGTCCTACGACCACAAGCTCCAATGCATGCGGCTGCTGCGCGCCCCCGAGCACGCTGAGCAACTGGTGCGCAGGGGCGGCACCTTCGAACGCTTCGACGCCGCGCTGGCCGAACTGCTGACCGAGTTCGACGCCCGCGGCCCTGAGAGGCTCGCCCACACCTGGTACGGCCCCGACCAGACCGTCGGGTTCTGGATCCGGCGCGCGGCGGTCGAGACCCTCGTGTGCCGAGCCGAGGCCGAGCTCGCCGCGGGCCGCGAGGTCGGACCGGTCGACCCCGACTTCGCTCTCGACGCGATCGAGGAGACCCTCACCATCTCGTTCGCCTGGAGTTCGAGGGCGTTTCCTCACGGCATGGGCGAGCGGCTCGAGGAGCTCGCCGGACTCGCTGTCGGCATCGACGCGACGGCCGGGGCGTGGACGCTGCGCGCCGCCTCCGAGGCCGTCGACGTCTCCGAGGGCATCGCCGACGACGTCCGCGCCACCGTCGCCGGCACGCCCCGCGAGATCCTCATGTGGCTGTGGCGGCGCCTGCCAGCCGAGGCCATCGCCGTCAAGGGCGAGCGAGACGCCGCAAACGAGCTGTACGAACTGACCGAGCTGTTCGCCCAGTAGACGAACGCTCGGGCCTGGACGCGCCGCGCGTCCAGGCCCGAGCGGTGTCGTGCCGCTACTTCGGCTGGATGCGGATCGTGTTCCAGCTCATCGCCGGGAGCTCCACCGTGATCGTGCCCTCGGCGACGGCCACGCTCGTGTTCTCGGCCGGAGCCACGCGGGTCTGGTCCTCCAGCGTGTTCTTCGCGTCCGGGTCGGTGTCGGTCAGCGTCGAGCAGGTGACCTCCCCGAGCGCGCCGAGGGCGGCCCCGTCGACCTCGAGCGTCATCGGCGAGCCCAGGTCCCGGTTGACGGCGAACACCGTCACCGAGCCGTCCTCGTTCGCCACCGCCACCGAGTGCAGCGTCTCGACCGTCCCGTACAGCTCGGTCTCGTAGGCGGGGGAGTCGGCGTTGACGCGCAGCACCTTGCCGCGACCGAACCTGCTGGCCTCGGCGAAGGGGAAGAACGTCGTCTGGCGCCACGCGGGGCCGCCCGGCTCGGTCATGATCGGGCCGATGACGTTGACCAGCTGCGCCAGGCACGCGGCGGTCACGCGGTCCGAGCGGCGCAGCAGCGTGATCAGCAGTGAGCCGAACACGACCGCGTCCATCGCCGAGTACTTGTCCTCGAGCTGGCGGGGCGCCTCGGACCACCGTTCGTGCGGCTGGTCGTGCATGGCGCTCTGGTACCAGACGTTCCACTCGTCGAAGGAGATGTTGATCTTCTTGTCGCTCTTGAGCTTCGCGCCCACCGCGTCGGCGGTGGCGATGACGCCGTCGATGAACAGCTCCATGTCCTGGGCGCTGGCCATGAAGCTCTTGAAGTCGCCGTCGCGCGGCTGGTAGTAGGCGTGCGCGGAGATGTAGTCGACCGACTCGTAGGAGTGGGAGAGCACCTCGGCCTCCCAGGCGCCGAACGTGGGCATGGCGCGGCTGGAGGAGCCGCAGGCGACCAGGTCGAGCTTGTCGTCGATCATGCGCATCGCGCGGGCGGTCTGGTCGGCGATGCGCCCGTACTCGGCGGCGGTCCGCTGGCCGATCTGCCAGGGGCCGTCCATCTCGTTGCCCAGGCACCACAGCTCGATGCCGTAGGGCTCCTCATCGCCGTGGGAGCGGCGCAGGTCCGACCAGTAGGTGCCGCCGGGGTGGTTGGCGTACTCGAGCAGGTCGAGCGCCTCCTGGATGCCGCGAGTGCCGAGGTTGACGGCCATGTTCGGCTCGACGCCGACCGTCCGGCAGAACTTCATGAACTCGCCGAGGCCGAACTGGTTGGTCTCGGTGACGCCCCAGGCCAGGTCGAGGCGTCGGGGCCGGTCCTCCTTGGGGCCGACGCCGTCCTCCCAGCGGTAGCCGGAGACGAAATTGCCGCCGGGGTAGCGGATCATCGTCGGGCCCAGCTCCGAGATGAGGTCGAGGACGTCGCCGCGCAGGCCGTCCGCGTTGGCCGTCGGGTGTCCGGGCTCGTAGATGCCGGTGTAGACGCAGCGGCCCAGGTGCTCGACGAAGGAGCCGAAGAGGCGGTCGGGCACCTCGGCGACGGTGAAGCGGGGGTCGAATTCGATGCGGGCTCGATGTTGCGCCATGAGTGCCTCCAAGGGGGGTCGTGAGCGTCGCGAAGATGCGCTCCACCGATCGCTTTATCGGTAAAGCTACGGCGTCATCCTACATGTCGGCGGCCGTCGACGCACGAGCCACCAATTCCGGCTGGAAGACCACGTTGCGGTGGGTGTGCCCCTCGCCCTCGGCGATCTCGTCGAACAGCAGCTGCGCCGCCGTGCGCCCCAGCTGCGCCCGCGGCTGGCGCACCGACGACAGGGGCACGGCCGCGGCGGCGGCGAAGTCGATGTCGTCGTAGCCGATGATCGCGCACTCCTCGGGCACCTTCACCCCGTGCATCGTCAGCCCCTGGAGCGCCCCGAGCGCCACCAGGTCGTTGGCGCAGAAGACCGCCGTCGGGGCGTCCTGCCGCCCCAGCATCTGCTCGACCGCGGCCCGTCCGCCGTCCACGTTCAGGCTCACCGAGGTGAACGCCTCAAGCTCCGCACCGGCCTCCTCGCAGACCTCCCGGCAGCCCGCGAGGCGGTCGCGGACCTGCGGGATCGACAGCGGGCCGCCGATGAACGCGATCGAGGAGTGGCCGTGCTCGACCAGGTGCCGGGCCGCCAGGCGACCGCCGTGGACGTCGTCGACGGCCACCGAGCAGTGCGGGTGCAGCCCCGCGCCGCGGTCGACCAGCACCACCGGGATGTCGTGGGCGGTCAGGCGCTCGAGCCGCTCGGCCGAGGAGTCGTCGACCGGCGTGATGAGCAGGCCCAGGACTCGCTGCTCCTCGAGGATCTCGAGCTGGCGCTGCTCACGGCGCACGTCCTCGCCGGAGTCGCAGACCGTGACCACGCCGCCGGCGGAGTCGACCAGCGGCTCGGCGCCGCGGACCACGTCGGTGAAGAAGGGGTTGGCCACGTCCAGGACCACGATCGCGACGTTGCGGCTGCGCCCGGCCCGCAACTGCCTCGCCGAGTCGTTGCGGACGTATCCGAGCTTGGCGATCGCCGCCAGGACGCGCCGCTTGGTCTCCTCCGCCACGGCCTCGGGCCGGTTGAGCACGTTGGAGACCGTCCCGACCGATACGCCCGCCGCGCGCGCGACGTCTTTCATGCTGCTAGTGGTCATCGTCACCTCATCGAGTCTAAGGCGGGCCAACGCATGCCGCGCACGCTGCGCCGTGGGGGGCTCCGCGGAGACGGACCCGGCCGGGGAGGGACGGGCCGCAGACGTTGAAACGACTCAACGCAACACCGAGAGCAGGGGAAGCATATCGCGAACCGGTCACAGAAATGTCTCCGGATGGGCCTTGACAGCGCTGGCAGGCGCGTCCTATGTTAACGGGACCCCCACGTGAAACGATTCAATCATCCAGATGTAATAATCGTGACCACGACCTCAAGGAGGTACCCCCGTGACCGAGTCAAGTGACGGCTCGCACGCCTCGTCGACCGGGCGAGCGTGCTTCACCCTTCGAGTGCGCCGCGACCGCCTCGCCGAATACCGCGAGCGGCACGCGGCCGTATGGCCCGACATGCTGCGGGCCCTGGCCGAGACCGGCTGGTCCAACTACTCGCTCTTCCTGTCCGACGACGGCCTGCTCGTCGGCTATCTCGAAACCGAGGACTTCGACGCCGCTCGCGCCGCCATGGCCGAGCGTGAGGTCAACGCCCGGTGGCAAGCCGAGATGGCGCCCTTCTTCGAAGGGACCGGCGGCGCCGCCGCGGACGAGTCGTTCAACGTGCTCACGGAAGTGTTCCACCTTGAGGACCAACTTGCGGCCACGAATGGCAGAGGAGCCGGTCAATGAGTGAGGCAGTCGGGCACGCGAAGCGGGTGCTGGCGAGTCAGAATATCGAGACGCCGTCGTGGGCGTTCGGGAACTCCGGTACCCGGTTCAAGGTGTTCGCCCAGCAAGGCGTGCCGCGCGATCCGTTCGAGAAGATCGCCGACGCCGCCCAGGTGCACCGGTTCACCGGCTCGGCCGGTTCGGTCGCGCTGCACATCCCCTGGGACCGGGTCGAGGACTACGCCGAGCTGGCCGCCTACGCCGCCGACCAGGGCGTGAGGATCGGAACGATCAATTCGAACACGTTCCAGGACGACGACTACATGCTCGGCAGCGTCTGCCACCCCGATGCGGGCATCCGGCGCAAAGCCACCGATCACCTGCTGGAGTGCGTCGACATCATGGACGCGACCGGCTCGAGCGACCTGAAGCTGTGGTTCGCCGACGGCACCAACTACCCCGGGCAGGACTCGATCACCGCCCGCCAGGACCGCCTCGCCGAAGTGCTCGCCGAGGTCTACGACCGGCTTGGCGACGACCAGCGGCTGCTGCTGGAGTACAAGCTGTTCGAGCCGTCGTTCTACCACACCGACGTCCCCGACTGGGGCACCGCGTTCGCCCACTGCACCGAGCTCGGCCCCAAGGCCCAGGTCGTCATCGACACCGGCCACCACGCGCCCGGCACGAACATCGAGTTCATCGTCGCGTTCCTGCTGCGCGCCGGCAAGCTCGGCGGCTTCGACTTCAACTCCCGCTTCTACGCCGATGACGACCTCATGGTCGGCTCGGCCGACCCCTTCCAGCTGTTCCGCATCCTCCACGAGCTGTCCCTGCGCGAGGTGATCGGCCCCGAGTCGGGCATCGCCTACATGCTCGACCAGTGCCACAACATCGAGCCCAAGATCCCCGGCCAGATCCGCTCGATCATGAACGTCCAAGAGGCCACCGCCAAGGCCCTCCTGGTCGACCGCGACGCCCTCGAAGCGGCGCAGGCCGCCGGAGACGTGCTGGGCGCCAACGCGATCCTGATGGACGCCTACAACACCGACGTCCGCCCGCTGTTGGCCGAGCTGCGCACCGAGCAGGGCCTGGACCCCGACCCGATGACCGCCTACGCCGGCTCGGGCTACGCCGAGAAGATCAAGTCCGAACGCCAAGGCGGCCAGGCCGCCGGATGGGGGGCCTGAATGTCGAACCCGGTATCCGACCTCATCGCCCGCTCGAACCGGCTGGGCGCCGACAAGCGCAACACCAACTTCGCCGGCGGCAACACCTCCGCCAAGGGCTCCGAGACCGACCCGGTCACCGGCGAGCCGGTCGAGCTGCTGTGGGTCAAGGGCTCCGGCGGCGACCTCGGCACCCTCACCGCCGAAGGCCTCGCCGTCCTGCGCCTGGACCGCATGCGCGCCATGGCCCGCACCTACCCCGGCGTCGAGGCCGAAGACGAGATGGTCGCCCGCTTCGACTACTGCCTGCACGGGCGCGGCGGCGCCGCCCCCTCGATCGACACGGCCATGCACGGCCTGGTCGAGGCCCAGCACGTCGACCACCTGCACCCCGACTCCGGCATCGCCTTCGCCACCGCCGCCGACGGGCCGGCGCTGACCAAGGAATGCTTCGGCGACCGGGTCGTGTGGGTCCCATGGCGCCGCCCCGGCTTCCAACTCGGTCTCGACATCGCCGAGATCAAACGCCGGAACCCCCAGGCGATCGGCTGCGTCCTCGGCGGACACGGCATCACCGCCTGGGGCGCCACCTCCGAGGAATGCGAAGCCAACTCCCTGGAGATCATCCGCGGATGCGAGACGTTCATCGCCGAGCGCGGCAAGGCGAACCCCTTCGGGTCCCGCGTCGACACGTGGACGCCGCTCGACGACGCTGCTCGCGTCGAGCGCGCCGCCGCACTCGCACCCGTCATCCGCGGCCTGGTCTCCACCGACCGCCGCCAGGTCGGGCACTTCTGCGACGAGGACACCGTCCTCGACTTCCTTTCCACTGAGAAGATGCCCGACCTGGCGGCACTCGGCACGTCCTGCCCGGACCACTTCCTGCGAACCAAGGTCCGACCGCTGGTCCTCGAGACCGCCGCCGACGCTCCGCTCGACGAAGTGATCGATCACTTGACCGAGCGCCACGCCGCCTACCGCGAGGAGTACCGCGCCTACTACGAGCGCCACGCCGAGCCCGACTCGCCCGCGATGCGCGGGGCCGACCCCGCGATCGTCCTCGTCCCCGGCATCGGCATGTTCTCCTTCGGACCGGACAAGAAGACCGCGCGCGTCGCCGGCGAGTTCTACGTCAACGCCATCAACGTCATGCGCGGCGCCGAAGCCCTCTCCACCTACCGGCCCATCGATGAATCGGAGAAGTTCCGCATCGAATACTGGGCCCTCGAAGAAGCCAAACTCAAGCGCCTCCCGAAGCCGAAGCCGCTGGCCGGCCGCATCGCCCTGATCACCGGCGCGGCCAGCGGCATCGGCAAGGCCACCGCGCAGCGGCTCGCCGCCGAGGGCGCCTGCGTCGTCATCGCCGACCTCGACGGCGACAAGGCCGCCGAGGCCGCCGCCGAGGTCGGCGGCACCGACGTCGCGATCGGCCTCGCGGCCAACGTGACCGACGAGGACGCGATCGGCGAGGCGGTCAAGCGCTGCGCGCTCGCCTTCGGCGGCCTCGACCTGGTCGTCAACAACGCCGGCCTCTCCCAGTCCAAGCCGCTGGTCGAGACCACCGCCGCCGACTGGGACCTCCAGCACGACGTCATGGCCAAGGGCTCCTTCCTGGTCAGCCGCGAAGCCGCCAAGCTCATGATCGGCCAGCGCATGGGCGGCGACATCGTCTACATCGTCTCCAAGAACGCCGTCTTCGCCGGCCCCAAGAACATCGCCTACTCCGCCACCAAGGCCGACCAGGCCCACCAGGTGCGCCTGCTCGCCGCCGAGCTCGGCGAGCACGGCATCCGCGTCAACGGCGTCAACCCCGACGGGGTCGTCCGCGGCTCGGGCATCTTCTCCGGCGGGTGGGGCGCCCAGCGCGCCGCCGTCTACGGCGTCCCCGAGGACGAGCTCGGCAAGTACTACGCTGGCCGCACCCTCCTCAAGCGGGAGGTCGTGCCCGAATCGGTCGCCGACGCCGTGTACGCGCTCGTCGGCCCCGACCTCGGCCTGACCACCGGCGTCCACATCCCCGTCGACTCGGGCAACCCGCAAGGATTCCTCCGGTGAGCCGCCTCATCGCCGCCGTCGACCTCGGCGCCTCCTCGGGCCGGGTCATGGCCGCCGCCGTGGACGGGAACCGGATCGACCTCACCGAGGCCGCCCGGTTCCCCAACCGCGCCGTCGAGGCCGCCGGGCGCCTCTACTGGGACGTCTTCGGCCTGTGGAGCGGCGTGCTCGAAGGACTGCGCGCCGTCGACGGGGCCGAGGCGATCGGCGTCGACGCCTGGGCCGTCGACTACGCCCTCCTCGACTCGGGCGGCCACCTGGTCGGCACCCCCGTGTGCTACCGCGACGGCCGCACCCGCGACCGGCGCGAGACCGTCCTCGAGACGGTCGGAGCCGAGGCCATGTACCGGCGCACCGGCATCCAGCACCAGCCGTTCAACACCGTCTTCCAGCTCGCCGCCGAGCGGGCCGAAACGCTGCGAGCGGCCGAGCGGCTCCTGCTCCTGCCGGACCTGTTCGGCTACTGGCTCTCCGGCGCCTACGCCTGGGAGGCCACCAACGCCTCCACCACGGGCCTGGTCGACCAGGCCACCGGCACCTGGGCCGCCGAGCTGTGCGCCGCCGCCGGCGTCCGCGCCGAGCTGCTCGGCGCGATCACGCCCACCGGCACCGTCATCGGCGGCCTCACCGACGCCGTCGCCGCCGACACCGGCGTGGAGGCGAGCACCAAGGTCATCGCCACCGCCAGCCACGACACCGCCTCGGCCGTCGCCGCCGTCCCATACGAGACGGCGAACGCCGCCTACATCTCATGCGGCACCTGGTCCCTGGTCGGCGCCGAGCGCTCCGGCCCGGTCCTCACCGCCGAAGCCCTCGACGCGGGCTTCACCAACGAGCGCGGCGCCGACGGCTCCATCCGCTTCCTGCGCAACATCGCCGGCCTGTGGCTCCTCCAGGAGTCCATGCGCGCCTGGCATAGGCGCGGCATCGACATCGACCTGGGCGAGCTGCTCAAGGAGGCCGCCGAGATGCCCCGCCTGCGCTCGGTCGTCGACCCCGACGAGCCGGGCTTCGCCGAACCGGGCGACATGCCCGCGCGGCTGCGCGAGTACTGCCGCCGAACCGGCCAGACTGTCCCCGAGACTCCCGCCGAGATCACCGCCTGCGTCCTCGACTCGCTCGCGCTGGCCCACCGCCGCGCGATCGAAGGGCTCGAGGCCGTCGGCGGGAGCGCGGTCGACCTGGTCCACATCGTCGGCGGCGGCTCGAACAACGAGCTGCTGTGCCGGCTGACCGCCGACGCCACCGGCCGGCCGGTCCTGGCCGGGCCGGACGAGGCGACCGCACTCGGCAACGCACTCGTCCAGGCACAGGCCCTCGGCTACATCGCTCCGGGCCCCGAGGCACGCCGCGAGGCGGCCAGGGCGTCGGCCCGGCCGCGCCGCTACGCGCCGAGCGGCGACGAGGCGCGATGGCGCGCCGCCGCGGCGCGCCTGGCAGACTTCCCCGCCGATGTCTTGGATGGCTCGCCAACGCCGCCATCCGGCGGGGACAACTGAATAGATCCCGAAGGCCCGCGCGAGCGGGACCCCTCTGTAAGAAGGAGAGCATCAACGATGATCCGCAACCGATACCGCGCACGGCGACGGACGCTCCTCACCGGCGCCTCCGCGGCCGCCGTTCTCGGAGCCACCGCCGCCTGCGGCGACGACGGACCCGCCGGGACCGCCGACGACCCGATCGAGATCAGCTTCGACTGGTGGGGTGACGAGGCACGAGCCGAGATCACTCAGCAGGCCGTCGACCTCTTCCAGGAGAGGAACGAGGGCATCACCGTCCGCACGAACTTCTCCGACTTCCCGACCTATTGGGAGTCGATGACCACGCGCATGGCCGGCAGGGACCTGCCCGACGTGCTCAACATGGACTATTCGCGGCTGCTCCAGTTCGGCAGCAACGGGATGCTCCTGCCGCTCGAGGGCCTGGTCGATACCTCCGACTTCCTCGAAGGCTTCCTCGACACCGGCTATGTCAACGATGAGCTCGTCGCCGTCCCGATCGCCGGGAACACGCTCGGACTGATCTACCGCTCCGACTGGTACCAGTCGGCCGGTGTCACCCTCGAAGCCGGCTACAGCTGGGAGGACTACCACCAGGCCATCCAGGACGTCACCGCGAGTCTGGACGGCGAGCGGTGGGGCGGCGGCGACTACGCCGGCCAGTACCACTTCATGGAGCTGTGGCTTCGTCAGCAGGGCGGCAGCTTCTACACCGAAGACGGTGCGGCGCTGAACTTCGACATTAGCCAGCTCAACGAGTGGTGGTCGATGAACCAGCAGCTCCACGCCGACGGCGCGGTCCCGCCCATCGACGTGTCCTCGCAGTGGGCGCCGGAGAACGGGTTCGTCCTCGACAAGATCGGCGCGGACCTCGGCTGGGACAACTTCCTGGCCTGGTACGCCCCGACCGTCGCCGAGAACGGCGGCACCATGGCCCTGGCCGCGCCGCCGAGCCTGGACCCGAACAACCTCGGCCTGTACCTCAAGCCTTCGATGCAGCTGTGCATCTCCGCCACCACCGAGCACCCCGAGGAGTCGGCCGCGCTCATCGACTTCCTGCTCACCGACCCGGAGGCCATCGCGATCCTCGGCACCAACCGCGGCATCCCGGCCACCAACGTCGGCCGCGAGAACGTCGAGCTGGACGAGATCTCCCAGCAGGTGCTCGACTACGAGGCCAGCGTCGAGCAGTACTTGACCTCGCCGCCTCCGCCGCCGCCGTCGGCGACGGGCTCGATCGAGGTCAAGTTCGCAGAGATCTACGAGCAGGTGCTCTACGGTGAACTGCCGGTCGCCGACGCGGTCGACACCTTCTTCACCGAGGCCGAGACCCTGCTGGCCGCCGAACAGTAACCACCGACCGACAACGCATAGGAAGTCAAGCCGTGTCAGCGTCTCCCTCCACCGCCGAGTCCACCAAGGGCGCGGCAGGCGAGCCCGGAGCGCCACCGGTTCGCGGATCCCGAGGGGCGACCACGCGTCGCTCCTCGGCGACCCGCGGAGGTGAGCGCCTCGCCGGCTACACGTTCATGATCCCCTGGATCATCGGTACCGCGGTGCTCACCCTGGGACCGATGGCCTGGTCGCTGTACCTGTCGTTCACCGACTACCACCTCATCCGAGGCGGTGAGTGGATCGGCCTGCAGAACTACACCGCGGTCTTCGACGACCCGATGTTCTACCGCGCCGTGCGCGTCACGATCCTGTACGTGGTCATCGCGGTCCCCATCAAACTCGTCGCGTCGCTGTTCGTCGCGATGCTGCTGTCCCAGCAGCGCCGCGGCATGGGCTTCTACCGCGCCGCGTTCTACATGCCCTCGCTGATCGCCATGAGCGTCGGTGTCGCCCTGATCTGGAAGTCCCTGTTCTCCAACAACGGCGTCCAGGACAGCATCATGAGCAGCTTCGGCTGGGAAGGCGGCGGATTCCTCGGCAACCCGTCGGTGTCGATCCTGATGCTGGTGCTGCTGGCCGTGTGGAGCTTCGGCGCGCCGATGGTCATCTTCCTGGCGGGCCTGATGCAGGTGCCCCAGGAGCTGTACGAGGCGGCCGACGTGGACGGCGCGAGCAAGTGGCGCAAGTTCTTCCACATCACCCTGCCGATGCTCTCACCGGTCATCTTCTTCAACGTGCTGATGGAGACGGTCGGGGCGTTCCAGCTGTTCGGACCGGCCTACATCATCGGCGGCGAGTCCGGCGCGCCGGCATGGTCGACCCTGTTCTACACCGTCCGCATCTACACGCTGGCCTTCACGGACTTCCGCATGGGCTACGCCTCGGCGTACGCCTGGCTGCTGGTGCTCGCCGTCGGCGTGGTCACCGTCATCATGTTCCGCGCCGCCAAACGGCTCGTGTTCTACGCAGGGGAGGACCGATGAGCGTCAAGACCGCGAGCGGGCGGGTCGTCGTCCGCAACCGCACACCCGCCTCCGAGCAGGCCAAGAGCGTCGTCTGGCACGTGGTCATGCTCGCCGTCCTGGCGGTCGTGCTCTACCCGCTGCTGTGGGTCATCGGCGCCTCGCTCAAGGGCAACGCCGACATCATCACCGACACCGCGCTGTGGCCGGAGACGATCACCTGGGAGCACTTCGCGAACGCCTTCGACGGCCTCGCGGGCATCCCGCTGGCGCAGTTCTTCTGGAACTCCTTCGTCATCGCCGGCCTCTCGGTGATCGGCGTGGTGATCTCCTGCTCGATGACCGCCTACGCCCTGGGCCGCCTGCGCTTCCCGGGCCGGACGGCCATGCTCGGCATCGTCATCGCGACGCTGCTGCTGCCCGGCCAGGTCATGCTCATCCCGCAGTACCTGATCTTCTCCGAGCTGGAGATGACCAACACCTTCACGCCGCTGGTCATCGGCAAGTTCCTCGCCCTGGACTCGTTCTTCGTGTTCCTCTACATCCAGTTCCTGCGCGGCATCCCCAGGGAACTCGACCAGGCCGCCAAGATCGACGGCGCGGGGCATTTCAGGGTCTTCTACTCGATCCTGCTGCCGCTGCTGCGCCCGGCGATCGTGACGTCCTCGATCTTCACCTTCATCTGGTCGTGGAACGACTTCCTCGGCCCGCTGATCTACCTGTACGACATGGAGAAGTTCCCGCTGCCCAGGCTGCTCCAGGCCTACTCGAACACCGAGGGCGTCACCAACTGGGGTGGCATGATGGCGATGACGCTGCTGTCGCTCGTCCCGGTGGTGCTGTTCTTCCTGGTGTTCCAGCGCTTCCTGATCCGGGGCATCGCGACGTCCGGCGTCAAGGGCTAGAGGAGAGGCTGATGAGCGTGGCCGGGACGCGACGCAAGGGCTCGACGTACGTGACGAAGCCGTTCGCACTGTTCGCCGAGTGCCTGCTGACCGGTGTGTGGTTCGCAGTGGCGGCCCTGCCGCTGGTGACCATCCCGGCCGCGCTCGCCGCCTCGGCCCGCCACCTCGCGGGCTTCATCGACGGCGAGCCCTCCTCACTGGGCGACTTCGTCCGCGACGCGCGATCGGCCTGGCGCGGCGGCTGGATCGTGGGCCTGGCCGCCCTCGGGGCCGCGCTGCTGCTCGCGGCGAACCTCGCGGTCCTCACCTTGGAGGGCGTGCCAGGGCGGACCTGGATGGCGCTGCTGACGATGGGCGTCGCCGGCATCGCGGCCACCGTCGTGCTGCGCGCCGCCGCCGCTTGGGCGCCGGGAGCGTCGTGGAGGGACTTGTTCGCGAACGCCTTGCACGACGCCCGTGAGGATCTCGGCGGCACGGGCATCCTCTTCGGCGGACTGCTCGTCACGGCGGTCACCACGTGGGCCCTGTGGATCCTCCTGGTGCCCATGAGCGGCTGTGTGATCGGCGCGGCGCTGGCGGTGCACCGCCGCAGCACCCTCCCAGCAGACTAGAAGCGAGTCATGCTCAAGTAGGACTGGCGTTCCTTCCAGCGAAGGTGGTCGATGATTGGTAGCTTGAGGGCAGCTGATCATTGGAGGGACCATGACCGATACACCCCAGACCACAGAGAAGAAGCCCCGTCCGGGCTCGGTGACGACCGCCGTGGCGATCCAGCTGCTGCTCGCGCTCGCGCTGGCGATCTCGGCGATCGTCGCGTTCGTCTACGGGCCCGACGCCCAGGACGCCTTCGAGGCCGAACTGGCGAACCAGGGCGTCGACGTCAGCGAACTGCCCGGCAACACCGCGAACTTCGAGGGCGCCTCGAACCTGATCATCTCGATCGTCATCATCGCGATCCTGGTGGTGCTCGCACTGCTCAACGCCGCCGGCAACCGAGTCGGGCGCATCCTCACCTGGATCTTCCAGCCGCTGGTGCTCATCTGCGGCGGCTTCCTGTTCGCGGGACAGGTCTTCTTGGGCCAGTGGCTCCAGTGGGCCTTCGACAACTCGAACGATGAGCAGATCCAGGGCCTCGACGCCGAGGCCCTGGTCAACGCCGCCTACGACGCCTTCCCCGCGTGGAGCGTCATCATCGACTGGGCGGTGCTCATTCTGGCGACGCTCGGCTCGCTGCTGGTGATCATCCTGCTGGCAGTCCCGAGCGCCAACGCCTACTTCCGCAAGGAACCGCCTGCGGGCGCGGGCTACATTCCCGGCGCGCCCCCGCGATAGGACACGCCGCGCAACCCGGGCCGAGTTCGGCCCGGGTTGTTTTCGCTCACCGTTTTAACTAGATATATATCGATATCGAGGCTTTCCAGCCTCTCGTCAAGACGGCTAGCACGCATCGTGAAAACCCGATAAGGCCGGGCTCCGCCCGTCAGCAACACATCACCGGCCTCGAATTTCCGAAACACAGTGTCGGACCCCTGGGGATAGAATCGGCCTACACCCACCGAACACGTCGACAACACGGCTCCGCGAAGCTCGCCGAGCGGAAGGAAACCCACGGCCCCGGGCCGTCGAGAGGACAGCCTTGAGCAATTCAGCAGCGCCCACCGGCTGGGGGGTTTGGACGTGGCCGAACCTGGTGACGGCCGTACGCCTGGCGGGTATCCCGCTGTTCTGCTACCTCCTGCTCGCCACCGAGTACTACTGGCAGGCCGCGGCCGTCCTCGCCGTCGGCGGCGGCACCGACTGGGTCGACGGCCAGCTGGCGCGGCGGCTCAACCAAGTCTCCAAACTCGGCCGCCTCCTCGACCCCTTCGTCGACCGGCTCTACATCCTCACCGCGCTGCTCGCCCTCACCTACATCGGCCTGCTGCCGTGGCCGTTCACGGTCGCCGTGCTCGCCCGCGAGGCCACCATGGTGACCCTGGTGATCGTCCTGCGCTGGCACGGCTACGCCCCACCGCAGGTGCACTTCCTCGGCAAGGCCGCCACGTCGGTGGTGTTCACGTCCTTCCCCGTACTCGTCATCGCCGGTCTGGTCGAGACCGCCGAATACTGGGCCATGCCCCTCGGCTGGGCGCTCGCCTGGTGGGGCCTGTGCCTGTACTGGCTCGCCGCGTTCGTCTACCTCTGGCAGGCCTCCGCGCTCGTCCGCGAGAAGCACGCCCACACGCACGCCCGGGCCTGAGGAATACGCCGCGAACGCGCCGCCGGGCTGCACGCCGGCACGATTCGATCGGCATGATCACGCAATCGCGGCCCCGCCGTCGACCGGACTCGGCTGAGCGATACGGTCATGTGCGTCCGACCCGCCGTCGACCGTGGCGAGGCTTGGGGGCCACAGGCTCGCAGAGCGGGATTCTCAGAGGGGAGCACCAGGTGATTCCGGAGCAGTTGCGCTACACCGCGGAGCACGAGTGGGTCGAGCAGCGGGGCGACGGCGACGTCGTGCGCGTCGGCATCACCGACTTCGCGCAGAACGCGCTCGGCGACGTCGTGTTCGTCCAGCTCCCGGAGGCAGGAACCCAGGTGCGGGCGGGGGACGTGATCGGCGAAGTCGAGTCGACCAAGAGCGTCTCCGACGTGTACGCTCCGGTGACCGGTAAGATTCAGTCATGTAATGACGAACTGTCGGAATCCCCGGAATTGGTGAACAGCGACCCCTATCAGGCGGGCTGGATGTTCGACATCGAAGTCGAGGATTCCGGCTCGCTGACTGCTTTGCTCGACGCGGGAGCGTATGCGAAGCTTACGGAGTGACCAGAGGGTCCAGACTTGTAGAAGGTGGCAATCCATGACGCGTTCGAATGATGAGTTCCCTCCGCCGGATGTGACGGCCACGATGAACCTCTCCGCTCTCCAGGAGAGCGGCGAGGTCGACGCGGAGCTGAACTCGGCACGGCTGGCAGACTCCCTGCCGGCGGGAACCGCGCTGTTGGTAGTCCGCCGCGGACCCAACGCCGGCGCCCGCTTCCTGCTCAACACGGAAGTGACGACGTCCGGCCGTCACCCCGATTCCGACATCTTCCTCGATGACGTGACCGTCTCCAGGCGTCACGCCGAGTTCCACCGCGACGCCGCCGGCTTCACCGTCCGCGATGTCGGCAGCCTCAACGGCACCTACGTCAACCGCGAGCGCGTGGAGACCGCGACACTCGGCAACGGCGACGAGGTCCAGATCGGGAAGTTCCGGCTCGTGTTCATCAGCGGCCCGAAGCCGGCCGCGGCCTGACCTCGACGCCCGCAAGGCGTCCGCTCGTATCGGGTCGAGGCGATTTGCGAGTAGGCTGAGAGACAAGGGGCCCGCCCGGGGCGCACCCGGCGCGGGTCCGGCATCAGCGAAGACGGCACCCGTTGGAGGCGAACCGGTGCGGATGATGACCGTAGTCGGGGTCCGCGTGGAACTCCCGAGCAACCAACCGGTGGTCCTGCTCAAAGAGGCGGACGGCAACCGCTACCTGCCGATCTGGATCGGCACCGTCGAGGCGGCGGCGATCGCCTATCAGCAGCAGGAGGTCCAGCTGTCCCGGCCGTTGACGCACGATCTCATGCGGGATGTCCTCGACGCGCTGGATGTGACGCTGTCGTCGGTGGAGATCACCGAGCTGCGCGAGACGGTCTATTACGCCGAGCTGGTGTTGGACGGCAAGACGCGGGTGTCTTCGCGTTCGTCCGACGCCATCGCGCTGGCATTGCGCGCGGATGCGCCGATCTGGTGCGCCGACGAGGTCCTCGATGAGGCCGGTGTGGTCCTGCCCGACACGCAAGAGGACGAAGTGGAGAAGTTCCGCGAGTTCCTCGACGAGGTCAGTCCGGAGGACTTCGGCTGAGGTCGTGGCGCGGGCGGGCGGCCCCGCACCCGAGCTGAGCTGCCGAGCAATATTCTGGTTCAGCCCATTGTGCTCGTTTCCGGCGCTACTCTCACCTTCGAGGAGACTCATGGTGCGGAGGATGCGATGGATGCCCACAGTGAATCGACGAGACACGTCCCGGTCACGCCTCCTCAAGTCCGCGGCTGGCGGGGCACCACCGCGTGCCGCGTCGTCGGCATCACCTATCGGCAGCTCGATTACTGGGCCCGCACCGGGCTGGTCGAGCCGAGCGTGCGCCGCGCGTCGGGCTCGGGTTCGAACCGGTTGTACTCCTTCAGGGACATCATCGTCCTCAAGGTGATCAAGCGTCTGCTGGACGCCGGGGTGTCGCTGCAGAACATCCGCAAGGCCGTCGAGGCGCTGCGCAGCCGGGGCGTCAAGGACCTCGCCGAGATCACCCTCATGTCGGACGGGTCCACGGTCTACGAATGCCGGTCGGCCGGGGAGGTCATCGATCTGCTGCGCGGCGGGCAGGGCGTGTTCGGGATCGCCGTGCGTTCGACGGTGACCGAGGTGATGGGGCGCCTGTCGACGCTGCCGGGCGCCGAGCCGGGCAGGCCGGCGGCTTCCGGTGTCGCCGAGGGTGTCGGCCGGGTCGAGCCGACCCGGCCTCAGCCCGCCGTGCCGAATCGACGGCGGCCCGCCTCCTGACATACGATGGGCGCAGAGCCGGAAAACCGGGCGGGAGAGATCGTGGGCCACTTGCGCTCCACGGCACCGAAGGGGCAAGTCCCTCGCTAAAACTCTCAGGTACCAGGACCGCCCGGGATTGGCCGCTCTGAAGCCGGTTATCCACCGGTGACAGACGAGGGGACTGCAATTGCCGTCGACTGTCACCGGAGGACCCCCGTGACTGACCGTTCTTTCGCCGCGCGCCACATCGGCACCAGCGACGCCGACCGCGACACGATGCTCAAGGCCGTCGGCCTGCCGAGCGTCGAAGCGCTCATGGACGCGTGCATGCCCGAGCTGATTCGCACCGGTGAGGGCCTGGCGCTGCCCTCGGCGGTCTCGGAGTCCGAAGCGCAGGCCGAGCTGCGGGCCATCGCCGAGACCAACCGGCCCATGCGTTCGATGATCGGGCTGGGCTACTACGGCACCCATACTCCAGCCGTCATCCGGCGCAATGTCGTGGAGAACCCGTCCTGGTACACGGCGTACACGCCGTACCAGGCGGAGATCAGCCAAGGCCGTCTGGAGGCGCTGCTGAACTTTCAGACGGTGGTCAGCGACCTCACCGGCCTGCCGGTGGCGGGAGCGAGCCTGCTCGATGAGGCCACCGCCGCGGCCGAGGCCATGCTCTTGGCGCGCCGCGCCGCGCCCTCGGCGAAGGCCGCGAGTCGTCGATCGGATGGGCGAGGGGCCTCGGAGGTGTTCGTGGTCGACGAACGCGTGCTGCCGCAGACGCTCGCGGTGCTGCGGACCCGCGCCGAGCCGGTGGGGATCGAACTGGTCGTCGCCGACTGCGCCGAGCCGGCGAATCTGCCCCAGGCGATGTTCGGTCTGCTGCTGCAGTATCCGGGGGCCGATGGCGATATCCGCGACTGGTCGTCCGTGGTCGAGGCGGCCCACGAGCGGGGCGCGACGGTGGCGGTCGCCGCTGATCTGCTCGCGCTGGCGTTGGTGAAGGCGCCCGGTGAGTTCGGCGCGGACATCGCGGTCGGGTCGACGCAGCGGTTCGGGATGCCGATGGGCTTCGGGGGGCCGCACGCGGGCTACATGTCGGTGCGCGAGGGTCTGCAGCGCCAGTTGCCGGGCCGGCTGGTCGGTGTCTCGCGCGACGCGAGCGGCGCTCCGGCGCTGCGTTTGGCGCTTCAGGCGCGCGAGCAGCACATCCGCCGGGAGAGGGCCACCAGCAATATCTGCACCGCTCAAGTGCTTCCGGCCGTCGTGGCGGCCTCGTATGCCGTCTGGCACGGCCCTGCGGGCCTCAAGGGCATCGCCGAGGAGGTCGCCGGCAGGGCGGCCCGTCTGGCCGCGTCGCTGCGGGAGGCGGGGATCGCGGTCGCGCACGAGGCTTTCTTCGACACCGTCGTCGCCGCGGCCCCCGGCCGGGCCGACACCGTGGTGGCTTCGGCCGCCGCGTACGGGGTCAATCTGCGCCGTGTCGACGCCGACCATGTGGCCGTCGCCTGCGATGAGACCACGACCGAGGCCGATCTGCGGATCGTGTGCGAGGCCTTCGGCGCGCAGCTGGCCGGTGAGGTCGCTGCGGCGATTCCCGGCCCGCTGCGCCGCGAGAGCGCGGTGTTGACCCACCCGGTGTTCTCGGCCCACCACTCGGAGACGGCGATGATGCGCTATCTCAAGCGCCTCGCCGACGCCGATTACGGCCTGGACCGCGGCATGATCCCGCTCGGGTCGTGCACCATGAAGCTCAACGCCGCCGCCGAGATGGAGCCGATCTCCTGGCCCGCCTTCGCCGACGTCCATCCGCTGGCGCCGGCCGAGCAGACCGCCGGGTGGCGTCGCCTGATCGACCAGCTCGAGGGTTGGCTCGCGGACGTGTGCGGTTACGCGGCCGTCTCGGTCCAGCCCAACGCCGGCTCGCAGGGGGAGCTGGCCGGGCTGCTGGCCATCAAGGCGTGGCAGGAGGACCGCGGCGAGGGCGGCCGGGACGTGTGCCTCATCCCGGCCTCGGCGCACGGCACGAACGCGGCCTCGGCGGTGCTCGCCGGGATGCGCGTGGTGGTGGTCGCCTGCGATGAGGCCGGGAACATCGACCTGGCCGACTTGGACGCGAAGATCGAGGCGAACGCCGCGTCGCTGGCGGCGCTGATGGTCACCTACCCGTCGACGCACGGGGTGTACGAGTCGTCGATCGTGGAGGTGTGCGGGAAGGTCCACGACGCGGGCGGTCAGGTGTACGTCGACGGCGCGAACCTGAACGCGCTGCTGGGTTGGGCCAAGCCGGGCCGGTTCGGCGCCGACGTGTCGCACCTGAACCTGCACAAGACGTTCTGCATCCCGCACGGCGGCGGCGGTCCGGGTGTCGGGCCGGTGGCGGTGGCCGAGCACTTGGCTCCGTATCTGCCCTCCGATCCGATGGCCGCGGAGCCGGGCCGGGTCGGCCCGGTCTCGCAGGCCCGGTGGGGGTCGGCGGGGATCCTGCAGATCCCGTGGATGTATCTGCGGATGATGGGCCCGGACGGGGTGCGGGCGGCGACGGCGTCGGCGGTGCTGGCGGCCAACTACATCGCCGCGCGGCTGCGGGGCTCGTATCCGGTGCTGTACACCGGCGAGCACGGTCTGGTGGCGCACGAGTGCATCCTCGACCTGCGCGAGGTGACCAAGCGGACCGGCGTCACCGTCGAAGACGTCGCCAAGCGGCTGATCGACTACGGCTTCCACGCGCCGACGATGTCGTTTCCGGTGGCCGGGACGCTGATGGTCGAGCCGACCGAGTCGGAGGATTTGGCCGAACTCGACCGGTTCTGCGAGGCGATGATCGCGATCCGCGCCGAGATCGACGCCATCGCCGCCGGCGAGGTGGACGTGGCCGATGCCGCGCTGCGCGCCGCGCCCCACACCGCCGAGGCGGCCACCGCCGAAGCGTGGGACCGGGCGTACAGCCGCGCGGAGGGCGCCTGGCCGGCGGGGGTCTCGGCAGCGAAGTACTGGCCTCCGGTGGGGCGCATCGACAACGCTTGGGGGGACCGGAACCTGGCGTGCACGTGCCCGCCGATCGAGGCCTACGGCGGTTGAACCGCGCACACGCCGGTGGGGGAGGCTGGTCTGCGCTGCTCTTAGGCGCGGCCTCTACACTGGCTGCCGACGGTTCCCCCAGGAGAGAAGCAGATGGTTTTCGGGCACACGCGCGCAGTGAAGTCTCACCGCACCGGGCGGCGACGCAAGAAGGGCGGGTCGAAGCTGCCGGTGGCGCCGTGGATCTTCATCACGCTGGTGTGCGTGCTCGTCGCTTCGGCCTTGACCGCCGGGTTCGTGACGCTGCTTCGCGCCGGCTGCGGCGGTGACGTCTACAAGGTGCAGGTGGCGGCAGCGGGGAACATCGCCGGGTCCCTGGAGGATCTCGCGCGCGAGTGGGAGGCGCAGGAGCCCGAGGTCGACGGCCGCTGCGTGGGTGTGAACATCCAGGACGTCCCCGCGGTCGAGGCCTCGCGCGGCCTCACCGGCGAGTGGGACACCGTCTCGCACGGCCGGCGCCCGATCGCGTGGGTCCCCGACTCGGACGTGTGGCCCGAGTGGGTCACCGGCACCGAGGTCACCGCCGACTACTTCTCGTCCGATCCGGTGTTGCTCGGCGAGTCGAAGACCGTTCTGGCGGTGCCCGAGCCGAGGGCGCAGGAGCTGGGTTGGCTCGGGGGTCAGCCGCCGTCGTGGTCGGCGATCTTGGACGCGGCGTTGGCGGAGGACGTGCGGCTCGCCGCGGTGAATCCCCGCACCTCCACCGAAGGGCTTCATTCGATGCTGAACGCCGTCAGCGACGGCGCCGGCGGGGTCAGCTCGGAGGCGATGACCCGCTATAGCGAGGCGCTCAACCTCGGTCAGGTCGCCGACAGCGCCGATGAGCTGTTCAGCGCCTACCTGGAAGCCGAGGATCCGGCCGCGTTCGCCGACGTGTTCACCGCGTTGGACTATCAGGTCGAGGAGTTCAACGAGGAGTCGGAGCTGGATCACCAGATGGTGCCGATCACCCCCTCTGGCTCGGAGCTGAACGCCGTCTACCCGTATGTGGTGCTGGACGGGGCCGGATGGGTGTCGCCGTCCGATGCGCGGATCGCCTCGATGTTCGGTGGTTTCCTGCAGACTGCGGCGTCGTTGTCGGCGTTCGAGGACGCGGGGATCTCGCCGGTCGAAGCGGGTGCGGAGGTCGAGCGGGTGATCACCGGTGAGACGGTGCGGGATGCGATGCGGCGCTGGTATGAGCTGCGGCAGGACTGGAATGTGCTGATCGTGGTCGACCGCTCGTCGTTCGCGGCCGGTGAGCTGGTCGAGTACGGCGGTGAGACGGTCGAGGCGTCGGTCGCCGCGATCCGTCTCGCGGTCGCGTTCGTGGGCGAGCTCGGGTCGGGCTCGCGGGCGGGCTTGGCCGAGTTCGGGGTCGGCGCCGGCGACGAGGGCCCGTTGCGGGTCGTGTCCGAGCCGGCCGAGATGTCCTCGGACAACAAGGAGTCGTTGACGGGCGCGCTGTATTCGATTTCGGAGCATGCCCCGTACGAGGGCGGTTCGCCGCTGTTCGACACGGTGACGGCCGCGTACGCGTATATGAGCGAGCACGCGATCGAGGGGGCGGACAACGCGATCGTGGTGCTGACCAACGGGGGCAGTGATTCGGAGAGCCTGCCGACGATCGAGGAGACCGAGCAGGCCCTGTCGGATGCGGCCGTTCAGTCGTCGGTGTCGGTCTACACCGTCGGCTTCGGGAACGCGAACACCGACTACCTCCAGCGGATCGCCACGGCCGCGAACGGGTCCTATCTCGATGCGCCTTCCTCGGGTGGCCTGATGGGTGCGCTGCGGGACAACCTCGTGAACTGACGCACGGGAGTCCCGGCGCGAGTGGCGGCCGGGCCGAGGCTCGCTCACACTTGGTCAATGCCGATGTTCTCCGCTGTGCGCCCGGCCCCGCCTGGGGTCGATGCCCGCTGCCGTGACCGGCTGGTCGAGGTGGACCGGCTGGAGTGGCGCCTGGGCGAGGCGGGCGATCCGGCGGCGGTCGTCGCGGACTTCTGCGAACGCTACGAGGCGGACCATACCGGCCGGGACGGCTCGGTCTGCGGGGTCGCCGTCTTGGTCTCCGCCGCGGCCGGGGCGGCCATGATCGGTGGCGCGACCGGTCCGCCGAGTCCGGTGCCGGCCGTTCCCGACATCGCGCTCATCGCCTATGTCCACGGGCCCGAGCGCCGGCGGGCGGCGGCAGGGCGATTCGCGGTCGGTCCGTGGCGGCGGTCGTGGTCGAGGGCCGACCACGCCAAGGCCGTCGCCGCCGTCCAGGAGGCCATCGGCCGCGGTGACGTCTACCAGGCGTGCGTTGTGGGGCATCGCCAGGCGCGGTGGTCGGGCGATCCGGCGTCGGCGGCCGAGGCCGTCCGCGGTGTGGGCGGGGCCGCTTGGGGCGGGGTCATCGCCGGAGCGGATTGGATGGTCGCCTCCGGCTCGCCGGAGTGCTTCCTGGAGGCCGACCGTGCCACGGCCGCCACTCGGCCGATCAAAGGCACCGCTGCGGCGACGCCGGCCGGTCGCGACCGACTGCTCGCTTCGGTCAAGGAGCGGGCCGAGCACGTCATGATCGTCGATCTCGAGCGCAATGATCTGGCGCGGGTGGCGGTGCCCGGCACGGTCGAGGTCGACGGCCTGTTCACGGTACGCCGCTGGGACGAGCTGTGGCAGGCGGAGTCGACGGTCTCGTGCCGGCTCGTCGAGGGGACCGGTACGGCCGAGCTGCTGCGGGCGATGTGTCCGCCCGGGTCGGTCACGGGCACGCCGAAACTGGCGATGCTCGATCTGGTCGGCGGTCTCGAACCGGTGGGGCGCGGGCCGTCCATGGGCGCGCTCGGGTTCCGCTCGGGCGAGCGGCTGCGCCTGGGCTTGACGATCCGCACCGTCGCGCTCGACGGCGAGTCGGTCCATGTGTGGGCCGGCGGCGGCATCACCTGGCGTTCGGACCCTTCCGCCGAGGTGGCCGAGGCGGAGGCGAAGGCGGCGGGCGTGGTGCGGGCGTTGGCGTCAGGGCGTGCGTGAGGCCTTCCAGACCTCCACGGTGCGCTCTTTGGCCTCCTCCCGGAGGCGGTCGGGCCATTCGGCCCGGTACAGGCGCAGGCGGGGCGTCGCGGTGTCGAGCTCGACCACGCAGCCGAGTGCCATGGGCGGGTCTGGATGGACGCGCTGAAGCCAGACGGTGCCACCGGAGGCGTCGTCGCCGCTGACTTGGATGGTGCGGTGTTCCAGTTGGAACTGCCCCAGGATTTTCGGCTCGTTCATGCGCGAGTCCTCACCGTTTTCGTCTCCCACCGATACGGCGCGACCCTCGAGCTGTAGTCAGCACCCCGACCGGCTCGCGCCCGTGGTCCATCTTTGCCATGAAGCTGTAGCGATGTCAATACCCGTCTTGACACCTCACCGGGTGAATCCCCAGTACAGCCCGCGTCCCGACGCCGAAGTGTCGGGTAACCGTTAGAACTGCGATACGTCTGTCGCCCGAATGCGGCTGTGTCAAGCTGTCCGACATGAGTGAGGACGATGATTTCCGACAGATCGCCGAGGCCGCCTTCGATCTGGCAAGGCAGGGCGAGAGCGCCCGGCTCATCCGGTTCGTCGACACTGGAGTGCCGGTCGACCTGGTCAACGGCGAAGGCGACTCGCTGCTGATGCTCGCGGCCTACCACGGGCACGCCGACACCGTCCGGGCCCTGATCGCCAAGGGCGCCGACGTGAACAAGCGCAACGACCGCGACCAGTCGCCGCTGGCCGGGGCCGTGTTCAAGGACTACGGCGAGGTCGTGACCGTGCTGCTGGGCGCCGGGGCCGACCCCGACGCCGGCACGCCCTCGGCCCGCCAGATCGCCGCCATGTTCGACCGGACCGTGTTCGGTTCCTAACACGGTCCGCATCCCCTCGGGCAGGCGCCCCCACGCGTGCAGGTCGGTCAGGTGCTCCTCGAGCGTGTCCGCGAACGCCTTGGCCGCCTTCGTCAACGGCATGTCCGAGCGGGCCGCCAGCGCGATGGTGCGGCCGGCGCCGGGTGGGGCGATGGGTGTGGCCCGCAGGCCGGGGGTGGCGGCGGCGATCATGGCGGGGAGCAGTGCGATGCCGAGGCCGGCTTCGACGAGGCTGGCGACGGCGTCGGTGGCGCCGCCGTCGACGGCGATGATGGGGGTGAATCCGGCGGCTTCGCAGGTGGTGACGGTGATGTTGCGCAGGTCGTAGCCGTGTGCGGGGAGGACGAAGGGTTGGTCGCGCAGTTGGGTGAGTCCGATGTGGGCTTGGTGGGTGAGTGGGGGTCGGGCTGCGGATGAGGCGACGACGAGGGCTTCGGCGAGGAGGGGTTGGATGGCGAGGCCGGTGGTGGTCTGGGTTTCGCCGATGGTGAAGGCGAGGTCGAGGTCGCCGGCGGTGAGGCGTTCGGTGAGGGGTCCGGAGCCGTCTTCGGTGAGGGTGACGGTGACGCCGGGGTGGGTTTCGGTGTAGCGGACCAGGAGGGGGGCGATGAGCCAGGAGCAGAGGCTGGGGGTGGCGCCGAGGCGGAGGCGGCCTTTGCGGATGGCGAGGATGTCGTCGATGTCGGCGTGGGCGGCTTCGTGGGCGGCGGTGATGCGGCGGGCGTGGGCGAGGAGGGTGTGGCCGATGTCGGTGAGTTCGATGCGGCCGCGGGCGCGGGTGAGCAGGGGTGCGCCGAGTTCGTGTTCGAGGGCTTGGATTTGTTTGCTCAATGATGGTTGTGTCACACCGAGGTTTTCGGCTGCTTGAGTGAAATGACGGGTTTGTGCGACGGTGAGGAAGGCGTTGAGCTGTTGCGGGCGCATGTTGATAACGTAGCGGCATGGATCGTGGGTGGTCCATGAATTGGACTCGTGAGGTGCGTCGCGTCTAGCGTGGGTTTCCGTGTCTACGGATTTGAAATCGCGCGCTGCCGCGCCTGCGGCGAAGGCGCCGGCCCGGCCCGGCCGCGCCTCCCGGTTGCGGTCCTCGATCGGCCTGAAGTTGCTGATGGCCGTCTCGGGTGTCCTGCTGGTGGGGTTCATCGTCGTCCATATGGCCGGTAACCTGCACGTCTTCGAGGGCCGGGAGTCGATGAACGATTATGCTCACGGGCTGCGGACGTTCGGTGAGCCGTTGCTGCCGCACGAGTCGCTGCTGTGGGTGCTGCGGGTCGGTCTGATCGGGGCGGCGGTGGCGCACATCTGGTCGGGTGCGGTGCTGGTGCGGCGGGCGCGGCGGGCGCGGCCGGTGAAGTACGCTCACCGCCGTCGTGCGCGTGGCGAGTCGCCTTACGCGGCGGGGGCCATGCGGTGGGGCGGGGTGACGCTGCTGGCGTTCGTGGTCTGGCATCTGCTGGATCTGACGTTTCGGACGGTGAACCCGGTCAAGGACGTGCCCGACGCCTATGGGGCGGTCGTGGAGGGCTTCGCGCCGGAGCGTTGGCCGGTGACCGTGTTCTATCTGCTGGCCGTGGTCGCCTTGGGCTTTCATCTGCGGCATGGGATCTGGTCGGCCGTGCAGACCATTGCGGGGCCGGACAACAAGTGGCGGAGGCGGTCGCAAGTGGTTGCGTTCGCTGTCGCCGTAGTCGTCACCGTCGGGTTCGCGATCGTGCCCTTGTCGGTGACTTTCGGGCTGGTGAGTTGAGCATGAGCGAGAGCGAGTATTACGTCGAGGGCGATCCGGTCGCCGACACGAAGGCGCCTGGTGGGCCGATCAGTGAGCGCTGGGAGCGGCGGCGTTTCTCGGGCCGGTTGGTGAACCCGTCGAATCGCCGGAAGTTGCGGGTGATCGTGGTGGGTACCGGTCTGGCCGGTGCGTCGGCGGCGGCGACGCTGGGCGAGTTGGGGTACCGGGTGGCGAATTACTGTTTCCAGGATTCGCCGCGGCGGGCGCATTCGATCGCGGCGCAGGGCGGGATCAACGCCGCGAAGAACTATCGCAATGACGGTGACAGTGTGCACCGGTTGTTCTATGACACGGTCAAGGGCGGGGATTTTCGTTCGCGGGAGTCGAACGTGCACCGTCTGGCGGAGGTGTCGACGGAGATCATCGACCAGTGTGTGGCGCAGGGTGTGCCGTTCGCCCGTGAGTACGGGGGTCTGCTCGACAACCGTTCCTTCGGCGGCGCGCAGGTGTCGCGCACGTTCTACGCCCGTGGTCAGACCGGTCAGCAGCTGCTGCTGGGGGCGTATCAGGCGTTGGAGCGCCAGGTCGCGGCGGGGACGGTGGCGTTGCACACGCGGCACGAGATGCTCGAGCTGGTCGTCGTGGACGGGCGTGCTCGCGGGATCGTGGTGCGTGATCTGGTCTCCGGCGAGATCACCACTGAGATCGCCGATGCGGTGGTGCTGGCCACCGGCGGATACGGGAACGTGTTCTTCTTGTCGACGAACGCGAAGGGCTGCAATGTGACCGCCTCGTGGCGGGCGCACCGGCAGGGCGCGTACTTCGCGAATCCGTGCTACACGCAGATCCATCCGACGTGTATTCCGCAGTCCGGTGAGCACCAGTCGAAGTTGACGCTCATGTCCGAGTCGCTGCGCAACGACGGGCGCGTGTGGGTGCCGAAGGAGCGCGGCGACGACCGTGCGCCGGGGGAGATCCCCGAGGCGGAGCGGGACTATTACCTGGAGCGCCGTTATCCGGCGTTCGGGAACCTGGTGCCGCGGGACATCGCTTCGCGGGCGGCGAAGGCCGTGTGCGACGAGGGCCGCGGTGTGGGCCCGGGCGGTCTGGGTGTCTATTTGGACTTCGCGGACGCGATCGACCGGCTCGGCAAGGAGGCGGTGGAGGCGAAGTACGGGAACCTGTTCGACATGTACGAGCGGATCACCGGCGAGAACCCGTATGAGCGTCCGATGCGGATCTATCCGGCGGTGCACTACACGATGGGCGGGTTGTGGGTCGACTACGATCTGCAGTCGAACGTTCCGGGCCTGTTCGTGACGGGTGAGGCGAATTTCTCCGACCACGGCGCGAACCGCCTCGGCGCCTCGGCGCTGATGCAGGGCCTGTCGGACGGGTACTTCGTGCTGCCGAACACGATCTCGGACTATCTGGCGGACGGGCCGTTCGAGGAGGTCCCGGCCGATCACGAGGCGGTCGCGGCCGCGCGGTCGTCGGTGGAGGAGCGCATCGGGTTCTTCTTGAACAATGACGGCGACCGCACCGTGGATTCCTTCCACCGCGAGTTGGGCAAGATCATGTGGGAGTACTGCGGCATGGAGCGCAGCGATGAGGGTCTGCGCAAGGCCATCGGGCTCATCCGCGGTCTCAAGGACGAGTTCTACCGGCGTGTGAAGGTGCCCGGGACGGGTGCCGAGCTCAACCAGCAGTTGGAGAAGGCCGGGCGGGTCGCGGACTTCTTCGAGCTGGGTGAGCTGATGTGCATCGACGCGCTGCACCGCACCGAGTCGTGCGGCGGGCACTTCCGGGCCGAGTCCCAGACCGAGGACGGCGAGGCGAAACGCGACGACGAGCACTTCTCGTACGTCGCGGCGTGGGAGTTCGCCGGTGAGGAGCCCGTGCTGCACAAAGAGGCGCTGGAATTCGAATACGTCAAGCCCACCCAACGGAGCTACAAGTGAAACTACGCTTGCGAATCTGGCGTCAGCCCAACGCCGAAGCCAAGGGCGCGATGGTGTCGTACGAGCTCGACGACGTCTCCGAGGACGCCTCGTTCCTGGAGATGCTCGATGTGCTCAACGAACGGCTCATCGCCGAGGGCGAGGACCCGGTCGCGTTCGACCACGACTGCCGCGAGGGCATCTGCGGTGCGTGTTCGCTGGTGATCGACGGGCAGCCGCACGGCCCGCAGGCGGCCACCACGACCTGCCAGCTGCACATGCGCAAGTACCGCGACGGCGACGTGATCGACATCGAGCCGTGGCGGGCCGGGGCGTTCCCGGTGGTCAAGGATCTGGTGGTCGACCGGACCGCGTTCGACCGGATCGTCCAGGCCGGCGGGTTCATCTCCGCGCCGACCGGGACGGCTCCGGACGCGCATGCGGTGCCGATCCCCAAGCAGGACGCGGACGCGGCGTTCTCGGCCGCGGCGTGCATCGGCTGCGGCGCGTGCGTGGCCGCGTGCCCGAACGGCTCGGGGATGCTGTTCATGGCCGCGAAGGTCGCCCACTTGGGTCTGCTGCCGCAGGGCCAGCCCGAGCGGCACACGCGCGTGCTCGGCATGGTCGCGGCGCACGACGAGGCCGGCTTCGGCGGCTGCACCAACACCGGTGAGTGCTCGGCCGCCTGCCCCAAGGAGATCGGACTGGACGTGATCGGCCGGCTCAACGGCGACTTCCGCAAGGCCGCCGCCCGCGCCGCCTGAGGCATCGAGACGAACATGTGGCCCCCGGCGATGCCGGGGGCCACATGCGTTCCTGTCCCGCGTGAGCGGGGGGCTCTCACCGGGGCCGCACTGGCCGGCCCCACCGGTACAACGACCCACGGGCCCGAGCGGTCGCGGCCTATGACGCGCGTCTCTGAAACATGGACTTGCGGTTGACGTAGCGTCAGCTTCTAGCGTCGAAGGCACATCGACTTGGGAGGATCCCGATGCTGACCTGGACGACCGCCGACGTGTCCAAGATGGCCGGCGTCTCCGCGCGCACCCTGCGCCACTACGACGCCATCGGACTGCTCGAGCCGGCCGAGACCGGCCACGGCGGCCTGCGCCGCTACGGCCACGCCGAGCTGCTGCGACTCCAGCAGATCCTGCTGCTGCGGCGCCTGGGCCTCGCCTTGGCGACCATCGGCGAGATCCTCGACGGCGGCCTGGACACCATCGAGGCCCTGCGCCGCCACGCCGACCAGCTCGCCGAGGAGCGTCGGCGCCTCGACCGGCTGGCCGCCAGCGTCGATGCCACCATCACCCAGCTCGAGGAGGGCACCACCATGGAACCCGAGACCTGGTTCGAAGGCTTCGACGCCACCAGGCAAGCCGCATACGAGGCCGAAGCGCGCCGCCGCTGGGGCGACGCCGTCGTCGACGCCGGCGACCGGGCCATCCGGCAGATGAGCCCCGCCGAGCGCGCCGCGATCCCCGAGACGTTCGCCGCGCTCCACCGGCGCCTGGCCGAGCAGCTCGCGGCCGGCCGCGGCGCCGACTGCGACGCCGCCCAGGACATCGTCGCCGACCACTACCGCCTCATCGAACGGCTGTGGGGCACCGCCCCGACCGGCGAGGCCTACAAGGGGCTCGCGGCGCTGTACACCGACGACGCGGCCTTCACCGCCACCTACGACGAGGTCGCCACCGGCCTGGCCCGCTATCTGCGCGAGGCCATGGACCACTACGCCGACACCGTCCTCTAGGCGCGAGGACGGGCCGCCCAGAACAGGGCGTGCCCGCCCTCGCCCTCGGGCACGAACACCTCACGCTCCACGACCAGTCCCGCCCCGGTGATCCACTCCCGGTAGGTCGCGGCATCGGCCTGGCTCCACCACATCGGCGCGCCCGAGCCCAGCCAGTCCGCTTCACCGCCGGTCCACGCCGCGTGCCCGGTCGCGCACACCAGCGCGCCGCCCGGGCGCAGCGATGCGGCGATGCGGCCCAGCAGCGGCGGCTGCTCCTCCAGCGGCAGGTGTATCAGCGAGTACAGCGCCGCCACGGCGTCGAACGCGGCGGCCGGCAACGCGAGCGAGGTGATGTCGGCGCGCACGAAAGCGGCACCGGGGACGTTCCGGCGGGCGGCGTCGATCTGCCGCTCGCTGATGTCGACCCCGGTCACCCGGTGGCCCGAGGCGGCCAGCGCGCGGGCGACCGGCACGCCCGAGCCGCAGCCGACGTCCAGGACCGCCGCCCCCCGCGGCAGGCGGGCGGTCAGCTCGGCGAGCTCGGCGGCGTACTTGCCCTCGGCGTCGAAGGCCTCCTCGTATCGCCGCCAGGCGGCGTTGTAGCCGTCGCGCACGATCTGCTTGGGGTCGTCGTTCACCTGGCGGACGCTAGCGTGCGCCTCGGTGGTGGGCAACGCGTTTTCGGGTCTCACCGGTCGGGGCGGTGCGCGGCGATGAACCGGGTGGCCGCGCTCACCAGCGGCCCTTCGGCCGCGTGCCTGGACCGCAGCCGTTCCAGCAGTTGGGCCAGTACCCGCGCCAGGTCCGCGGCCAGGTCGGGGCGGTGCGCGGCCGTGTCGGTGAGGGACAGGAGCATCGCCAGCCACACCGGGCCGTGGTCGCGGAAGTTCAACCGCAGGTTCCGCTCGCCCTGCTTGTCGGCCGCGGCGAGCAGGTAGTGGATCTCGGTGGCCATGCGCCAGGCCACGGCCGAGTGCGAGGATCCGAGGGCTTCGACCGCGCCGACGACCGCGTGCAGCGCCACCGGCGCCAGTCCGGGGTCGCAGCGTGCGGAGATCGCCGGTGGCGCTGCGTGCGAGACCGGGTCCGGGCAGAGCCGGTCGATCAGGTTGGCGTCGGTGAACGCGCCGAGCCGTCCCGCGGCGACCAGTGCTGCCCGCAGGGTCAAGGGCGCGTCGCCGCCGGCGGGCCCGGGCGGGGCGGCCTCGGGGAAGAATTTCGCGAGCAGTCGCGCCGCCGATCGCGCGAACGGGGCGCGGCCCGCGGCGGTGTGCAGTTCGACGGCGAGTCCCAGCACCTCCCGCAGATACGCCAGCCGTTCGGGGTCGGTGTCGATGCCCGGTGTGGCCAGCAGCATCCGTGCGGCCTGGTCGGCCGCGCCGACCGCCAGGTCCGGGTCGGCCGCGTGGTGGAGGATCCGGGCGTTGCGTGCCAGCGCGGCGGCCAGGTGGGCGAAGGCCGGCTGGGTCGGGTCGGCCGCGTCGCGCCGGTCGTAGGGGCGCACGGCGTTGTCGCCGCGGGTGGCGGCCGACAGCAGGTGTCCGGCGCGCAGGTGGGCTTCGGCGAGGTCGAGTTCGGCTTCGGTGAGTTCGGGCCTGGGGCGGGCGAGTTCGGTCAGGTGGTGGAGGCGTTCGGCGAGGGCGGTGGCGGCGTGGTCGTGGCTGGACAGGCGGGTGTTGGCGTGGGCGATGTGGCCGAGGGTTTCGGCCAGTTCGGTGCGGGCGGTGTCGTCGTCGCGGGTGGCGAGAGAGGAGCGGTATTCGTGGGCGGCGCGGTGGTATCCGGTCAGCGCAGTCCGGTGGTCGCCTGCGGAGGCCAGCCGTTGCGCGTCCCGGAACATTTTGCGAGCGTGACGCTTGTTGGGCATGACTGCTCCTCGAGGGAGAGGGGATCTCAGAGGCTCTTAGGTTGTCACGTGACGCGTGGTGCGCGTCACCCGACCCGTGGTGAGGTGTCGGTCCGGGGTGGTGCGGGTCGTTGGTGCGGCAGGGCCGTCGCCGCACCGCCGGGCATGGGACCGTCCATGCTAATGCAGGCGGCGCGGCTGGTTCAGGCGCCGTCGATGACGACTTGGAGCGGCCGCTGGTGGTCGAGGAACCGGTCGTGGGAGATCTCCCAGCCGTAGGCGCCGGCGTTGGCGAACAGGAGGCGGTCGCCCACGGCGACCGACTCGACCCGCTGTCCGGTGTTGAGGACGTCTCTGGGGGTGCACAGTTCGCCGCAGACGCGCAGGTCGACCTCGTTCATGCGGGGCCGGGGCCACGGGTGGGCCCAGTGTTCGGTGGCGACGACGGTGAACGGGTGGGAGTAGCCCCAGGCGGCGGGGAGGCGGAAGTGGTGGGTGCCGCCGCGGACGAGCGCGAAGGCCTGTCCGGCGGTGGTTTTGAGGTCGACGACTTCGGCGAGGTACCAGCCGGCGGCGGCGGCGAGGTAGCGGCCGGGTTCGAACACGACTTCGGCGCCGGCGGTCTCCAGGCCGCGCAGGCCGCGTTCGAGGGCGCCCAGGTCGATCGTCTCGCCGCGCGGGTCGGCGCCGAGGCCGCCGCCGACGTTGACGGAGCGCAGCTCGATGCCCAGGCGTGCGGCGGCCTCGATCGACCAGGCGAGGCTGCGGTGGACGTGGGCGGCGTAGGCGTCGGCGTCGAGGCAGTTGGAGACGGCGTGGAGGTGGAAGCCGACGACGTCGAGGCCGAGGTCGGCGGCGTGCGCGGCGGCGGCGGGCAGCTCGCGCGGGTCGAGGCCGAACGGGGTCGGCTCGCCGGTCATGCGGTGGGTGCCGGGTAGGGCCGGGCCGCGGTTGACGCGCAGGGCGACGGTGCCGGCGAAGCCGGCTTCGGCGAGGCCGTCGAGCTCGCGCAGGCTTTCGACGTGGACGCACACCGGGGCGGCGGCCTCGGCGGCGGCGGTGAAGTCGCGGCCGGTCTTGGCCGGGCCCGACAGGGCCAGTCGGGCGGCGCCGGACTGGTCGGCTTGGGCCAGTTCGCCGGCGGAGGCGCATTCGACGCCGTCGGCGCCCTCGACGGCGGCGGCCAGGATCGCCGGGTTCGCGCAGGCCTTCATCGCGTACAGGACTGTGTGGTCGCCGAGCGCTTCGCGCAGGCTCGCGAGGCGGTCGCTCAGGCGCGAGGGGGAATAGATCCAGGCGCACGCGGGGGCCGGCAGGCTCCGCGCGAATTCGGTGACCGCTGTCATCGACGGTCCGCGCCTAGGGGATTGTCCACCCACGTTTGGGCCTCGCTTCCCGGGTTGAGCCGCATGGTCAGCAGCGCCTTGGTCGGCATCCGCGCCCCCAGGTAGGCGGCGCGGTCGGCCTCGGTCAGGTCGAGGCCGGCGACCAGATCGGCCAGGTCGGCCCAGAACGCGGCGGTGTCGAGCCCGCTGTCGCGGGCCAGGGCGCCGGCGATCGCGGCCAACTGGTTCTGGAACAGCGTATAGGCGACCTTGGCGCGGACGCCGTCCCAGTGGGGTGCGTCGACGGGGCTGCCTGGTGGCAGGTCGAGGTGAAAGGGCAGGGCCGGGCGCCACAGGCGGACCCCGCCCAGGTCGCGGGTGATCAGGCGCACCGGGTGCGGGCCGGCGAAGGCGATGAGGCTGTTCTGCAGGTGCGCTTCGAGGCCGATGCCGTGCCGGGAGGCCAGGGCCAGGACCGGTGGGACGACCAGGGCCGCGTAGGCGCGGATCCATGCGTCGGCGCCGCCGGCCCAGTCGGCGTATTCGGCGGCGAGCGAGACGCCGGTGACCGGTGATTGGGCGCACAGCGCGGCGGCGGGGACGACGACGGTGCCGGCCGGGGCGGTCTCGGCGAGGGAGGCGCGGGCGATCGCCGTCAACGCCCGGGAGCCGGGCAGCCACACGCCGGCCTGGTCGGCCGCGATGGCGTGCGCCGGGTCGCGGTCGACCAGGCCGGCCACGGCGGCGGTCAGGGCCGGGGCGAGCGATGCGGTGGCGGGGGAGATGTCGCGTGTGGTGGAGGTGATGTGGACGCCCAGGGCGAGTTTGAGGTGGCCTGGCCGGTCGTGGCCGGTGACGGTGCGGATCGCGGCGGTCGGCCACGCCGGGACGGCCTGGTCGAGTTCGATGAGGCGGCCGGTGGCGAACAGTTCGGCGAACTGGGGGCGGATGCGGTGTTCGAGCTGCCAGGGGTGGACCGGGACGACCGGGTCGGGCAGGTCGAGGCCGTTGAGCATGGCGTGGTCGCGCATGTCGGTCCCGGAGCGCTCCAGCAGGCCGGTGGGGTCGGCCAGGAGCCGGATCGGGATCGGCTGGGGCGTCTCGAGGTCGTAGCGGGCGAAATCGGCCGGGTCCCAGCCGAGTCGGGTGCGGGCGCACGGGTGGAGCTGGTGGCCGTCGGTCGCGAGCGTCTCGAGCATGCGGGCGGTCTGGTCGGGGCCCTGGCCGCAGGTGGCGAGCATCGCGGCCAGGGACGGCGATCGGGTGCGGCCGGCGAGGGCGGCCAGGTGCGCCGCTCGGGCCTGGGCGCGGGCGGCGGCGATGGCGTGGCCGGTCTCGGCGCTGGCGAGTTCGGCGGCCAGGTGCGCGGGGACGGGCTCGCCCAGGACGGTCTCGAGCAGCTCGGTCGGCCCGGTCGCCGGCGGACGGGTGACGTCGAGTTGGTTGAAGGGGCCTTCGGTGGCGTCGAAGTCGAGCAGGCCGGGCCTCTCGCGCAGGCCGCCGAGGTTTTCGCGCCAGGCCGCGGCCAGGGTCTTCGCGGTGAGGTTCACGCGTCCGCCAACGGGTTGTCGACGCTCGCCCAGATGTCGGTGGTGGGGTGGTCGGCCAGGCGCATCGCGGTGGTGGCCTTGATCGGCCAGCGGGCGGCGAAGAGGGCCGCTCGCAGGGCGGGGGAGTCGGCGGCGGCTTCGAAGGACGCCTTGGCGACGGTGCGCCACCACTGGCCGGGGTCGGTGCCGGTCCAGGCCGCGAGGGCGTCGACCAGGGCGGTGAGTGTGGTGGGGAAGAGCGCGGCGAGGAGTTTGCGGACGCGTTCGTCTTCGTCGTCGGTCGTGACCTCGCCCCGCAGCGGGGGCGAGCCGGTGCGGGGCATACGGACGCCGCCGAAATCGCGGTAGAGCAGCCGTGCCGGGCGGTCGCCGTCGAAGGCGATCAGGAGGTTCTGTCCGTGGGCTTCGAGGGCGACGCCGGTGGCGGCGAACAGTCGCAGCGGCGCGAGCGAAGCGGCGATCAGGTCGGTCCACCACGCCTGGAGGCGCTCGCCGGCGATGGCGGCGCCGATCGGGCGGCCGGTGGCGGGGCACGGTTCGGCCAGCGCCGCGAACGGGACGACCCGGTCGAAGCCGAGCACGTGGGGGGCGGGGCGGATGATCGCGGCCAGGTGCGGCTGCGGGTCGCGGTCGGTGTCGACCGCGATGGCCGACTGTTCGCCCAGCACGGTGATGCCGCAGCGGTCTGCGGGATCGGCGAGCCGCCGCGACAGGAGGGGGCCGTTGTGGGCGGCGGCGGCCGAGACGTGGCGGACCGCCGAGGTCAACTGGAGGTCGACGGCGCATTTGACGTGCCGGTCGCCGGTCGAGACGGTGCGCAGGCTCATCAGCGGCGCGGTGTCGGTCCAGGTCCGGTCCGGTTCGCCGAGGCCGTGGCGTGCGGCCTGCCATGGGTGGAGTGGCAGGAGCGGTCCGTCGTCGGTGCGGGCCGGCCAGGCGGGGCCGGTTCGCGTCGACGGGAGCCGGTGGAGGGGCAGGTCGAATCGGGGCCGGTGCTCGGGGGCGTAGGCGCGGATTTCGGCGGCGGTCAGTCGGTCTCGGGTCCGGGCGAGCGGGTGGGTGGGGTGGCCGAGGACGACCGCCTGCTCGAACCACACGGTCGGGTCCCGGTGGGAGGCCTTGGCGTGTGCCCACAGGTCGTCGGGGTGTGCTTTCGCGGCGTCGAGGGCGAGCGCGGTGCCGGTCACGGCGGCGTCGATCTCGGCTCGGAAGCGGTCGGCGTGTGGTGAGTCGGCGCTGATGGACGCGGCCAGTGCCGCGGCGGTGTCGCCCTCAGGGCGTCCGGGGACGGGTTCGCGGGCCGCGGCCAGGCGCAGCCGGTCGGCGACGAGGGCGTCGGCGCGGCGGAGTGCGTTCATCGCTTTGCACTGTACTCAGTTGCGGGCCGGGCGGCCGGGTGCGTTTCCTCACGCGCGCACGGCCGGTTCCGGGGCTGCCGGCCGCTGGGCGGGGACCGACGCCAATCGCACGCGCAGGCTTTGCAGGACCGGCAGGTCGTAGTGGTCGCCGCCGGCGGCCAGCCACAGGCCGATGTCGGCGGCGGCCGAGGCGACCGGCACGTTGTTGACCGCGGCGTCGAGCGTGGCGGGGCCCTCTTCGGGGAGGGTCGGCCACAGCACCCAGCCGTGGACGTACGCCTCGGGGAGGGCGTCGGCGATGGTCTGGACGGCGGCGGCGAGGTTGTCGGCGTCGGCGTCGCCGGTGTCGCGCCCGACCGGGGCGCACAGCAGCGCGAGCCGGTCGCCGCACACGATCGCGTGCGGGACGCGCACCGACGCGGTCGCCGGGAGGGCGACGAACAGGCGCGACGCCGGCAGGTTGGTGAGTACCTCCCGCAGGAGCTTCCCGGTGGGGCGGTCGGCTTTGGGCCGGGTGCCGGCCGGCCCGAACGCGTTGAATTCCTTGAGGGCGGCGCCGACCGACCGGCGCAGTGCGGCGGCCCAGCGGACGCGGCGCAGCGGCCACACCAGGGCCGCGCCGGCGATGGCGAACGCGGCGAGCGACCAGCCGAGCGGCGAGGCCGGTCCGGCGAACCAGACCGCGGCGGCGCCGGCGGCGAGCGCGAGCGCGATGCGGGTCTTGGGGGCCGGTGGTGGCGCCTGCTCGCGTTTGCGGCGGGTGCGGGTGGCGTGGCCGAGGACGAGGATCGCGCCCGCCAAGACCAGCGGCAGCGACAGGGCGCGGATCGGCAGCGGCGCCGCGGAGCCGAGCGCGGCCGCGCAGAACGCGATGCCGCTGATCGCCCACACGGCGAATACGGACGCGAATGCGGCCATTTCAATCCACAGTGCTGGTTTCATGCCGACGCGTTTGCGGTGCAGCCGCGCATACCAGGGGACGGCCACGAGCGCTCCCGAGGCGTCGGTGTTCGCCGCCGGGGCCGCGGGCCGGACATTCCAGCCGCGGACTTTGCGGTGCGCGGGTCGGGCCGCGGCCCGCCCGTATTTGCGGGCGGCGCGGCGTCCGAACCGCAGCAGGTCGTACTCGCGGCGCAGGCCCGGGTCCGCGAGGGTCTCCCAGGCGGCCTGGACCTCGTGGAACGCCGTTTGGTCGCCGCCGTGGTCGGGGTGGGTCTGGCGCAGGCGCCGCCGGTAGGCGGCCTGGATCTCGCCCTTGGAAGCATCCGGGCTCACGCCGAGGACGCGGTAGTGGTCTGGTTCGTTCACCACACGGCTCCCGGTCGGTCGTACGGGGATGGTCGGCGCGAGTGAGGGGATGATCGCGCCGAGTCGACGGTAATGGAGCCAATCTACCGCCGGTGGGGCCTTTTTGGTGCGGCGCGGTCCGAGAAATTCACGCCACCGTGATCGTGACACTGTGGAGGCCGGTCGCGCCCGAGGGTTTGACCGGGGCGGACTCGTCGGTCTGGACCCGTCCGTCGCCGTCGGTGGCGCGGACGGTCAGGGTGTGTTCGCCGCCACCGAGCTCGACATCGGTCTTCCACTGGCGCCAGGTGTCGTCGGTGGCGACCTCGGACAGATCGCACGGCGCCCATGCGCCGTCGTCGACGCGCAGCTCGACGGCGCTGATGCCGCGGTGCTGGGCCCAGGCGACCCCGGCGACGGTCACGAGCCCGGCGTCGGCCCCGGAGCGGGGCGTGTCGATGCGGGAGGCGGTGTGGACCGGCGCCGGTCCGGCCCAGCCGCGTTCGATCCAGTACGGGTCGTAGGCGTCGAAGGTCGTCAGCTCGAGCTCGGTGAGCCATTTGGTGGCCGAGACGTACCCGTACAGGCCGGGGACGACCAGTCGGGCGGGCCAGCCGTGGTCGATCGGCAGCGGCTCGCCGTTCATGCCGACCGCGATCAGCGCGTCGCGGCCGTCGAAGATCACCGAGGTGGGCGTGCCGGCAGTCCAGCCGTCCGATGAGCGCGACACGAGCTGGTCGGCGGCCGGGTCGGGGTCGGATTCGGCCAGCAGCTCGGCGAGGGACACGCCGATCCAGCGGGCGTTGCCGACCAGGTCCCCGCCGATGGGGTTGGAGACGCAGCACAGGGTGATGTCGCGTTCGAGCAGTTCGCGCCCGAGCAGATCGTCGAACGTGTAGGTGCGCTCGGTGCCGACCCGGCCCCGGACGCGCAGCCGCCAGGCGTCGACGTCGACCGCGGGGGGCGTGATGGCGGTGTCGATGCGGTAGAACTCGCCGTTGGGTGTTCGCCACGGCGAGAGCCCTTCGATGTCGAGGTCGGCGCCTGCGCCCGGGTCGGGCGCGGGGGCGTCGGGTTCGGGGACGGTGAACGATCGGCGGTCGGCCTCGGCCGAGCCGGGACCGACGCGGCGCGCGACCTCGCCCAGCAGCAGCGCCGCGGCGCCGATACCGGCGGCCAGGGCCAGGAAGCGGCGCCGCCCGGCCCCGTCGGTCGCGGCCTCGCGTCTCGCCCACCAGTGCAGGGCCGCGGTCGCGCTCGCCCCGGCGGCCAGCGACGGGGTGAGCGCCGACGGACCGAGGTCGGGCCGGGTCAGCGCCGCGGCGGCCCCGGCCAGCGCGAGCGATGCGACGATGACCGCGCCGGTCCAGGGGCGCTTGCGCCAGGCGAGGCCGGCGGCGGCGCCGAAGCCGGCGAGGGCGGTGACGATCCCGGCCTGCAGGAGCGGTTTGTCGGCGGTGCCGAACGTCGCGATCGCCCACTGTGCGACCTCGGGCGGGGCGGCGGCGATGACGACGTCGCTGATCGCCGACAGCGGCGCGGCCCGGGGCGCGAGCAGGGCGGCGACCAGGTGGGAGGCGGCCAGAGCGGCCAGGGCGGCGACGATGCCGGCGCCGGCCCAGGCGCGGGGCGAGGCGGTGTGGACGGTTGCTTCGGTCACGTCTCCATCATCCACGCGACCTGCGTCGACGGTCGGGTCGCGGGCGCTTACGGTTCGCTTACATTCACGCGTCCCAGAATCGGGAGAGCGCCTCGGCGGCGACGTCGTCGCGGTCGGCGGCGGCGAAGTCGGAGGATTCGACGGTGTTGACCCACGGCTCGGCCTCGGCGGTGCCGAGGGCGTCGAGGTCGACCCATGGGTAGCCGTCGACCGGTTCGGGCACGTCCAGGTCGAGTTCGGGCGGGAAATGGGCCGGGTTGTCGGCGTCGGCGACGAGCATGTCCTCGGCCGTCGCGGCGTACGCGGTCTCGTCGTCCGGCGCCTCGGGCGCGTCGTCGTCGAAGTCGGCGTCGAGGTCGAACGCGTCGCCGAGCGCCTCGCCGAGGCCGTCGTCGCCGGCCTCGGCGTCGGATGCGAAGTCGAGGGCGTCCAGGTCGGTCTCGTCGCCGAGCGCGGCGTCGTCGAAGTCGTCGAAGCCGGAGGAGGGGTCGTCGCCGTCGAGGCCGGCGTCGTCGAATCCCTCGGGCCCGGGCGGTGCCGGCTCGTCGAAGTCATCGAACTCATCCATCGGATTCCTCCTCGCCTGGCACGAGCTTGCGGGCCTTGGCAAGCACCTCGTCGAGCTGTTTCACCTTCTGCACCATGGCGTCGCGTCGCTGCTTGAGGGCGTCCTTCTTCTTCGCGCGGGCGGCCTGGTCGGCTTTGGCGGCCGATTCGGCGGCCGAGATGCGGGCGTCGTATTCGGCGCCGCGGCGCTCGAGGGCGTCGTCGAGGGTGGAGTTGAACACGAACTCGACCTCGGTGAAGCGGAAGCCGATCTCCTCGTTGAGGTTCGCCCTGGCCTCGGCGATGACGCGCTGGACCCACTGCTTGGCGGCCTGGCGGTCGCCCCCGATCTTGCGGCGGTAGAGCACGAACGCGGCGGCGGCGAGGCCGACGCCGATGCCGGAGGCGATGGCGACGGCGGAGACGGCCGCGCCGGCGGCGCCGAGGCCGAGCATGGCGGCGCCGCCGGAGGCCGCGCCCATGACGCCGCGCCCGGCCATCATCGCCATGCCCGCCGAGGAGGCCACGAGCAGGGCGCCGTCGGCGTTGGCGTCGCGCCGGGCCCGCCCCGAGGCGGCGGCGCGCAGCCCCGCCGAGATCGAGTTGGTGGCCTGGCGCAGTTCGTCGTCGTTGAACACCTGCCGCAGGACGCGTTCGGCCAGGAGCACGAACCGCTGGTGTAGCTCGTGGGAGAGCCGGGCGGCGATCGCCTGGAGGGCGACGTCGACGCGCTGCGGCAGGGTCTCCAGGGTGTTCTTGTTGGCCTTCTCGAGCTCGTCGAGCAGGGCCTCTTCGAGCTGCTGGAGGTGGTTGCGCAGGCGGCCCTGGACTTCGATCTTGGCCCGCTGGGTCTCCACGCGCAACGCCAGGTTCGCCTTCTTGGTCTCGGACCGTTTGGCGGCGATGGCCTGCTTCTTCTCCTCTTTGAGCCGGTTGGCCGACTCGGGGTCGGGGTCGTAGGCCTTCATGTCGGCCTGGGCGGAGGCGGCCAGGCGCGCGAACTCGGTGCGCGCGGCGCGGACGACGTTGGCGGCGACGAGGGCCTTGCCGGCGGTGGAGACGCGCACGAGGGCCCGCTGGAGCTTGCCGACGCCCGATTCCTTCGCGAGGGCCTGGCGGGTGGGGCCCTGCGAGGCGAGGGCGTGCTCGGCGAGCATGGCCGAGACCGGGAAGTGGGGGGCGTGGCGGAAGCGGGGCGCGTGGGCCTCGATGAGGGCCCGGTTCTCTTCGAGGACGGTCCGCCAGCCGGGGTAGGTGTCGGTCTTGGTGAGCGCGAACACGACGAAGTTGACGCGTTTGGACGCCTCGGAGAGGAAGTCCAGCTCGGTCTTCGCCATCGGTGAGGACGCGTCGGTGACCATGATGAGGCACGTGGCCCTGGAGACCGCTTCGAGCGCGATCTGGGCGTGGTCGGGGTCGAGCCCGCCGGTGCCGGGGGTGTCGACGATCGACAGGTGCTTGAGCAGCGGCGCGGGGTGTCCCACGAGCATGCGCCTGGGCGGGACCATGCCCGGAGGCATGGTGCCGAGCCGGGTGGCCCAGTTGCGCAGGTCGCCGACGCCCAGCAGCATCGGGTCGGCCGCGCCGGGCTGCCAGGCGCGCACCGAGGCCTGCTCGGCGTGGGAGAACTCCAGGTAGGCCGTGGTGGCGACCGCGGCGTCGACCGGTGAGAGGCCGGGGGTGCCGAGCAGGGCGTTCACCAGTGACGACTTGCCGCGTTTGGTCTCGCCGACGACGACGGCGACGGGCCGGTCGGGCTGCCAGCGGGCGACCTCGTCGACCTCGGCGGCCGCTTTGGCGTCCACCGACCGCAGCGACGCGGTGCCGGCCTTGGCGGCCTTGACGCACAGCTTGTGGATCTGCGCGGCCGGGTTCGGCTTGGGTTTGGTCTCGGTCGCGGTGGTCATGCGCGCACCTGCCCGCGGTAGACGGTGACGACCGGGTGGCGCAGGAGGCGGCCGCGGTCGGTGTAGCCGACCGATTCGGTGCGGGCGATGATGCCGTCCTCGGCGGGGCCCGGGGCGGCGACGGTGGAGCCGGCCTCGTGGACGGCCGGGTCGAACCGCTGCCCGGTCGCGTCGACGGCGGCGACGCCGACGCGCTGGAACGTCTGGTCCAGTTGGGAGGCCAGCGCCGGTGAGGTGGCGCGGTCGCGCATCCAGATGCACGCCTCGACCAGGGCGGCCCGGTCGGCCAGGGCTTGGGCGGCGCGGGCCGGTTCGGCCAGTTGCGCGGCCGGGATCGGCCCGGTGCCGCCGGCGGCGGGCGCGGGGGAGGCGGGCATCGAGGCGGGCGGGGCGGTGGTCCGGGTCGTGGCGACGGCGACGATGGCGGCGACGAGGACCGATCCGCAGGCGACGGTGAGGGTGCGCCAGTCGAGGCCCTCTGCGATGAACACGGCGCCCAGGCCGGCGGCGGCGAGGCCGACCAGCGCCCCTACGAGGGGCCCGCCGAGTCGAATCGTCACAATTTGCTCCTTAGTCGTTCTCAGCCGAGGCGTTGGGCCAGCAGATGGAATCCACGATGCACCACGTTCGCCACTCGCGCCTGCGCGGGCGTGGCGCCGCCGTTGGCGAACGCCCGCCAGCGGGCGGCGGCCTCGATCGCGGCGCGTCGCAGTTGAGGCCGGGGCGCGTCGGGCATGCCCAGGACGACGCCGGGGTCGTCGGTCAGGGCGAGCCGGGCGACTTCGGCCTCCATGTCCTCGGGCAGGGGGACCTGCCCGGTGGTGACGGATGCGGCGGCCTCCAGCAGCGGCAGCCGGTGGTATTCGGGTCGGGCCACGATCGATTCGACCGCGCCGCGCAGCAGGTCGCGGTCGGCGGCGGGCCCTGAGGCCGCGGCGGCGTCGAGCCGGGTGAGGGCCCAACCGGCCTTGATGACGTCGGCGCGGACCCCGAAGATCTGGTGGAGGGTGGTGCGCAGGCGGGGGAACCCGGAGGCGGCGAACAGCAGCCGCACGAGCTCGCCGGTGGCCAGGTGCGGGTTCGCCTGCAGGTGCGCGATCGCGAAGTGGATGCCGTACAGGTCGAGCCGTTCGAGCAGCCGGCGCCGCTGGGCGACGTCGACCGGGCCTTCGGTGGACAGGAACAGGCCCGCGGAGGCGAGCATGAGCGCGCGCTTGTCCTCGTCGAGCCCGGCGAGCAGGCGCAGCGCCTCGCAGTCGGCGGCGGTCAGGAGGCCGGCCTCGGCGGTCTCGGCCAGGAGCCCGACGACGGGGACGACGTCGCACACGGCGCGGCGCAGGATCGCGGCCTGGTCTTCGGCGATGGGCCCGGCGACCGGCCACGGGTCCTGGCCGGGGCCGGGGGCGAGCTTGTCGGCCTTGTTGTAGAGCGCCAGCGAGTTCATCGGGGAGCTCGACAGCTGCTGGGAGGCCTTCGCGAACGCCTCGAGCGCTTCGACGTCGTCGCCTCGGACCTGCTGGGTGAACACGTAGATGATCGCTTCGGCGCCGGCGACGGCCTCGCGGGAGTCGTCGTCGACGTCGTCGGCCATCGGAGCGGCGAACAGCATCTCGCGGGCCGCATCCGAGATGTCGGTGTTGATCGACTGGAGGCCGGGCGTGTCGACGACGATGAGGTCCCGCAGCCGGTCGGAGGACAGCTGCACGTCGATCAGGGCCGCGTCGTCGGCGGGGATCGGCAGGATGGTGGGGATCATTCCGGCCGCGTCGAGCGGCACGGCGTGTTTGACGCCGCGGCGGTCGACGACATCGACCCGGTCGGCCGGGCCGTAACGGAACTGGGTGACCACGCGGGTGCACTCCCCGGCGGCCGTCGGGGCGACCCGCCGGCCGATGAGCGCGTTCACCAAGGTCGACTTTCCGGCCTTCAAACGTCCGGCGACGGCGACGCGCAGCGGCTGCCCCAAGCGGGCGGCCACCTCCTCGACGACGGTGCGCGAAGTGTCGCTGACCTTGCCCGCCAGCTCCTCGCACATGCCCGCCACACTCGTGGAGAGTTGCCCTGCCACCATGCTGACGCATCCGCCCTTTCCTCGGTTCGGCATCGACGGCACCCGACGCCGGTCTGCGGCATCGAAGCTTCCGCAATATCATGAGAGGCGTCGGCGATCCGTCGACTGACAACGACGATACAAATCCGCAGGCGCACGCCGCCTCCCCCATTCGTGCCAGAGCGTAAGGAGCCCCCTTGGCCGCCCCGTCGTCTCCCCCCACCGGCCTTGAGCGACACCGGCCCGTCCCCGCCGCGGCTGCGGCGACGGTGCCCCCTGCCAGCCGAGACGACGTCCTGCGCCGGGCCGCCGAAGCTCTGGCAGGCACCGGACTGGTCATCCTCACCGGCCCGCCCGGGTGCGGACGCACCCGGCTGCTCGAGCGCCTCGCCGCGGCCTCGAAGCGGCCCGTCCACGCCGGCGGCGGACTGGCGATGCTCTCCGGTGCCCCCGCGCTGGCGCTGGAGCGCGCCACCCGCGCCCGCATGCCCGCCGAGGACCTGCCGCTGCTGGCCGAGGCCGTCTATTCTCGCACCCGCGGCGGCGTCCTGCTCATCGACGACCTGCAATGGTGCGACGCCGCGACCCTCGCGGTCCTGCCGGTCCTGGCCGAGCGCCTGCCCGTCGCCGCCGCCCTGCGCATCCCCAACCGGCTCCCCGGCCCCGCTCGCGAGCGGCTGCTGGAGGCCGCGACGGTCATCGAGGTGCCCGACCTGACCGACGCCGAGGCCGCGTCGCTCATCCGCGAATGCGCTCCGGCCCTGCCGGGCCACCGCGTGGCCGCGCTGTGCGAGCGCGGCGGGCGCAACCCGCTGGCGCTCACCGCGCTCGCGCGCCGCGCCAGCGACCCCGACGCCGTCATCGACCTCGACGAGGTCGCCGATCCCGCCGCCGCCGCGGCGGCGGCGATCGCGGACCTGCCCCGGCCCGGCCGTACCGCGTTGGCCGTGCTCGGCCTGCTCGGGCGTCCGGCGCATCCGAGTCTGCTCGGCGAGGGCGCGCAGCTGCTCGTGGAGACCGGCCTGGCCGGAGCCGAGGGCCGGTTCGTGCGCCCGGCGAGCCCGTGGATGGCCGAGATCGCCGCCGGGATCCTCGACGCCCAGGCGCGGCGGGCGATGCACGCCCACCTCGCCGAGGCCACCGTCGGGCTCGAGGCCGCCCGGCACGCCCGCGCCGCCGGGCAGGGCGACGCGGCGCTGCGCACGGCCCTGGCCGCCGCGGCCGAGGC